>SMYQ01000001.1:33804-194665 GCA_007050885.1 Candidatus Bathyarchaeota archaeon
ATCCGGGCGGCCCCATCCAGCCTTTTTGCGACGCTTGCTGCGAAAACTCTGGCGAAACTGTATTTTTAGCTACTTTGCCATATAGACGTTCGTCGAATGTGGTAAAGCTTATATGCCCTTGTCGTATCGATGGGTTATGGAAGCCGGAGAAAAAAATCAACCAAAAGGTCACTTTGGCGAGGTGACTGCACTAGAGGCATTGGGTGGCCACTGGCAGCTGCACAAATCTTTTGAACTTATCGAAGAGTGCTTTCCGAAAGAATACGCAAGGCCCTTCATGATTGCCGACATCGGCCTGAACCTGCTTGGTGACGGCATCAAGCAACCCTGGGACGGGAAAGGTGAGGACCCACGTAGACTTTTTCTTGAGATAGGGGAGGCAGCCTTCCATGCCGGGATGCCAAGCAGCTACACGGAAGTAAAAGAAAAATTGGAAGGAAACCACCCCTGGGACGTGCTAATACCAAAACCCGGGGAAGAAATAACGGAGAGGCATGCACAAGACATTATGCAGGCTTTTTACTCTCTCTATGACAAAGGGGCGTTTTATTCGCCCCACGACAACAAGGAATTTGACAGAGTCAATTTCACAAAGGACTTGCTCGGGGAATTCGTCGACGGGTTGCGCATGAAACTCGACAAGGAAGGCGGGCTTTTCACACAGGAGGAACTTGAAGACTACTACCGGAGAGTCCAGTGTGCACCAACGCTGTTGTGTCTGAATGCTGCAGTTGACCTGAAGACGGCCCTGCCGAAGAACATCACATACGGAGAACTCTACGATTCCATAAACGACATATCCCAGGGTGTGAAAATCATAAAGAAGTGCAGGGAAAGCGACATCCTGGACGGTCTGGAAAGAAACTTGATTTATTTCTCTGAAGACGATTTAAACGACGCAAAGCTCAGACGAAAGGAGTTCGTTGACATAGCAACTGCTGGAAAATACGACGGGAGGATGAAGGAACTTATCCGAAACAACGTTCACAAGGCGAATGCATACTTCCGAAGGGGCGTCGAGACCCTGATGAAGCTGCCGAGCGAGGGAGTCTGGGCAGGTGTACAAAAATTTGCGGCGGCCTATGGAGGACTCATAAAGCACTGGGCTGATGAACTGGGGAGGGCGGGGTACAATCCTCTCAACGGAAAGGGCTACATGAACCCCGAGCAGGAGGACGTAGACAACAAGATACTGGCCCTGGCGGGCTCTGTTGACAGAGGCGAAAAGCAAGGAATCAAAGACTATATTTTGGACTGGTACGGCTTGGACGCGGGCTTGTTGGACAAGATGGGAGAACGGATCGGGTACGGAAAATGAACTACGCTGGTTTCGATGTCGATGCTTGGAATAACTTTCGCGATAATCTCGGCTCGAGAAGTTCAATAAAACTATTCAACATGTTCCTTCCCGAAGAGGACGCAAAGAAGCTCGCGGTCACATACACCACGTTGAGGCTCGTGGACGACGGTGTTGACCAGAAATGGGACGGGGAGGGCGAAGACCCGCGGAGACATTTTCTCGACACCATGGAAAGAATGTGGCTCGAGGCGAATCCGGACGACTACAGAAATGACCTGGAAGCCAAGGAAATTATGGCTGCAAATGACCCCCTGGAACTGCTGATACCAAAACCCGGGGAAGAAATAACTGCCAAGCGCACTGAGCGGCTCCTGAAGTGCTTTTACCATAATTACCGGCATCTCGATAGCGACGGCATGGGCTTCCTACAGGAGAAACTAAGGAATTTCTTCGGAGGAATGCGGGCCGACCTCGATAAGGAAGGGAAGCTGTTCTCTCAGGAGGAGCTGGATGAGTATTTCCACGCGATCCAGGCCGAACCCGTAATCATGGGATTCCTAACAGTACTCGACTTGAAGAATGACCTCCCTGATGATGTGAGCTATGACGAATTTTACGATGCGGTCAAGTCATTATCCAAGCAAATCGTCAACCTGAAAGACTGCCGGGGTAAGGAGCTTCTGGAAGACGCGGAAATGAACCGCGTCTACTTTTCCGTGGAGGAACTTTATGACGCAGGGTTTGGTCGGGACGGGTTTTTAGGCGTGTTGGACCTCAGAAAAGACGACCCGCGGATGAAGGAGCTCATCAAGAAAAGGGTGCACAAGGCGAACGCTTATATGAAGGAGAGCGAAGAAGTGATGTCGAAATTGCCGAATGAAGGGGCGTATGTAGGAATACACAAATATTTTGTTGCGTTCGGGTTGCTCTCAAAGACGTGGGCCCAGAAACTTGCAAAGAATGATTATAATCCCTTCAGGAATGGAAAGTGCGCAAACCTGGAACCGGGTAAGTTTGGAAAACTGAAAACATTCCTGAACGCCAAGTCATATGGCAAAAAAGAAGGGCGAAATGAAAGAATCCGTGGGCGGGTCACTGACTGGGGTTTTCTGGACGGGAACTATCTGAGGGAAGCGCTCCAGCTGGTCGATTACTGGGTCCCGACGGGCGAGTAGGGCAAAGCCCTCCGAGGAGGATAAATACTGGGCGCGCGGGAGGATGATATGGCGGATTGGGTAAGCGCAATTGTAGAGACACCGTATATTATCGCACCGATAATGGCCTGGCTCTGGGCGCGCGCCGACTTCCCTTCGATAAGATGGGGAAAAATAGCTGCCGGTGCGCTGCTTGCATTCGGGGGAAAGATTCTGAGCACACTTATACTGGCACTGGGACCTTTCCTGGCAAATGAATGGCTGGCATGGCCGGGCAGCCTGATAAGCCTTATTGGCACTGTCAGCTCAATAATGGGACTCGCGATAATGGGATTCTACACGCTCTATGGTGCGCTGGTCACTTGGAAACTACGCGGTTGACTTCTTTGGCGGCATCTGCCCAGCGGTCTTCCGTGTTGGACGCAATGTGGGGCGTGGCCAGCAGATTGAGTCCTTCTGCCTCGACCATCGGGTATGGTTCTTCAGGGAAAACGTCGAGGGCCACACCGAAGAGTGTGCCCTGCTTGAGCGCTTCAAGGATTGCGGGCGTGTCCACTACGCCGCCCCGGGAAACGTCTATGAAGACGCCATCAAACTTTGAGGCGAAGTCGGCACCAATCAGGCCCTTTGTCTTTTCTGTCAGGGGAACTTGGACCGAGACTATGTCGGCCTTGGCAATCTCATCCAGGGATGCCACCGCACGGTCGTCTTCCACATATGGGTCGTAGATAAACACCTCGCAGCCGAGCGACTCCGCGACCTCTGCCACTGCCTTGCCGACGACTCCGAAGCCGACCAGGCCCCATGTCTTTCCCGCAAGCCGCCGGCCTTCGGGGCGGGTCCAGTCACCCATGTCGGCCACGGGAATCCTGCGGAGCAGCGTGATGGCGGCAGCTATGCAGAACTCAGCCACGTCAGTAGCGCCTACGGGCACCCTGTGGAATTCTACCCCTTTCCTTTTTAGGAAGTCCACGTCTACGTGGTCCATGCCATGCGAGACCGTAACCACTTTGGTGATTCCTTGGGGCAATGTGTTTTCGTTGACAAGCTCCGGGGCCCTCACAACAAGGACATCCTGATGGTCTTCACTCAAAGCCTCCACAAATGACTGCGGGAAGTCACCCAGGAGCTGCACCATGGCTAGAGTAAGCAGGGAAGATTATATTAATATCCCGGTTTTGTAAAGGAGTGTTTGGCAAGCTCAGAGTCGGCGGGTCTCATCATAATGAGTTTTCCGTAGAAAAACGGCGAGGCTATTATCTTTACAAGAGGGGCAGTACCAGTGTCAAGCTGGTTTCCAAAAAGCTTGAACTGGAGGTTCGGCCGATGGCACCCGTAAACCTGCCGGACAGGGTGACAGACTTTTTCATAGTGAGTTATCCCAAGCTCCACATAGCTCCCGGCGAGCGGATAATCACTTTTTTGAAAGTCCCGCTCGAAGTGGGTGTGTTTTTTCAGAATGAATTGGTGGACGTGTTCGGGTATGCCAAGGAAGAGTTCGTCCTCTATGGATACGTGGACGGGGGAACCGTTGCGAGGCGCGTGGGCGGTGAAGTGGTCGAAGAGCCCATCAAGTGGGATGGGGCCTCAATGGTGATTCCACTAAGAATCAAGAATTACACCGACGAAATTTTCAAGGCGTCGAAGCTCCTGCTCGACAGCAGCTATCTGGACATCTATTACGACAACAAACGGGTGGCGACAGAAATGGTAAAGCTCGACCTGAGGAAGGTCGTGGCACCGCGGGTGAGATACCTGAACCGCAGCCACTTCAAGGACATGACGCGCGTCAGGGCAAGGGGGCAGGTGCTCAAGAAGGAAGAGACGATTGAGATGGGGTGGGGTGTGTGATTGACCTAAGTTTCCTGCAAGGGGCTCCAAGTGTGCTTTACGGCGTTTTGTTTTTCATACTTGGATTGCTGGTCATAAAGAGAATTGAGAAACTTCTGGAGACCGGCTTCAAGAGAAGGATGCCAAAAGGGACCGCCAAAAGCATGGCACGCCTGACATACTACGGGCTTATTTTCGTTGTAGCACTTGTCGCGATGGATATTGGCGGATTGAGACTTGACAGCCTGCTTGTTGCGGGGGGAATAGTAGGAATCGCGCTGGGTTTCGCAAGCCAGAAGACCGTTTCGAACCTGATATCGGGGCTCTTTCTCTACGTGGACCGGCCTTTCGACATAGGCGACAGTGTTGAGATTGGCGGGACCGGCGGAATCATTATCGACATAACACCCTTGAGCACCAGGCTCAGGACCTGGGACGGCCCAATCATGCGGCTGCCCAACGAGAAGGTTTTCGGTGCCGAAATAAAGAACTTCAAGAAAGTCGAGGCCCGGAGGCTCGAATACAAGATTGGCATAAGCTACGACAGTGACGTCGACAATGCCCTGAAGACAATCGGCGATGTGCTCGACAGGGAACCGTACGTCCTGAAGGAACCGTCGCCCGACGTTTATATGAGCGGGCTGCTCGACTCGGCCATCGAGATAACTGTCCGCGCCTGGGTCCCGACTTCTAAGAACTTCGCCGTGAAGACTCGCATATTGAAGTCAATTTATGACAGCCTGAAGAAGGCAGGCGTGAGAATACCCAACCCGCAGCTGGACGTTCATATCAAGCGCTAGCGTTCCTCTATCCGCATCATCGGGAGTTCGCCCTTGTAGCTCTTCCAGGTAAGCCAGCTCATAATCGCAAGCATTGCCACCACAAGGCCGGTTGCCGTTGGTGGAAGTGCCTCGGCGCCGCCATGAAAATATGCAATCCCTATTATTGCGGAAACAAAGACAAGCACTACTAGCAGGATGTATAGGTGAAGCTTGGTCGCGTAAAGGAACTTTGTTTTTTTGGCCATGGAAAAACGGCGCATCTCAAGTATTTATTCCTTGAGCAGGTGCTCATATGCCGAACGGGCCGCTATGGCTCCCTCGCCGACTGCGGTTGCGACCTGCCAGAAATAGTCGCTTCCCGTTGAAATGTCGCCGGCCGCAAAAACGCCGGGGACACTTGTGCGCATGCCCGCATCCACTTTCAGGAAGCCCTTTTCGTCGCGGGTGAGCTTCAGGTCGGTCTTGAATGGCAGCTCCGGCTCGAATCCTATCTCAATGAAGACGCCCGAGACGTCGAGAACCCTGCCGCCCTCCAGCTTGACCTTTTCGATTTTTTCTTTTCCAAGGAATTCTGCGACTTCCTCCTTGAACAACGGCTCAATTTTGTCGACTTTTTCTATCTTGCGCAGGTAGTAGGGCTGCATCCGGAAGAACTTTTCGCGGCGGTAGATTACGTAGACGTGCGAGGCAAACTCGCCAAGGACAAGGGCGGCGAGCGCAGCGGAGTTACCACCGCCGACGACGGCGACGGGTTTTCCCTTGAAGAACGGGCCGTCGCAGGTGGCACAGTAGCTTATGCCCTTGCCTATGAACTTGTCTTCGCCCCTGGCGCCGAGCTTGCGGCGCTTCAGGCCGTGAGCGAGCACTAGGGTGCGGGCCTCGACTTCGGTGCCGGATTCCGTTTTGATGGTAAATGTTTTGCCTTTCTTTTTAACTTCCACAACATTCTCGGCCTTGATTTCGGCGCCGAGCGAAGTGGCGTGGTCCTGCATCGCCAGCGACAGGTCGGCGCCCGTAATGCTCCTGAATCCCGGATAATTCTCGATGAGCGGGTTGTCAGCAACAAGACCGCCGACAACGCCTGCCAGTACCACGGTCCTCATGCCGTACCGCTGGCCATAAATGGCTGCCGTGAGCCCTGCAGGGCCGCCCCCAATGACTGCTAGGTCGAACATCTACAGGTTCGTCTTGGAGCGTTATAAATGTTCATGTGGAATATTCCGAGGGCACCAGGACAGGGAGGGCGCCTTTGATAACCTCCCCATAGACGTGATTCACTCGACCTATGTTTTCCCCGCAGTACGCCACGTCGACACAGTCTCCCGGATCGATGCTCTCAATCTCAAAGGTCCGGACGCCGCGGATGGTCCGGACCTGGGGCATGTTGACCATATCCGTCAGGTCACTGATAAGCCCGGGCAGCTCCCGTCTCTTGGCGTTTTCCACTGGAAGGTAAACGAAGCTCAGCTCGCCGTCCCGCGGGTCAACGCCTTCCATGTAAACTTTTCCGCCGCCTGTCGTCGGTGTATTCGCGATTTGCCCGGCCCATATCTTGCCTTCGTAAAACACATCGCCGTTCAGCTTTATCCGGATGTCCTTCGGCCTGTAGCCGGCCACGTCCATCAGGCCGCGGATGATGTATGCATTCTTGCCGAAAATCTTTTTCAGCCGCTTGGTCTTCGTCGCCCTCTGGAAAAGGCCCAGGTGAATACCCAACGGGTCATAGAACTCCTTTCCGTCCGCCTCGAACCTTATCAAGTCAAAATATTGCTTGTCGAACTTGCCGGACTCAAGGGCCTCCACGCATTTTTGTACGTATTCTTCCCTGTCGAAATTTTCCATACCCACTGTGGCCATCGGAATATCGTTTCCGGTTCCGTATGGAATTGGTAGAATAGGAATTTCGCATCCCCCGCTTTTCATTTTCTTATAGGCGGCCCACGCCACTTTGCCAGCGGTTCCATCACCACCAGCACTTACAATGCAACTGTACCCGTCGCCCTTGCAGTACTTGCCGATGGCCTCGGGTATAAAGTCCTCCTCAGAAACTTTAAAGGTTCTCCCACCTCGTGCAAATACGTCCTTGTGTTCACGGGCTCCTGGTTTATTAATTACTGTAAAGTAAGGTTTTTCCATACCGGAGAGTAACAAGACCCTTTATATTTTTTGTCTGGGCGGATTTCGACACCTGTCAGAAAAACAGGTCGCGGAACCACCTCAGGACGCCCTGGTCCCACTGCGTCGTATGGGTAACGCCCTTGCTGTCGATTATCTTGTCGCGGTGCTTTTCGTACCATTTGTAGCTTTCGAGAAGCGCCTGCTCGCTCGTCAGCTTCGGCTTCCAGCCCAGCTTTACCAGCTTGTCCACGGAGACAAAATGGTCCTTGTCAAGCGTGTCGTAGGCCCAGGGATATAGCGGGCTGAGGTGGAGCTTGTCGAGCACCCGCAGGGCGAGCTTCACGGGGCCGGCGGGGAAGTGCACGAGTCTGCCCATGCCGCGGTAGTCCAGAAGCGTCTGCATATGCGAGTTGATGGTCCCGAATTCTGTGGCGCCCACGTTGTAAACGTCATTCGCCTTTTTTGGCGCGAGCTTGGACATTAGGTAGATGGCCTCGACCAGGTCGTCGACATCCAGCAGCTGGTAGCGGTTCTCGCCATTGCCTATTACGGGCAGCTTTTTTCCCCTGTAGAGCCAGTCGAAGAGGACGGAAAACACGCCGAGGCGGACTGTGCCGACAAAGGTCTTGGGGCGGAGTATGGACACCACCATGCGGTCGCGGTATTTCTCGCATGCGCGCTCGGCGGCCACCTTGCTTTCGCCATATGGGCCCACGCCCGTGAGCGGGTCAGTTTCGTATATAGGGTGCTTCTTGGGGATGCCATAGACTGCCGTTGTCGAGATGAATATGAAATGCTTCACGCCCGCGGTGGCTGCGGCCTCAAGCATGGTCTTTGTGCCGTTGAGATTCACGTCCCATATCTTGTCACCGGGCCAGCGCGGCAGTGCGGCAGCACCGTGCATTACCACGTCTGCGCCCCTGCAGACGCGCTGCATGAGCTGGGCGTCGCGGATGTCGCTCTGATAGAATTCCACCTTGGGCATGTCATACTCAAAGGCCGCGAGGTCGACACCGCGGACCCTTGCGCGCTTTTTCAAAAGGTACTTGCACATGTGGTAGCCCAGGAAGCCGCTAGCGCCCGTGACTACCCACACCATAGTCAACCCTCAAATTTGCAGCCCGTGAGCGTTTCAAGGTCTTCCACTGTAGCGACTCCTGCGTAGAGCCTGCCTAGGATGGCCCAGGACGGGACTGCCGTCACATTCATTGCAATGCATGTATCCAGGCGTTCTTCAGAGCAGTCAAAATAGATGTTTCCCAGATAAGGACTGCTCCAGAGTGTCCTGAGCTGAAGGTCTGTGGCGTTGGTGCCAATTACACCATAGAGGATTGTGTTCTGCTCCCTCAGACACGAAAAGAATTCCTTCTGGGCTGTCATAGCTTCGACGGCTGCACTGAGTTCGGTTCTTACAGGGAATACGTACCTGCCGTCTCTGTCAACATAAATTTCCACGAGGTCCCCGTCAAATTTGAAAATGACCTTGTAGACTCCACCTTCAGGAATAAGTGTTATGTCTGTTACAGTGGATCCGGGATTCGAAAGCTCGTAAGCGTTTTTTATTTTCTCGGAAATTTCAGTTTCCATGTCACTCTCAGGGCGGCGAAACCACGAAAACAGACCGATAATAATAACCACCAGAATTGCCAATACAAACCATTGCTTGTGCATGAAACTTCTAAGAAAATGGGAATAAAAAGCTTGTGGGCGAAAAAATAAATACTCCGCAACCTTAGTCCTGAGTGAAGCGATTCGCATTAGCCCTGCTTATATTCTCAATTGCTTTCGCACAGCAGGAACATCACCTGACTGATGTCACACCTGTTGACGCGAACCTCAACATGAGCGGCTACAACATAAGCGTCACAGATGTTGTCAAAGTCGGGAATTCGCAGAGCAGTTATATTCATTTCTCCGAAGATTTGTCAGGCAGTGGTTTCAGCATTGTGTTTGATGGTGTGGGAACGGGTGATGCCAATTACATTTACATCAAGGGCGGCGCAGGGAGTATGCAGAACTACATAAATCTCCTCCGCATATCAAGGGATACAGGGAGCACAACCATTTACGGCGGTCTAAGCGTCAGTGGAGCCTCTACACTCAATGCCGTTGACGTGGGCGGCAAGAATGTCACGGGTGTAAATTCGGTGGTGGGGGACAGCACGCTGGAGCTGGAGGGTTCCGGGGGGCTGGGAATACACATTACCTCGGGCGGGAATGTTGGGGTTGGTGCCGTTCCTGGCAGCTACAAGCTGGACGTCTCCGGTGCCGGGAGGTTGACCGGGGACTTGACTGTAAGTGGTGGGAACCTGTATATGGGAAACAACCAGATAAACGACTTGTCGGGGGCTTTTGAACTTTATTCTGACAATTCTGATGATGATTTCATAGAGCTGCAGAGTAACGATGATACTTATGGCGTGATAATCCGGGAAGATGTGGACAATGGCGGGAGCGAGTGGGGGAACTTGGAGGTCAGGGACGGGAAGCTGTCCCTTGGGTTCAATAATGATGCGGGCGGGTTGACAATAACTGACCAGGATTGTGTGCGGATTGACGCGGGTGGGGGAACCTGCACTGGGGCGGAGGGGCTTGTGGTTGACGGGAGCGTTGGCATCGGCACAACTGTCTTCGGATCCGGGTTGAATGTTTCCGGGAGCGTTGAAGCCGGCGGGCTGCTGGACACTGACGGGAGCAACTTCTTTGATGGGGGTTGCACAGGCAACCAGCACATAACTGGAATTGATTCTACTGGCGCAATCACCTGTGGCTCGGATACCGCGGACATAGATTCCGTACGGGGTGGTGAAGGAATAAGTGGAGGCGGAGGAAGCGGGACCGTAACGCTTTCGCTGGAAAGCGACATAACTGTCAACAACTTGGTTGTTGCTGGATCCACGAAGTTTTCAGGTTCGGCGACTGACACGGTGCTTTACGGCTTTGGCAGCCCTGCAAGCAACCCCCGGGGAGGTGGTTTCCGAATCAGGCGCGAAGATATTGGCAACCCATATTTTCCTGGTTACGACGCGCTTGTAATCGAGAAACTGGACCCTTACTCAACGACTTCGCAGGGGGGAATTGCTTTCACGATGTATGACACCGCAGGTGAGATAACTGCGATGGAAATTGAAGGGGACGGGGATGTCGGAATCAGAGGGAGCCTATACGATATGGACGGTAACGTTCTTTCAATATCCGACGGCTTACTAGTAATGGGATCTATCACAGTAGGTGGAAATGACATCAGAGGGGACCCTGCCTACAGTGACCGAGTATACCTGGCAGGAATTTCAAAGGTCATAAGTGAGTGGAATGACATCCATGACGAGGGAGGAATAATAATAGAAACTTACTGCACTGGCTACAACAAGTGGAGAACTCAGAGAGCCGACTTCGTCGTTCAACACAGGTCCAATGGCCTGTGGGGCACATGTCAATTGTGGATGGATTATGGAGATGACTACAACTGTCCGTGATGAAAATGGCAAACGCAAAAAAACAAAATGGCTTGGAAAAAATTTTCATAGTAGCTCTGCTTCTCTTCCCGACCATCGCCCAGCATTCACATCCCTTGAGTGAGATCACTGATATCAACACCAACCTCGATATGAATTCCTATGACATAACGAACGTTAGCACCATACGCATTGGGAACTCACAGAGCAGCTATATTCATTTCTCCGAAGATGCGACGGGGGCTGGTTTCAGCATAGTTTTTGATGGTGCTGGCACCGGCGACTCCAATTATCTTTACGTAAAGGGCGGCGCAAGTGGGGTGGGAAGCCACCTAAATCTTTTGCGCGTCTCCAGAGATTCCGGAAATGTGGCGCTGCTTTCATCTGGAACCTTTAGCGTCAGTGGAACTGCCACTATGAATGCAATCACCTTGAGCAATGATGATATCACAAATGTGGAATCTGTTGTGGGCTCCAGCACGCTGGAGCTGGAGGGTTCCGGGGGGCTGGGAATACACATTACCTCGGGCGGGAATGTTGGGGTTGGTGCCGTTCCTGGCAGCTACAAGCTGGACGTCTCCGGTGCCGGGAGGTTGACCGGGGACTTGACTGTAAGTGGTGGGAACCTGTATATGGGAAACAACCAGATAAACGACTTGTCGGGGGCTTTTGAACTTTATTCTGACAATTCTGATGATGATTTCATAGAGCTGCAGAGTAACGATGATACTTATGGCGTGATAATCCGGGAAGATGTGGACAATGGCGGGAGCGAGTGGGGGAACTTGGAGGTCAGGGACGGGAAGCTGTCCCTTGGGTTCAATAATGATGCGGGCGGGTTGACAATAACTGACCAGGATTGTGTGCGGATTGACGCGGGTGGGGGAACCTGCACTGGGGCGGAGGGGCTTGTGGTTGACGGGAGCGTTGGCATCGGGACGGCGAGCCCGTCTTCGAAGCTTGAGGTAACGGGGAGCATAGAGACAAGTGGACTGCTGGACGCCGATGGGAGCAGCTTCTTTGATGGGGGTTGCAGTGCCAACCAGCATGTGACTGGAATCGACTCCACAGGCGCGATTACATGTGCCGCTGACTCAGCAATCATAGAGACTGTGAGTGCCGGCAACGACGTGGACGGCGGAGGAACAAGTGGCGACATTTCGCTGTATCTGGAAAACAATATAGACCTGACCTCGTTGGAGGTTTCGGAGCCAATAAGGTATGCCGGCTCGGATAACAGCGTCATACTTTACGGGCTGACTGGGGCAACAGGAATCCCGACGGGAGACGGCTTCAGGATTAGGTACGACGAGGATATGTTGGGGGACACAGGGTCACTGGTATTCACGAAAACCGACAGCAGTTCGTCCGTTGACGGGGGGATTGCATTCAGAATGAGGGGAACCTCAGCGAACTTCAGAGCAATGGAAATCAAAGAAAATGGAGACGTTGGGATTAAAGGCAACTTATATGCCATAGACGGCAGCCAGGTCTACGTGATGGAGGACCTGTACATAACTGGTGACTTGGAAATCAATGATGTTATAGGTCCAATTTGGGCGTCTGGTGGTGACTACATAAATGTTGAAGGGGATACGGGAACATTGTATGGGCGTAGCTTTTGGTCAAACAGGTTCGCGGTAACATGCAGCAGCACCACCCATGGCGCGTTTATGTATGAGCAGTATTGTGATGCTTACAATCGCCGGATAGTCAGGGTAAAGGTCTGCAGGCAATTATCTTCTGGGTCGTTTGACTGGTACGTATTCTTGAGTGGTTCATGCGCCAGCACGAACTGCTAATGCCAAAGGATAAGCTTTTTATGTGTTTTCGATTAAAGCTTGAGTGAATAAGAAGCTATTGCTTTTCTTCTTGTTTTTTCCCGTCATGGCCTACAATCTTTCCGTGGTCGGACAAATAGTTTCAGGAAGCTGCCCGCAGGGGTGGGAAGCGGCAGCCAGTTTGTCCGGAACGACGAACGCGCATGTGGCCGAACCGGACTATGGTTCATATGCGTATAAATTGTGCGTCTACGGCGACAGCGTAAACGACGCGGGGGTGGCCGCAAAGAGTTCGCTCGCTTCAGACGAGAGCGCAATAATGGGCCTGAAGAAACTGACCAACTCGCATGCGGAAGACCCGGGATTTTCCAATTATGATAATGCCTCTTACATTTCATGTCCAGTGAATGCATCGGTAAAGACAAGCTGTGGTGCTGAGGAAACTTGTGTAGTAGAATTTTACAAGACGACAAATTCCCACGTCGCGGCGTGCGGCACGGGACTCACATACAAGCTTTGCGTGAAGGCAGTGGAGCCGGACATCTATGAGGCTGCCTGCACCTGCTCCGCGACCGGTGCGACCTGGGGCGCCGACGACTTCGTGGACACGCTCAGCAGCTGCTGCGGCGACGACACGGGGGAAAAGATAAGTACGCCCTTGACCAGCGGCACCTGCATCGTCCAGGGTTCCGAGTCCGTGTGCTGCGCCGACAACAAATGCGGGCGCGACCTTGGGGCGTCCTATGACTGCGTTTCTCCGGGCTCCTCGTGCAGCAACTACCTCTGCAGCGAGAGCACATGGTGGCTCTGCGAGCAGACCGTGAGCGCCTATTGTCTCAATGTGGACCTCAACAACGACGGATATTATGACCAATTCTGTGACAACAGCACGGGAAACTGGAACACCACGGCGAACTCGACGGACATGTGTCAGGTTGCCTGCGACCAGATGAACGGCATCTGGACGGGACAGAACATTTATCCACAGGACACGAAGAACTGCTGCAGTTCGGTCGACACAGGCACGTGGTGCATCGCCACCTCAGAAAGGGTCACACGATGTGATGAGGGAACTCCGACTGACTGTGGCGTTTATTGCGACACCACTGCTGTGATAAACGACGACGGAAAAAGTTATACCTGTTCGGGCGCGAGTGACAGGGACTGCACTGCAAGCGCCTGTTCGGGCTCGGATTGCCTGTGCAAGAAGGGCGAGGGGACTGGCTGCTACGTGTCTTCAGCATGCGCCTCAGGCAATTGTATTACCTATTCTGTGACAGGCGGGGAGTCCAACTATTTTGACCCCCCCTCCAATCCTTGGGATGGCGAGAACTCCCAGAGCTTCTCAGGAATCTGCTGCCCGTCGAACGGTTGCCCATATGACGAGGACAACGACGGGACGATTGATGCCTGCGCGACCAACGGAACCTCAAATGTGGATTCTGAC
This sequence comes from Candidatus Bathyarchaeota archaeon, assembly GCA_007050885.1. The sequence goes on from SMYQ01000001.1 coordinate 47,672, forward strand.
AATGACGGCGACCTGGATTATTGCTATGAGGGCACATGGAAGGAATGCCAGTCGTACAGCTGCACGAGCGCCGCCAACTGCTACTGCATGGGCAACTCTACAGGCAAGGGGGCATGTGCCTACACCACGGAAACACCGGGGATTTATAGCACCGGAACAGGGAGCTGCAAGATTCAGGACAGTGCACTCGGCTGCGCGCTGCCGTGCGATGCCGACGCCAACACCACGACCAGGGAATACATAAGCACGCAGGGCTTCTGCATCAAGGGCGGGGGCAGCTGCCTGGACATCTACAAGGGTTCCAACTGGTTCGGAAACGGCTCGCTGTCAATAGTGAATGTCAGCGTGGACTGCCTCTGCAGTTCACAGGCCGAATGCACCGTCAACGTGTTCAACGACAGCAACGTGCGAATCTACACGACGACACAGACCGTGTCCGCCACAGGGGGGTCAGATTTCATTCCCCTGACCAATCCCTTCCAAAAGGGCGGGAACATAATCAGGGTCAACTGCAGCTGCGGAAGCACGGGGACGGTGCCTCCAACAAACTGCACGAAGACCGTGGCGTCCCTGAACTATCAGACTTCGAGCTCCTTCAGTGCAGGGAGATGGAAGGTTGGCAATGTGGCCCAGTTAAACGTGCTTGTCAACAATCTCGGGGACGTTGACCTGGCGCAGTTCACGGTCGGGGCCCGCGTCAACAACGGGGCCATCTCGCTGGTCAATATAAGCAGCCAGCCCCCGCTTGGCAAGGGCAAGTCCCGGACCGTGCCGATTCTCCTAGGTATACCCATAGGCATGTTCAACGACACCAAGCAGACCCTGTCGAATGAGACGGAGATAATCGTGTTCACGAACGTGACCGATGTTTTGCTGTTATATGAGCTCAGCGGCAGCAGCTACACCTATCAGTGCGACGCTACAAGCGACTGCCCGACTGCGTGCCCGTCACAAGCCAGCAACTGCTGGGCCTTTGGCGGGTTGTCCAATTTCACCTGCTCCTACGGAGTATGCTGCCCGAGCGGCGATCACTTTGAGGACGGGGCCTGCTGCCTGCCCGGCTACAGCTGTTGTGTCACTGACGCCGTATGTTCATCGGAGGAATGGTGCGCCAATGCCTCCACATACTCGAACTTTGGCATACCCTGGTCATGCAACGACCTGCGGCTTAGTGGACAAACCTGCGGGGAAGACAGGATGTGCGCCCCCGGGAACTGTGAGGCCGAACCCGTCAGCGGAAACAATTCGTACTGCTGTCCTGCAGTACTCACGATAAGTGAGGCAGGCGGGGAATGCACGACCACCCAGGGCGACGACACTTGCACTGGTTTGGGGTGCTGCACCAGTGACTCTGAGTGTACATCCGGAAACTGGTGTTCCCTTTATGGCTACCGCTGTGTCGGCTGCCCTGATTCAACAAGTTCTGGTTACTTCAACGGCTACTGTGCTAGCACCAACTGCGTGGGGGTGGACGCCGACTGCTGCAACGGGGACTCTGACTGCACGACGGCCGAGGGACGGGCCAGTGCCTCATATTTCTGCAACCTTGACACCAGCACCTGTGAAAGTTGTACAACCAGTCTCGACTATTATTGCCCGAGTTTTGCCAAGTGCTACCAACCGGGACCACAGAACGGGGACCCGGACTGCTGCGCCGATGACAGTGACTGTCTTTCCGGAAGCAGCTGCGTAAGCAACACATGTGTTCCTGACAATATTGGGAAATATTGCACATCAGACGGTGACTGCGGGAGCGGGTTGAGCTGCATAAACAACGGCTGCGTGTTGGACAGCTTCGTGATAATCAATCCCACTTCAATCGACATGAATGTCGGCGAGATAAGATACGCCAACATAATTGTCAGAGACCCGCAGCTTAGGCAGGACACATACACGCTCAGCCTGTCCGGGAAATACCTGCAGTTCACAAAGATAGACGGCAAAACTTCAATGAACATAAACCTCGGACCAAATGAAGTCAAGAAGTTCACGATGATAATTTATGGCGGTGCCGCCGTGTCGAATTCCGAGGTCAAAGTCTTTGCCAGCAGCCAAAGCGTGGCAGGAATAGCTTCAGAGGAGTCTCTGACATTGAATATAGCGCAGACTGCAGCCTCTGGACTTGTGGCCGCAGCGCCGGGCATAACGTTCGAAGAGTCGCTTGCGGCTCTCCTTATCGGGGGTGTTCTGGTTTGGAGCCTGAAAAGGCTGTAAAGGAAGCTAGACGCATCATAGAGGCCCATTTCGACGGGAAAGACTACACTCCTGAATTAACGGGTCGCGCTGGAGTCTTCGTGACATTGACGAAGGGCGGCCTGCTCAGAGGGTGCATCGGGTTCTCATCCCCTGTGGAATTGTCAAAAGGCCTTAAGGGTGCCTCCCTGTCGGCAATAAGAGACCCCCGGTTTCCACCCATGACAAAAAAAGAACTCGGGGAAGTTGAGATAGAAGTCAGCCTGCTCACGCCGCCCGAGAAGGTCGCGCGGCCACTTGACGAAATCCAAGTAGGGAAGCACGGGCTGATCGTTCGCAAAGGATTCCACTCAGGGCTTTTGCTGCCTCAGGTAGCGGTAGAACAGGGATGGAACGTCGAGGAATTTTTGGACGGCTGCTGCCTGAAGGCCGGGCTTCCGGAAGGTTCCTGGAAAGAGGCGGAGGTCTACCGGTTCGAAGGAACCGTGTTCGGTGAGGAAAGGCCGCGGGGAAAGGTCGTGAAAAGGGATTTGGATGAACAACGATGAACTCGTCGACCGTGTCGTTGAGAGGGGTTTTCTAAAGACCAAGCGCATAATTGAAGCTTTCAGGAAGGTCGACAGGAAGGAGTTTGTGCTGCCAAGGCACGTGAAGCACGCCTACGCAGATGACGCGCTCCCGCATCTGGCGGGGCAGACCATCCCACAACCGAGCACCGTCGCGGTAATGCTGGAACTGCTGCAGCCCAACGGCGTAGCGCTTGACGTGGGGACTGGGAGCGGGTATACCGCCGCACTGTTGAGCAGGCTGTGCAAGGGAGTCCACACCGTGGAGAGGATACATAGCCTCGCGGAATTCGCGAACGAGAGGCTTAAAAAGCTCAAGAACGTAAAAACACACTTGGGAGATGGAAGCAGGGGGCTGCGGGGGATGCAGTGGGACTGCATCCTCGTAACTGCAGAGGCCTCCCAGATACCGAAGGAACTCAAGGAGCAACTGAAGGAAGGGGGAAAAATAGTGATGCCTGTGGACGGTTCGCTTGTTCTGGGCAGGAGGAACGGCGAGTTCTCTATTGTCAAAGAGGTATGGGGTTTTGCATTCGTACCTTTGAGGGAAGGGGTTTGAAATGCTTTGTGAAATATGCGGAGAAAAAAAGACAAGTGCGCGAGTAAATATTGATGGCCTGGTCTTCGCTGCTTGCGAAGACTGCACAAAATTCGGAAACGTCCTTGCGGAGCGTATCCTCGTGAAAGAGGTCAAGCCGGTCGAGGAAAGCAAAGAGGACATAGTACCGGACTATGCGAGGCGGATAAGGGATGCCCGGGAAAAGCGCGGGCTAAGCATGGAAGAGCTGGCGAACGCCCTTATGGAAAAAAAAACAGCCCTCGCCAAGGTTGAAAGTGGAAAAATGCTGCCAAACGAAAAGCTGGTCAAAAAGCTGGAGAAGTTCCTGGGAATAAGTATCCGCGGGGTTGTAGACGGTGTAGCAACAAAGAGCCAGACGAAGCATCCTGACGTGACTTTAGGGGACCTTGCCGTCGTGAAGAAGCGCTGAACTTCATAAACAGCATTCTCTCGGGGTTTGGACAAGTGCTGTGCCATATATTGTGTCTCAAGGTAATATTCTTCACCATTTATAGCACATGCAACACATAATTTTTTGGTGATTATTGACCCAGGGTTACCACACTGATTTTGTTAAAAAAGTCCTCATTCTGTTAAAAAAATCGCCCAGAAAGGTCACTTATTTAACAAAGCCCAGTAAATCAGAAAGTTTAAATACACAATATCTGTCGAACCCTATCGACAGTTCATTATGTGAGCTGCTCCACCTTCCCTTCCTTCACTAAGAAGGTGTTTTCGGCTTGGCTCACGATGCCGCCCGACACCTCCACCAGCAGAGGGTAGTTGTGCAGGGAACCGTCGCGGGACAGGAGACGAAGGTATTCAGGCTTGGAAACCCACCGGGAACAAAAGGGTAGTGTCTTGAACTTCGTTACTTCGCTGAGGACGGCCCTTGGCCCAGGAAGGCGCTGGCGCTTCGGCTTCACGAGTCTGTAAATCTCAGATGCTGGCCCGCTTTTTACCCGGCCGCTGCCGGTGGTAGCGAACGGCTCCAGGGCGAATATTCCTTCACCTATTTCTTTTTTTGAGCCGGAGTCATAATTGTAGATGCTGAACCCACCATGGAGGAGCCACCGGTCTATTTTGTGGCCCGTGAGGTTGACTATCGGCGAGAAACCGCGGGCAAGTATTGCCGACTCGATTGCTTTGCCTATATCACTCAACGTGGCCTTTGGGCCCCTGTTGAGCAGCACCTCCGTCCCTGCAGCAAGACCTTCATTGGCGGCAGCTTTCAGCTCGTCATGCTCGCCCAGGTCGATGGTCATGGCATTGTCAACTGGCCAGCCATCTATGTGAGCGCCGAAGTCTATCTTGACTATCTGTCCCTCTTCGAATTTTTTGTCACTCCTGGGCTTTGGCGTAAAGTGGGCAGCCACGTCATCGATTGAAATATTCACTGGGAAGGCCGGGAGCGCCCCTCCGTCACGGATGCGAGACTCAATCAATTCTGCAACCTCAATAAGGGTTGTGCCCGGAACGACCCGTTTTGGCAATTCCACCCTTATGGCCCTGCAAATATTCCCCGCCTTTTTTAGGACATCCACACCTGCGATTGCGGGCCAAAATTAAAACTTTTCCGTTGGGGGAAAGCTCTAAATACTAGCTTATTTTCTCATTTACATGAAAGTCGAAGATGTCGAGTACAGGGACGAATATATTATCGTTGACCCAAAGAAGACAGTCAAAATAACCGCAGAAAAAATACTTGATGGTTTTCCTGCAGTCATAGCAGCCATTGTCGTGAAGGCAGGGGAACCTATGGGAATCATATACCTTGACACAATTGTGAGGCACTGCGTGATTGGAAAGAAGAGCGCTGGAAAAACGGCTGTTGATGCCATAATGGACAAGAACATCCTGAAGGTGACAGACCATGAGGACATAGAACTTGTGAAACAGAAAGTCGCCCAGTTCAAGCCATATGGTATTATCGTTATAGACTCCCAAGGTGCAATCAAAGGCTTCATAAGCTCAAGGGACTGGGCAGTGATAATCGGCGTTAAGTAAATGGATGCTTGCACAGGCAAGCGTTATTAATATTCTTGCCAATTCCTTGAGTGATAAGTTTAAAGGATGCGGGACGGATTATCGGCGCGGGGGGTGTGGTAGCCTATCCGACTGAGACTGCATATGGCCTGGGCGCGAGCGCTTTCGACGCTGATGCTGTTGAGAAGGTCTACCGACTTAAGGGGCGACAAAGGAAAAAGAAAATACCTGTCATCGTCTCAGATGTTGGTGACCTGGAAGGCCATGCATTCGTGAATGAGTTGGGACACTATCTGAGCAGACACCTGCATCCCGGTCCCCTAAATATAGTGGTCAATAGTGAACTGCCTTGGTTGGGGGCATTCCGCATCAGCTCATCGCCCATAGCAAGTGAGCTCGCAAAGTTGTCAGGTCCAATAACTGCGACCTCCGCAAACAAGGCTGGCGGAAAAACACCCTTCAGCCCAAAAGATGTAAAAATGCATCTGGATGTTCCGATTGTCGGAAAGAAAGTTTTGGCTACCGGCTCCGTATCAACCGTTTATGACCCTTTTACATTCAGCTTGTTGAGGAGGGGCGCAATGCCCGAGACTACAATAAAGCGGTATGTTGTCGCATTCAATGTTCTGAAAGGGGTCAAGCCATCAGAGAGTGAAGTGAAAAAAACTGTGGCGCTTGGTGGGGAAGTTTTGCGGCTTGTGAAAAAAAAACACAGGAAGTCGCTGCTCGGTGGGAGCGTCGCCAAGGGTACCTTCACGAAGTCTGTCAACGACATTGACATTTTCCTGTTGTTCCCAAAGGAGGACTGCCTGAAGGAAAAAATTGAATTCCTGAAAAAAGTTGCGGGCTCATTCAGCAAACGGGTGGAAGTCAGCTATGCCCAGCACCCTTATGTGAAGGCCAGATACAAGGGTGTGAGTGTCGAACTCGTTCCTGCATATGAAACCAAGCCCCCCGAAATTCTGTCAGCCGCCGACCGCAGCAGGTGGCACGTGAAATTCGTAAGCGGCCTCCCTGAAAATGTCAAGGACGAGGTGCGGGTGCTCAAACGATTCTGCAAAGGTATTGGCGTCTACGGTGCAGAGGCCCGCATCGAAGGGTTTAGTGCATATGCCATGGAGGTGCTTGTCAGCAGGGCAGGAAGCTTTGTCAAGGCACTGGAAAAACTCGCCGAGATGAAGTGGCCAATCCGGCTCAGCGACCCGGTAGATGAAAACCGAAACGTCCTGGCATCCGTGAGCAGGGGGAGTTTCGAGCTGCTGAAGGAAGCCGCAAAGGAATTCCTAAAGTCGCCCGGCGAAAATTTCTTCTTTCCCGTAAAGCCGAGACCGCTCAAGAAGCTCCCGAAAATCAGGAACAAGTCGCTGTTGGTCCTGAAAAAACCCAAAATGGTCGAGGATGCCGTGTGGGGAAACGCAAAGAAGCGGGCGAGAAAAATAGAGAGAAACGCCAGATTGGACGGCTACCTTGTGAAAAGGTGGTCCGTCTTTGTGAGCAGGGATGTCTTCGTGCTTTTCGAGCTTTTCCCGGGCGACAGCGAACTTCTGGTAAAGGGCCCGCCAAGGGGCAAGAAACAGCACGTAAAAAAGTTCAAGAGCGCTCATCCTGCGTGGTTCGTGGAGGGTGGGCGGCTATATACCCGAAAAAAGCGGCGTTTTCCGAGCTTTTCCAAGCTGGTTCGGAATTTTGAAGAGGCAGAGGTCTTCACAGGGAGTGCAATTGAGGGGACCTACAAAAAGATGAGAAAAAAGGAAAAGGAGTGGGTCACCCTCTTTTTTGTCAACAAGAAGCCCTGGGAGTATTAGGGAGTGCTCCTTAACACTTATATGTCTGCAATCCTCTTAGTTTCGTGGCTTTTAAGCTAAGAAGGACTGCGAAGAAGGTTAAGAAAACGCGAGCTAATGTAATCATACAGTCCATCGTCAACAGGCTGAGGCGGAAGCTTGAGGGCCGGGTCCAGACAAGGGTTCTCGAAAAAGCAAAGGAAATGAAGGTAGACATAAAGGATGAGGACCTTGACAAGATTGTCAAAGACGAGGTCGACAGACTTCTGCGGCAGGAAATGGGCTCAATCGAAGAAGCTTCCGTTATCGCGATAAATGAGCCTGCAAAAACCAAAGAAGTCCTGACGCGGGTGTTAAGGAAGCTTGAGCAGCGGCTGGACCAGATCGTCGCACCTTCAATAGCTTTCGATATGCGCAAACTTCCGGAGGACACGGAGTTCGAAGGAAAGCCCCTAAAAAGAGGGCTGAGTCAGTCCGTGCAGCCCGAGGGGGAAGGTAGGAAGGTGGGCGCGCCCATTATAGGAGACGTTGGGGGTGGCGACAGCAGGTATATGGTCCCATTCGGTTTCGTGGCACCGATGTTCAAACAAATGACTGGGAGACAAATAATCGAAAAAGTCCAGGGGCTCTATCACGTGCCATTCGAACAGGGAGAAAAAGAAAAACAGAAGCTGAAGGAAACATATTCACTCATTCCGGAAGTGCCGAAACCAGGCGAGAGTGTGTTCGCGTGGGCCCACATACATTGGGAACCAAAAAGCAAGGAACTCATTTATGAAGTCATAGAGCCAACGCTAAGCCTCTCTGAAAGGAACCTCATAAAGAGGCTTGAAGACAAGCTTGAGGAAAAACTGGATGCCATCTACACCATCGACGGTCAACAGAAACACAGGGAATACCTGCGCTCAAAAATAAAGGAGGTTATAGACCTCTTTGGCTGGAAAATAAGCCCTGAAACGACGCCAAAGATAGAGTACTACATATTCAGGGACTTCATTGGCCTGGGAAGGATAGAGGCATTTATGCATGACCCGAATATCGAAGATATCAGCTGCGATGGTGTGAACATCCCCGTTTACATATTTCACCGGAGACCTGAATTCAACCAGATGAAAACAAACGTTCGTTTCACCAACAAAGAAGAACTGGATAGCTTTGTGATAAAGCTGGCCCAGAAAGGAGGGAAGAGCATTTCGGTGGCGCATCCGCTGCTGGATGCATCGCTGCCGGACGGGTCACGACTGCAGGCCACCTTGGGAAGCGATATTGCCAGGCGCGGGAGCAACTTCACCATAAGAAAATTCCTGAAGGAACCGCTCACGCCAACGAAGCTGATTGACTTTGGGACGGCCAGCTCAATATCGCTTGCATATCTCTGGTTCTGTGTCGAATACGGAAAGAGCATCCTAGTCTCGGGAACGACTGCAACAGGTAAGACAAGTTTTCTCAACGCAATAAGTTTGTTCATACGTCCAGAGCTGAAGGTCGTCTCAATAGAAGACACGGCAGAGCTGATGCTAACCTTGCCAAACTGGGTTCCACATGTGGCGAGGCTCGGCTACGGTGAAAAGAGCTATGGCGCCGTTGAAATGTTTGATTTGCTTAAGGCAGCTCTGAGACAGAGGCCTGACTACGTAATAGTCGGGGAGGTCAGGGGAAAGGAAGCCAGCACGATGTTCCAGGGGATGGCCACGGGTCATCCCGCACTGTCGACAATACACTCGGACAGCCTGCAACGGCTTGTCGACCGGCTCACCACTCCGCCAATAAGCCTGAGCGCCGCACTTCTGGAAAACTTGGATGTCGTTGTTTTCTTGGAAAGAACAAAGATGCAGGGCAAATTTATCAGGCGTATAAACAGAATATATGAAGTTGCCGGTGTTAACGTCCGCGAAGCGAAGATAATCCCCAACAAACTTTTTGAGTGGGACCCGGTCAAGGACGAAATAAACCTGGTAGGCAAGAGCGCGATTCTCAAAAAGATTTCCGACTTCAAAGGGATAGATTATGACACCATTTACAAAGAGCTCGAGAGACGGTCGCTCTTTATTGAGTGGCTCAAAATGAACAATGTCCTGAAGTTCCAGGATTTCGGAAGATGGGTCCAGTCTTATTACTCCGACACTGAGAAGGTCATGAAGATGGTGGTTACTGATGTCAGAAGAAAAGTACAAAAAGAGGGCGGTGAAGTGGGCCCTGAAGAACTTCGGGAATCTGGCGAACAAGCTTGAACTCCCGGTCCTCATAAAGCCCAGTCTCAAAAAGTCAGGCATACCCATGACGGCAGAGGAATATTCCACCCTGCTCCTGGCCGCTGCAATGGTCATCCCGCTGGTACTTGCCTTTCTTTCCACCATGGTTCTGATAATTCTCGGCACAAGCCTGATAATGTTGGTGCCATACTTCGTGATGATATTTGGGGTTTTTGCAGCCATAATTTTCGGGGGCGGGTACATATACCCGGGTATGAAGACCTCGGACATCAAGAAGAATATAATGAATAATCTCCCGTTTGCGACGATTTACTTGACAACACTTTCCGGGTCTGGGATGAACTCATTTCAGATGTTCAAGATTCTAAGTCACTTCAAGGAATTTGGGGAAGTCAGCAAAGAGGCCCAGAGAATCGTAAGGGACGTCGAACTCCTGGGCATCGATGTGGCAACGGCCCTGGAGAGGGCCGCCGATAGAACCCCCAGTTCACAGCTCCGGGAATTACTCTGGGGCATGAGAAGCACAGTCACAACAGGAGGGGACATGAACAATTTTCTCATAGAAAAATCCAGGAGTTATATGGGGGACTACCGCCGCTTCCTTGACAAGTTTGTCGACCAGCTTTCCATACTCATGGAGGTCTACATAACTGCAGTCGTGGTTGGCTCGATATTTTTTATAATAATGGGAACCATCCTGGGATTGATGGGTGGCGGGGAGCCGTTGATTCTCATAAGGCTGCTGATTTACGTTGGGATACCAATAATGTCCGTAATGTTCATGGTGCTGATTGCGGGAATGAGCCCGGAGTGATAAAAGTGGATTACATAAAAATCTCGGTTGGCTTGTCGATTGCACTGGTGGCCCTCGTCTTTGTAATGACTGGTTTTAGTGTTTCCAAGTCGCTGGCATATGCACCGTTGATGCTGCTTATGGGCTCGGCACCTTATTTTTTCACACGGTACTTCAAATATACAAAACTTAAAGGGATGGAAGAGTCCTTCCCTGAATTTCTTAGAAGCCTTTCGGAATCGCAAAAGAGCGGGATAACATTTCCTCAGGCAATCGTAAACTCTGCAAAGATAGATTATGGGCCCCTGTCTGAAGAAATAAAAAAAATGGGCTTCCAGCTGAGCTGGGGGGTGCCCCTGCCAAAGGTGCTGGAAAAATTTTCCGAACGTGTCAAGGAAAGCGACTTTCTTAGGCGAAGCATAGCAATAATCCTTGAGTCATACAGGAGCGGCGGCGATGTCGCCGAAGTCATGGAAAGCGTCGCGGAAAGTGCCAGGCTGGTCAAGGAACTCGAGTCGGAAAGAAAGAGCAAATTCAACCAACAGCTCCTGATAATGTACGCCATCTACATAATCTTCATAATAATAATTGTGGCTTTGAACAAGATACTCCTGCCAATGTTCACGCTTTCAGCAAGTCAGGACATCGGTGGCATGAGCTTCGCAATGGGCACGCTAGACCCGGAATTTTACAGAACCATATTCCTCCACATGATCCTGATGCAGGCGGTCTTTGCGGGTCTTATAGCGGGCCAAGTCGGTGAAGGTTCTGTGATTGCGGGAATAAAGCACAGCGCAATAATGCTTGCAATGGGTTCACTTGCATTCATATTTTTCCTGCCCTCCCAGCAGGTACTCATAACGGTCGACGCCTCTTACGATGTGTTCCCTCCCGGGTCGCTCTACACAATCGAGGGTTTTGTCCTGAATATGGACAGGACACCATTGAGCGGGGCCGACGTGGAAATAACCGTTAGCGGTACAGTTTACAGGACGGAAACGGATAACCTGGGGTTGTTCTCACGCGAGGTTTTGCTGCCAACACAGACGGGGAATCACAGGATACATATACGTGCAACTCATTCAGAGGGTGACGGAGAGTATACCTTGGAGGTGAGCATAGGTTGAAATGGTTTTTCCCAGTCTTCCTGCTGCTGGCGGCACATGCAGCTGAAGGCGACCGGATATGCGAAGCCTCAGAGATAGGTATCAACAAAGACTGTGCAATGATAAATCAGAATTATATCTGCGACAGCTTCACTAACGACCTGCCACAGTATGACCCTGACTGCAACACTACAGTAGGGCAAACTTGTTTCGATTCGCTTTTCGCTTATTCCGGGGGGCGTGGCTCAAGTTGTTATCCTGGGAATTGCACTGAGGGAACCGGATGCACGACATCATGCACGTCAGACAGCCACTGCAATTCGGGATTTTGCGTGGGCAACACCTGCGAACCTGTTTGTGATGGTTGTAAACAGACTGCTACAAACTATGATGTTTATCCGTTCAGCACTACCATATATATGGGGGACCCAACATTCGTCAGTTTTCGCGTGAACAGGAGTTCTGGCGATTCTGCACCCGGCCTCACGGCTGACGGGCCGTGCACTCTGGATTACGATTCCTCAATAGACCTTGGTTCCGGTTATAGCATCGCGGTAGTAAAAGTAAGTGACTGTGTCTTCACGGGGCTTGGCAGTATCCGCCTGACTGTTACAGGGACAACGACGGCCTGGGGGGTTGTACATTTTCTCTCATATCCTGCAATGTCCTACTCATTGGGAGACACGCCGCGTGGAGTGGTTGGATACTCGTCCATGTCGGGCAATATGGGCGGCGTGCCGATTGAGGTGAAAACATGGGTAGGCTGAAAAGGGGGCAGGTCTCGCCTGATTTTGCAATGTCTGCCATGATATTTTCGCTTGCAGCATTGTTCATATTTTTTCATCTGACAAGGACTTATTACACACGTGTATGGGAAGTCTCACGAGCGGAGAGCATGGCGGCGGCACAGAACCTTGCACTCTTCCTGACTAGCGAAGAGGGAAGCTGGGCGGATAACCCCTTTGAGAGCGATGCTATCGCCTTTGGTGGTTCCACACTGAACGAAACGCGGATGAATTACTTCTTCGGCATGCCATACCAGACCGCACAGGACAGATTGAAGATGTATGAAAACTTCCGAATAGAAGCCTGGAAGCTCCCGAATATCGGGATAACTTCGGACATTGTTGAGTTGTATCCCAACAATACCGTAGACATTCAGGTGCAAACAACCGAAAACACTACACTCTATCTGGTGATGGTCGGGACCCAGGGCGGGCTGGGCTACACCCATTGGAACCAGAGTGTTGGACAATACCACGGATTCTCATGGATCCTGCCAACGGGTGTGTACAGCCTGAAGGCGCTGGCAACTTCAGGTGAAAAATACGGGGCATACGAGGCCACATTCAGGGTGATATAATGATAAGGAGCACTGAAGCCGTTATTGCAAGCGTATTGATGCTGGGTTCAATCCTCTATCTTTTCAGTGTGCCTGCAACCGAGTCCAAGGACCCTGCGGAACAGTACATAAGAAGTGTTTTGGGGAGTTATACGGAAGTCATAAAAGTTCTTGCTACACGGGACCCTTACAACCTCAAACTGCTTTTGGAGGCCGCGATGCCCCGCGGATACAACCAAAGGATAACCATCAACTATTACAGGAAGCTGATAACCCTGACGGGGATTGGAAGCGCTCCTGTTGAAACCTATCTGCTTCTTCCGACGGAGGGCGTGACGAATCTCGCGAACTCCGAAACCAAGTCGAACTGGTACCGCTCGCTTTTCAGGATAACGAACACGGGTACAGAAACGATTTCAGGAGAGACCAGTTTCTCCGCGAGCCTCTACAAACAGGATATTAACGGCGACGGCCTGTCTGACCCAATTGACATAAATTCCGTACGAGTCTTCACAGACGAGGGCGAACTGAATGCCTCACTGAACAGCTATGAGGACTACTATGACAGGACCCTGGTGGGTATAACTGCTGAAGTCGAACTGGCGGGCGGAGAGACTGAGAACCTATACGTCTATTATCTGCAAGGTGATGATTATGAATAAGTTGGTTATCATCGTGTTGCTGCTTTTTCCTGCATCGGCCTGGTGGGATCCCGACTGGAATTTCTCAAAGACCGTCACCAGCACGGACGACGCCTCCCTCATCACGGGATGGTTCACGGTAGACACTGAAAGCCTGATCAATACCAACAAGACAAGACATGACTGCGGCGACCTGCGAGTGACCAAGGACGATTCTCCGGTCGAATATTATATGACCGGTTGCGACACCACGTACACCAGCGTGTTCTTTGAAGTGGACTACAGCAGGGACACTTATGAGCTGTACTATGGAAACCCTTCGGGAACGGACCAGAGCTCTTCGGGCGTGTTTAATTTCTTCGATAACTTTGAGTCATATTCCACTGGAAGTGATGGTTCGACCACCTGGACCACGCGGGCCGGGAGTTTTCAGGTGAAATATTTGAACAATAGTCAGCGATTCGTCGTCAACACAACTGCAGAATCGATTGCAACCTCATATTCCCCTTCGGGCAACTTTTCAGTATTTGCAGAATTGGGGCCGGGCGACGGCAACGTGGGCCTGGTTTACAGTTACGTTAGCTCTTCAGAATATTATGCAGCCTATCTGAAAGGAACCGAAGTCTGGATTTGTAACGGGTCCGTTCATGCAAAGATAGGAGACTTCACGTCGAGCGGCCTCAATTACATGGCGGTTGAAGTGTTGAGCGGAGTTGCCAACGTCTATGTCAACGGAAATCTTGAGGGTATCGGCAACTATTCTAGCGGGTCTGTTGGCGTCTACGCACTCCCTGACGGGCCATCGAACTCCAGCATTGACCAGTTTGCGGTTTTCCCGAGTGCAGGAGTGTCGTGGTCGTTCGGGTCTGAAAGAACCAGACCGCAGGTGGTTCTGCAGTTCGTCGGATCGGAGGAAGCGAATATGAGGACTGTTGTTGCATACATGGATGAAGGGGATAATATGCTGAGAATTCAGCTGGAGTCCGAGGAGGAAGACGAGCTGGTGGATGGAAACTCTGCCGAACTTAGCTGGGGCAATGTGAGTTTCAACTCGACCGGATATTCCGTCGACGGCAACTTTGTAAAGATTGATTCGGACGATTACAACTACACCCAGGGAGAATACCGATTTGAGTTGCGATACGTGAAGACAAACATCAACTACAAGAAATGGCATATCGTCCAGTTCTTCTACAATTTCCCGGCCGTCAAGCATGTTGTGTTTCTGACGGCCAACCAGACGGGAACATACCCGGTGGACATTTATCCGTGGAGTTCCTGCGCAAGCTATGTGAATAACACAGGCAACCACTCCTGCAGAAGCAGTGCCATGCACTCATCAACGGGCATTTTCAGATTCGGGGGCTCCAGCATCTGTGGACTTCATTGGGCAGATACAGGTACCTTTAGGGTCTACGACAACTTCACAGTTTCCAGCAAAGGCTACCGGAAGGAAGTATTCTGGCATTCGTTCGACGGCTGCGACAAGTTCACCGAAGAGGTCGAACTTTTCTGTGGGACAGATTTTTCGCCCTGCAACGCGACTTCTGTGGTCCCCGTCAAAACACTCTTTTATATCAATGATGCGCCAAAACCATTCACACGGATTGAATATACAAGCGGCTTCAGCTGCACATTGAACGGTGAAAGTTTCACCGAGCTGGTCGACCACACCGAAATAAACAAGGGATTAAACGATCTTGAATGTTCGGGTGTGGGGAATCTCACTTATTTCAAGCTTTACAGTTCACATCCATATGAGGCCACCCGATTCTTTGACGAAAAGCCTGAGACGTATGAAATCGAGATATATGGTCCGGTGACCAGAGGGAAACTGCGGATTTGTGGCATACCCTTATTTGACAAGGTGCTCCCTTTCAAGTGTTCCAGCAACAACCTTTTCTTTGAGGGGGACTTTTTGAACGGGACCCAGGACTTTTACCTTTTCAGGACTAAAGAGCCTTGGAGCTATACGCAAGCCCAGGGGGGAGGGGAAGCACAGGTCAAAATCACAAAGATGGAACCGCCTCAGCCCCCGTTGGCGTCTGCCAAAGAGCTTGGGAAGTCTGCGGTGCCCCCTACCCACGATGTCATAAGTTCGCGGAGGCTTTTCTATTCAAACTCGACTGTAGTTGAAGTGGTGATAACGGCATGGCGAAGTATATGAAAGGACAGTTTTACCTGCTATCGGCCTTCGTGGTAGGGATGTATCTTTTCTTCCTGCTGAATATTTTCACGGCAACAACCACTTCTTTTGATGTCCCCAACATACCCCAGATTAGTTATGTGCTCGACGCGGCTCAGGACGCTCTGAATCAGGAAGGGTCTGTGGACATAGTCAGGGAAGCCATGAATTTTATCCAGGAACCCATTGGATTGAGATGCACATCCTTGGCCACTGGAAAAGGGAGCTGCGACCTGTATGAGGATGAATGGGCATGTGGCGTGAACGTTACCGTCGTATATCGTGGCAAGATGGACCTTGATGTGACCCAAACACTTTACAAAGAAAGTTTTCACATAGACTTGACGAGGACACCCATTCACCTGCAGGCAAATGACAGTGCTGCATTGGTCAAGGTTTCCGTCTCAACTTCAGTGAGTTCGGGTATGCTGAAAGAAAGTGACGGGGACACCTTGAAGGGAAGCTGGAGCGGAACCACCGTTACGTTCAGACCCAATCTTGCCAAGAACACGCCAAAAGTCGTCTATGTTTATCAGACGAGCTCAAGTAGTCACACCATCTATGAAGATGTGGGTGTGCTCAATGGGGACGGCTATGATTCCTCGGTACTCTACAACAGGCTCAATTCCAGAAGGGATACCCAGAATATGTCGCTTTCTGACCTTAGCAACCTCAATGATGGCGCCGGGCCACGGATGCTGTTCCTGCCGGGTGCGTACCCGGACATATATGGGACTGACCTGCTCAACTACGTGGACGGGGGGGGTATGGTCGTGGCACCATACGGTCTCTGTGCAGTCGGTGGCTCTTGCCTAGTTGGAAACATGGAAAGCATAACGGGAAGCCACACGCTCACTGCGGTGGATGACTTCGGTTCGCTCAATCCTGTGACTTCCAACAGCATCTATTTTACAGACCCGGACCTGTCCTGGATTGTGTATGACAGCGGGACTACAAACATCAGCAGGGCGGCGGCTGGCGCCACTTCATATGGTGAGGGATACGTTGTGTTTATGGGAAACGAGAGTATGCTGAGCGGCTGGAACCAGTTAAATGATTTTCTCGACGAACTTCTGCTCTGGGGTGTCAAGGACATATCGGTCACCCAATATGTCTGCCCGGACCAAAGTCCCTAAAGCTTAAATGCCTGTGAACGTGGCCTTTACGTGAAGCATGTATTGGAGATGCTCGAGACCTTCAAAAAGAGCGACTCTAGACTGTTGAGGACCCTGAGCGACAAGATAATGGTTGACGGTTTTGTCCAGAAAAACAAAGATTTGATTCGCCTGTCAATAATTGCACACTCACTTTCCAAGATTGTCGAGAAAGAGTATTACAAGAGGGACAAGGTCTACTGGCAAAAATTCTCCAAGGAATTGAGGGGGCTTCTCAAGGAGCTAGCGGAGGGCAAGGAAAACATAGGCGAAATTGAAAAAACCGTGATTGAGCTCGACAAACATTTCGGGAGATACGAAGACAACATAATCCATCACTCAAAGATAAAGAAGGGCTCAACGTTGTATGCCTGGGGAATGAGCCTGACACTTGCCGCGAAGCTTGTGGATGTTCCTGAATATGAGCTCATGAAACAAAGCGGCAAAACCAAAATAGTTGATGAGGAAGGGCTGGGCAGAAGCGTTTCCGAGAGGCTGAAGAACGCGGAGGAATCGTTGTGAAAACCGTTGTGTGTGATTCGTCGAGCATAATTACGCTTAGCAGCAACTGCCTCCTCTGGTTGCTCGGGAAGTTTGAAGTGGAGTTTCTCATCCCCGTCTACGTGAGGAAGGAAATCATGGACAACCCAATCAACAGCAAGAGATACGCCTTTGAAGCTATGCGGAATGGTTTGCAGATCGGGAAGACGCTTCGCGTTGAGAAAACGGATGTTGAGCTCCGTGACAAGATAATCAGCCTGGCGAATACATTCTACATGCATAAGGGCAGGCCCATTGAGATAATACAGGCGGGGGAAGCAGATGCCCTGGCCCTCGCAATCGAGAAGGGCGTAAAAACTCTGCTCGTCGACGAGAAGAACACGCGGCTGCTTATCGAGGACAAGGAGCTGCTGCGGAAAGTTGTGGAGAAACGGACGGGCAGGGGAATCGAAATAAACAGGGATTCGGCAAATGAAATCGAGAAAATGTTCAAAGATATAAACGTGATAAGGACGAGCGAGCTTGTGGCAGTTGCTGTTAAGAGGGGTGTGCTCGATTGGCCCTATCCAAAGAAGGAACTCTTGAGGGGTGTGCTCACGGCAATGAAACTTAGCGGGTGTTCCATAAGCTCTGAAGAAATCGCGGAGACCGTGAATATGATGGCACCCACAAAAATCAATGTTTAGTCCTCGATGTAGGACGGGACCTTCTCGACATCTTCCAGCTCCAGGTCCAAGTTCTGCTTCGTGGGTTTTGAGCCTTCCAAGACCTGTTTTTCTTTCTTTTCGGCCAGTTCCAATTCGTCGAGCAGCATATAGGAATTGCCAACAGTTATTATTTAACCATTCGTTAGAGATACGTGGACACGAAAGATGTCGCAATATTGCGTGTTATTGACGGGCTATGGGAAACTTACGAATGGGTGCCCGTTGGCGAAATTGAACACCGCGTTTCCAGCAAAATTGACGTGACAAAAAAGCTCAGGAACCTTGAAAAAGAAAAACTGGTTTTATGGAAGCCACATTCATTCGGCGACGAGCCGTCGGTCAAAATAAACGAGAGAGGACTTGACAGTCTAGCCGTGTGGGATTTCGTGAAGCATGGTGTCCTTGACGATATCGGACACAAAATTGGCGAGGGGAAGGAATCGGTTATCGTCCTGGGTCTGAAAGACGGAGAGAAGCGGGCCATAAAGTTCCACAGGTATTATTCTGCAGAATACAGAAAAATCAAGAAAAGTCTGGCGTATACGTCCATAAAGTGGTGGAGGACGCTGAAGGGGAGGCTGCTGCGGCCCGTGGATTTTCCCAGGGCCAAGGCACAAGTGGAATATCGTGCCCTTAAGAAGCTGCATGGCAAGGTGTCGGTGCCGGAGCCGTACGGGATAAACAGGCATGCCATCGTGATGGAATTCATTGGCGACGAAGTTCCCGCGCCGCTTATGTCTAAGGTTAAGAATGAGTCGTGGATGCGCAAGGAAGTACTGGACAACTATGAGATGTCACTGAAGGAAGGCATAGTCCACGGCGACTTAAGTCCCTTCAACGTAATGGTATGGAACAAGTTATACCTCATAGACTGGGCGCAGGCAGTGCCCGTAGACTTTGAGGGTGCGGACGCTCTAATGAAGAGGGACAAAGAAAAATTCAACGCCTGATTCTCCTGTGGCTTCTTCTCATCGGGACACCTATTATTCGTCTCTGGGAAAGTTTTATCCGTCTTCCGGCACGGTAGTACCTGCGCCTTCTCATCCTTGAGACAACTGACATCAGCAACAGTATCAACAGCAGTGCCAGGACTGGCATGGCCAGCAGCTCAAGCCTTATCTTGATAATCTCAAGTTGGGATCTCGCCTTCAGCGTGTTCACGAGCAGGTCCTGTCTCTCACCATACTTCAGGAAGACGTCAACAAACTGGTTGTTGTCCAAATCGGTTTCGTCCATCCTTATCCGGAGTTGGAGGACGCCAACTTTTGTTGGTGCGAGACGGATACCGCTGAGCTGGAAAAGTTCCGTGTCGCCGTCCAGCAGAAGTGCGATTTGTCCTGAAACGAAAGCTATGACACCACCGTTATTTTTGACGTATACGCGCAGAATTGTTCCGTCGTATGTCGCCCTTTCAACGTTTATACTGCTCTTGTCAATAACCCGTGTAACCGTTATGGGAAGAGTCATGTCAAGTATGTTAACAAGGAAATCTTCGTACCGCCCGTAACGAGCGTCTATAACAGCATCGAGATTGTTGACTCCGTAGTCAGACAGGTCTATTGAATAAACCCGGACCAGCTCGTCTCCTGGCCACAAAAGGAACGTTTCGTCGTCAGTTATTGAAGTCTGCGTCTCCCCGTCCCTTGATATGCGGGTTATGGCGGCCACATATGCGAGGCCGTCACCATAATTGGCAAATTTCACATACAGTTTCGTTGTCTCTGGGTCGTAGAAGACACTAGTCACGGTTATGTTTGGCTGGGCAACGGGTATGGGGTAAACAGTGAGGGCATATGTTGTCCCCGCTTGGCCCGCGGAGGTGTATGTTTCCGCGAACTCAACAAAGGTTGCTATCTCTCGGTTTGAATCCGTCCTTATACGACTGGCAACTTCCATTAAGTCAGTCCCTATTGCGAAGACCGTCTGGACACCAAGCCGGTTTAGTGTGTCTATAAAATCTTCGTGGTAACCTGTCTTTCCCACGAGGACCAGGGGATAGTTTCCCGTAAATATTGTTGGATGGAGAAACTCGCCCGTGCTAAGATAGAGCTTGTCCGTCTTGCCCCACTCATCCAGCAGGGCCAGGCTGTTGAAATATGGAGAACCAAAGTCGATTATGTTCACGTCTTTTTCGAGGAGGGCTGCAACGGAGAGTAGTTCCCTCCGGTAGTCTCTTTGGACCCCACCGACTAGGTAGATGTCGTCGAAATCAGGAAGCCTCGAGAAAAGTGAACTGCTCGAGAAAAGTACGACACCTTCTTTTTTGTAGGCAATTGGGACAGAAATCAGCGTGTTCTCAGGTTCTATGTTTGAAGCCACGAAAAGCGTTTCGGGTGTGAGGACGCGAAGCAGATACTCCTGAAGTTCCCGGTAGTCTTTGAAGTCCTTTTTCTCTGAATTGATATTGTAGAACCTCTTGATATACTGGTCGTAATCATCGACAATTGAGTTGCTGTCCTCAAACACGATGATGTCGTCGCCGGCGAGATTCTGCGCGATCAGGTCTGCCTGAGCTTCAGTCATAAGGTAGACGACGTCGCCACCCTGATAGTGTGCATATTCCTGCGTGAGTAACACGAAACGCCAGTCCTTTGAATTTGCTATAATTACCTTTGCGAACCCTGGAGAAAGGAGCAATAACAAAAGTATAGCAAATTTTCTCATTATGGAATGAACATTTGCACGTTTATAAAACTGAATACAAACCGAATCAGTTTAGTTCAAGCCAGAGATAATAGGTAGTCACGACGCCCTCGCCATCGCCGACCTCTTCGTTTTCAGGGAGGAGAATTTCGTAGTCGGCATAAGTCGTGCCGTCGAATGCGGCCTGGTTGGGGTTGATTTCAACTGCCCATACTATGTCGTTTGTGGTGGCTATGTTCCCGTTGGTCTTGCGGAGGAAGTAGTTGGTCCAGGTGGCGCTCTGTAGGGTTGTGGTATTCACAGTTATGCCCGTTTCCATACTGGGGGACTGGAAGGTTCCGGAGGACGTGTATGTGTTCTCGATGCGGTCCGTCACGGTGCCGGCATAGCCGTAGGCCGTGTCGGCCTGGTCCAGATGAGTGTTGTTCGTGATATTGAAGTTCGTCGGGTCGACGCCCGTAGGATCTGTGGTGGCATAGAGCACGGAGTCCGCGGTAATCGTGCCGAATGACCACGTATAGAAGTCATTCGATGCGGCCCTCAAATTTATGGTACCCGTTATGTTACCCCAAAGACCCACCCAACGGTAAGTCTTGTCGGTGGTCGTCAGATTGAATTCGTAGATGTTCCCTGCTGTGACCGCAATTGAGCCGTTAATTGGCGTAAATGTCTCAGAAGCGGCGGGTGTGACATTTGTTGCACCACCTATCGCGCGTACGCCCCGGGGAACAATATATATGACGAGAGCTAGAGCGACAAGCGCCAAAACAACCTTCGCAATCCCTCTCATCAAAAAATATGTGCCTTACTGCATATTTATCCGTTACTATGTTTGTTGCCTGACTCAAAAGTGATTACAAATCAGTGCATTTCGAACCAGATATAGTAGGTCGTAATCACGCCCTCGCCATCGCCGACCTCTTCGTTTTCAGGGAGGAGAATTTCGTAGTCGGTCGAGATGCCGTTGAATGCAGTCTGGCCGGGCTCGACTTCGACTGCCCATACTATGTCGTTTGTGGTGGCTATGTTCCCGTTGGTCTTGCGGAGGAAGTAGTTGGTCCAGGTGGCGCTCTGTAGGGTTGTGGTATTCACAGTTATGCCCGTTTCCATACTGGGGGACTGGAAGGTTCCGGAGGACGTGTATGTGTTCTCGATGCGGTCCGTCACGGTGCCGGCATAGCCGTAGGCCGTGTCGGCCTGGTCCAAGTGACTGTTATTAGTGACGTTGAATTCAGTTACATCAATACCCGTCGGGTCCGTCGTGAAATAAAGGACGGAATCCTGGGTCACCGTGCTGTTGTACCAAATGTAGAAAAAATCTGTGGTCGTCTTCAAAGACAGAGTACCAGTTACGCTTCCCCAGACGCCAACCCAGCGGTAAGTCTTGTCGGTGGTCGTCAGATTGGCCTCGTATATGTTCCCTGCCGTTGTGTCAATGGAACCATTAACGGGGATAAATGTTTCCGAAACATATGAGCTGTTCTGGACACTGCCCTGGGCGGATACCCTTATCTGTGAAAAGTAAGCTACAAGCGACAATAGAGCTACGCCAAGTAGAATACTCAATAAATGATTGTTTCGCACAATAATATTACATAGAGCAGTCGTATTTATGCATTCACAGGGTATTGCTCAAAATTTTGAAGAAACTCTTCATGCGGGCCATAGAAGGCTTCTTGTAGTCAACGCCCGTTAACCGGGAGGCAAGTTCATAAAAGGAGATTGCAGAACCGGCATACGGATTGAACTCAACCACGGGTTCCTTTCGGGAAACCGAGTGGAGAATGTTGTTGTCCCATGGCACGACTCCAAGCACCTTGACACCGCTGACTGCTTCGATTTCACCGGCACCCACCTCATAGTTTTTGTTCATCACTTTGTTCAGGACGATTCCCTTGATCACAATCCCCATGCTCTTCGCAACTTCGATTGTCCGCAAAGCCCCGGCCACATCTGGCAGCGACGGTGTGGCGATGACAATTGCTTCGTCACAGACCTCCATGACCGACAGTGCCTCCTTGCCAAGTCCGGGTGGCGAATCAATGATGGCCGTGAAGTATACGTCCTGGAAAACTTTGCGAAGCTTGCCTGCGTCGATACCCAGGTAGTCGAGCGACACGTGGGACGGAACGAACTTCAGGCCGGTGCGGTGAATGTACATCGCCTCAAGCAACGGCATGTCTTTTTCCATGACTTCGTGGAGGGTCGTGTCATAGTCGAAGACGCCGAGCTGAATCCCTAGAGTCGGGTTCTTCAGGTCGGCATCGACCACTACGACATCCTCACCAAGGTTATGCATTGCCAAACCTAAGTTGGTTGACACTGTGGTTTTCCCGACACCACCTTTCCCAGAGAGTATTCCCAGTACCCGTCTCATTGTGCATCACCCTTTAGTGAGTAGTATTTTTTCCGTCCGACTTTCAATGAGGTCACGACTCCTTCCTTTTCAAGTTTGTTCAGGTATTCGCTGGCGCGTGTCCTGCTGATACCCATTATCTTGCCTGCCTCCGAGGAGGTCTTCTTGCCCGAGCGGAGGATCGAAACAACCTGTTTCTTTCTTTTGAAGCATACATGTGACTGGCTGTCGGCGACCTGGCTTTCCAGCTGCTCAAGTCTGTAGCCAAGCTCCTTCAATTGAGTTAGATATTCCTCCGCCTCGTTTCGGATACGGAGGTTTCTTGGTTCTGAAATCAGGGCTTTTAGACGCAAAATATCATCCCTTACCTTGATTTTCTCCATCTGTAACATCAATCCGACACATTTAAATCACTTCCCCTACCTGTCGAACTGTCGCGAACTGTTTGTGAAAATGTGCAACCCGGCGTCGACAGGTTCAGAATAGCATAACTGGTTCGACATACATAGTATTTATATAGGGTTCCGGCCGGCAGGTGCAAAATCCAATGGAAACAAACAGGCGAGCCAGTGCTTTGGGTTTCAAACTAATCCGCGGGCTCTCTAGCTTCGAGGCCCGGGCAATCGCCCTTATCATTCTCCTGTTCTTCGTCTTACCGACGATATCCCGCGCAGACCCTGAGGACCTTGTTGTCTTGAATATTGTTTCTAAGAACATGACTGTCCGCGGCACCACGCTTGAACTGACAGTCCTGCTGAATGGAACCGCCGAAAATGCATCAGTGCGATGGTTGCTGCCCGAGGGATTCCAGCTGGCCAATGGAACCCTTACGGACTTCTGCGAATTCCTCGACTGCAACCGGAGCATCACCGTTTTCGTGAACGAGTCGCTCGCCCTGGGCGCTTACCAAGTAGGGGTGGAGGTAGACCATGCGTAGGGCACAGATGCAAGTGATGGCTGCGATCCTGCTCGCACTGGCCACGGCCACAACCGTCGTCGCCATCAACGCCACGATGAACTACACGGACAACCTGACTGGCCTGCTCCCGTTAAGTTTCAAGCAGCATGCCTACAAGACGGTCGATGTGTGGGCAAACACAAGTGTCGGCATCTACGGTGAAGTCCTGTGGTTGTACTTGGACAACGGCACGGCTGTCGCGAATGTGACGCTTGGAGTAAATTATTCTGCAGGTAACCAGACGGGCAATCGGACCCTTGTTTCCGGGATGCCCCTGCCGTTGGAACCTGGAAACTATTCCGTCAATGTAAGCTTCGCCGGGGAGAATTTCATGATGCCGAGTTCCGGTAGTTTTGAATTCGAAGTAAGGGACTTCACAGAAACCATAACTGAACCGCAGTTAAATGAAACTGCCGAGCTGGGGATTAACGGGACCATGGAGGAACCTGTCGATGGGAAACCCAATGAGACCAAAGTCACATGCCAGAACAGGACTTACACGATTATGAACCTCGTGTCATCTGACGGGAAGATAGAAGTAGTGCTTCGAATGGAGAACGGAACTGTCATTCCATATCAGTCTGTTTCTTTGGAAAACCTCACTAACCAAACGAACGCAGATGGACTTGTCTGCTTCCCACTCGTCGATATCGGTAAGTGCGTCTTTGAAGGCAACGAATCGCTCTGCCTGAACCCCTCGGAGCTTTACTTCAATCTGTCGGGAACTGTCGACATTCCGACAGTTGATGGTGAAAAAATAAAGGTCACATTAGGAAATGATGCACTGCTCTCGGAAACACAAAATAAAGGACAATGGAAAAAGGGAGTCACCATCAACAACACAGATACGGAGCAAACGCAGTTTCACTTGGAGATTCCGATCCCCCCAACGGCCGAAGGCATCAGGTCATTTGAGATTCTGGAAGTGCCTGAACGGGGAGTCATGTTCCCGCAAAGGGCGAGGACGGTTCGGGTTCCATTGGAACATGAAATTTCATCAGGGGGCGACGAAGATAAAGTCATTCTGGAACTGTACCTGAAACCAAAACAAACCAGGAAAATTGAAGTCGAATATCAAATCCCTGTCTTGGAGGAGATGTCTGGCATACGCAGTATCAGGAACTTACAATCCTCAGACAATCAAAAACTGCAAATTGAAAAAATTGAGCTCCCTGAAAATCTCAATGTGTCAGAGGATTTCACAATAGCTTTGTACATTTCTTCAACAAACGGTAAAGTCAAGGATGTTAACATAACACTCCAGCCACCGCCGGAGGTAACCCTGCTCGAAAAGACAGAAGAATGCCCATACCTTGACTGCCGGGGAACCGGGACGGAAAAGTGGGCGCCGGAAATCCTGGAAAGCGAACCGGCAATATTGACGTGGAAGGCTGTCGCGAGCGCTCCTGGAAACTTCAGCTTTTCGGTGAATTTGAAGGACAGGAACTCTGCGTTCTCAGAAACGTTTACATTGGAAGTCAAAGACCCGGAGCCGGAAATAACAAGTGTTGTATCATATGACCCCGGAACGGACACAATACATGTAGTCGGCGACGGTAACATATGCACAGATGCGGAACCGTGCACCCTGGAGGACATCTACAAGGCCGACCAAGTCAACGGATGGAACAGAATAATCAGCCTCGACAGCTATTACAGCTTCAGCGCCGGGCTGGTAATAGGGGACGGACTTCACGAAACCTGGCTGAAGCTCGAAATGGACCAGGTAACAATAAGGAAGCCCTGGACAATACGGAATGGGGCGGTCCTGTGGTCGGGCGACCTTATCAACGGGGCACCGGTGAGGGGGACGTTGATACAGACCGACGTTTCGGTTAATGACGAGTTGGAAGGCAATCTCGCCATGGCCGTTGAGCAGGGGGGGAGGCTGGTTTTCCATGACACGATATACAAAGTGTTTGCCGTAACTGCTGAAAACAACTTCAGAGCCGAAGAGGGTTCGGAGATACTGCTGGAACGGTCAAGTTTCCAGAGGGCATACGACGACTTCAAGATAACGACCATCATTCACCCTGCCGACATCTATGTCAATAACACGATTCTCGGTACAGGAGTCATTAGGAGTTGTTTGGGCGAGGAGTGCCCGTACTTTGTGATGTATGAAAACGAAACTTCTGAAAAGGAGGGCATACTGCTGCTGGATGAACACGCTTCACCTGAAGCAGGGGAAAACTGGACCGTCAGGTTCGTTACAGGGGGGAACGAGGACCTGATAATAAGTATAGTCGATACCAACCCTGAAGAAGTGCAATTCCTGGAGCTAAAATGTGGATATGACACCCAGGAAGCGTATTATGATGGTGAATCCGTCTACGCACCGGGATGGGAATGCGACAAGGTCGCTTCGGTGACCTTCAACGTCCTAGTCGAGGGAAAGCACGTCTTGGAATTTGAATTTGGCAACTACACGGAACGCTCCTACAACACGGACTATGAGGACATCTGCTTTTTCACTACGGGCTCCCAGTGGTACAGCGGTACGACCTACATAAGGGGAAACCCGAACACGCCCTGCTGCAATAGCGAAGCCAACGCCTGCGACTTCACGGACTACGACGACAGTATGCCTGCCAACTTCAAGCTTGTAAAGGTGGACAACTATATTTACCAGATAGCGAGGACTCACCTCGGAAACGATAGTTATCAGACTTGGTTTGAAACATTCAATGAGATTGTCAGAATGGACTTCTGGTGGAATGTGAGTGAAAATGCACATATGAGGCTGGGTATACTAGCAACAGGAGGACCTGAGAGGGGCACGGTCTGGAACGCTTATGACCCTGACCCGTATGCAGATGCGGACATATGTGACCAATCCCGGTTTTGTGTCTGGGACGGAGTTTCAACAGACGGAGTGCCCGGCGGTCACCTGATGTTATACGACTCAAGATATCAAGTCTATGACACTGACAGCAGGGCCAACATAGATGCCGGCTCCACAAGCTCGGGTATTTCTTCAGGAGGAAACGGAACACAAAGTGTGGATATAAACAGATTCACTGCTCAGAGATACGCCAAGCACTACAATTATCTAATAGTTTATCTGCCGGGAAACTCCAGCATCTACGACTACGCATTCTACAACGGCAGATATGGTGTTGAAATAAGCGGCATATCCGTTAGTCCTTGGGAAGACTTGACAATACATGACGCCTGTGCGGGCATAAGAATCTGCTACGCCAATGGTGAAGTTAGAGGTTACAACGCCTACAACAACTATCTCGACGTGAGGCTGGGGTATCACAATCTCTACCTGATTGACTCCGAAATCAACGAGAGCCTGCTCTATGGAAACAGCAACTGCCCGGACAGCTACGTTGACGCCTGGGACACTTGTGGTTCTGGCACCTCTCCGGGTGGGACGCTGGCGGACAGATACCTCGTCCTCCAAAACTCCTACAATGTTAAGATAATAGACGAGTCTGGGTCCGGTGAGGCCAATGTTTCCATATTAGGACTCGACACGAGAGGCGATGAGATAGTCAATGAATTCACTTATTCCAATGGAACCATAGCTGAAAAGATTATGAGCTACAGGAAATATTGGACTCAGACTTCCGACCCAAGTACACCCGTTTACCTGAACAGGACAACATACACACCACACACATTCTATTACAGGAAGTACGGAAAAATATTCATCAAAGGTGTAGCCTCATTCGACGAACCGATAAGTCTGACCCAACAACTGATAGACAACCCATATGTGACTCTTAGTGAGTCAGTCGCTAAGGCCCAGACAGGAATCGTTTACATACCACCAGTCAAGGTCACCCATAGCGGCAATGAAATAGAAGCTAGCGGGACCGGAGCGGAAATAACACTCGACAACGTGCCCGTTTCCAAGTCGCAATATCTCGCCATGTTCGATGAGGACTGGCCCACGGAGGACACTTACACTTACCAGCAGTCGCGTATAATACCCGCCGGAAACTATACTGTGAATTATGAAAACGGAACCGTGAACTTCACCGCGGCCCACGCCAGCACTGACATTAGGGCAGTCTATTCCTACGGGGGGAACTTAAGCATAATCGGAAGCAAAAGTCCGAGCAATGTTTATGACTTCATGCAGGCCAACCTGTCACGGGACTTCAGTACTCCCGATGGTGACACTTACAGCTCATATGTCGACGTGATATTAGGCAACTCAACGGATGGGGGCACACTGAACGCGACAGCAGATGACAAAAGAATAAACGCCATGCAGGGTTACGGGTTTTCGGCGACTTCCAACAATGGCACACTTATCAACATTCTCTCGGACAACTGGAAGTTCCGCTGGTTCCAGGATAACGGCACCTTGTTCAGGAAGTATACACTCGACGTCACCGTGAGGGACCAGGACGGTAAACTGGTAGAGAACGCAACTGTGAAGCTCGTGGACAACTACGGGTCCACTGTCTTCGAGATAAACACTTCCTCGGACGGCAGCATCCCGTTGCAGGAAGTGACTTACGCGTGGTACAACACGAACACAAACAGCACTTTTTCACCTTTCACACTGACTGTGGAAAAAAATCCATACAACCCGTTCACAGCCTCCCTCGACATGGACAGGAAGACCGAAATCCTCGCCCCGCTTTCAGTTCCCTGTAACCTCGACCTGGACTACAAGTATGAGGTTCAATCAGGCGATAACGGGAACACCAACAGGAGTGCAAGCGCAGAAAACCTGACACTTTCAGTTCTAGTAAAATATGCCAGCAACTCTTTTACAACGGACGACCAGGAAACTGCGGAAATACAGAAAACGGCACAGGCAGGGTCAAGTGACCAGGTGGAACTCTTCGACGGATTTGATTCCGGAACCGAGAACACAAGTCTCTGGAACACCTATCAAAGCGGTGGAGACGCAAGAATTCAATTTGACTACGGGACAGCCCACCAAGCGCCCTATTCCTGTGCAATGGATGATGCAGATGTAGATACGGGTGATTGGTCGCTTAATGAGCTCTACACGATATGGGATTTCACCGGGGCGAGTAACATCGTTCTTGACTTCTACGAACGTGAATGGGGAGACGAACCGGAAGATGCACCTGCAAGCTGGACAGGGCATGGAAATTACGACGCTGTTGCATTTACTTGTGATGGGAACACTTGGTATGAAATTGTCGAAGAGAGCAACCTTAGCATAGAGACATTCACAAACTTCAATGTCAATATAAGCAATGATGCAGACTTCTGCCCCGAAATTAATGGCAGCTTCTCCATAAAGTTCCAGCAATATGACAACTATCAACTAACCAGCGACGGTCGCGCTTGGGACACCATAAACATCACTTATTCTCTTATAGAAAGCGACGATGTCGAGTCAAACACAGACTGGACTACCTATGAAGACGTGACTGACGAGGAACTCAGCAACGTAACGACCGTAAACGTCACCGTTAACGTTTCATATTACAACAACTCCGGCTCGACGCAGAACGGGAACAACAACCCGGATCTCCAGCTGGAGATTTACAACGGGACCGACTGGCTGCACATAGGCAACTTCAG
This sequence comes from Candidatus Bathyarchaeota archaeon, assembly GCA_007050885.1. The sequence continues at coordinate 76,885 of SMYQ01000001.1, forward strand.
CGTCACCGGGAATGGAATCTATAGCTTTAACACGACCGAACAAACAATAGTGGATGGCTGGAATGGCACCCAGACAACAAACAGGGACATAAGGATACGCGGCACTAACTTTGACTACAACAGCAGTTCATTTTACGACCAGATAAACTGGACGGGAGTCTGGATAAAAATCGACTACGGCTCGGAAACTCCAATTGGCCCGGCAGAAACCGTCACACTTTATATATCCAAGGTTGGAACTGGAGGGGGCGCCACCTGGGACTCCGGACATATCCTGACCACTGATGCCTCAAGCATCGTCAGCTACAATTTCACTGCGGCATGCGACAATGAGAGTACGCCAAATATCGACGAAGAATATGAAGTTGGACCACATAGCTGGTACGTCATAATAACCACCGACGACGACCCCAATCTGTGCCAGGATGATTCGTCTGAAAACTATGACTTCAACGTCACGGGCACTCTCAGCAACACCATAGTTTTTCCTGACGGCACACAGAATTATACAAGCTGGGACACCGTCCTACTGCAGGGATACGTGGACAACTACTGCGGTGAACCAATAACGACCAGCACAAGCAACATATGGTTCAACCTCACCACGGGAGGTTACGACGCGTCTTGCACGTCCATAACCAGGAGCGGCGCCAACGTCTATTACTGCAACTGGAAGCCTACACAGGAAACGGCACCAGGATGGTACAATGTGTCAATGCATTCTGCAGCCACCAATTACTGGCCGAACGAAACTACCAAGGCTCATCCCAACACCTTTTACCTTGAAACGGAGCCGGAGCTCTATGACGCCAACGCCACGCCCAGGAGTGACGTCTGGAATGCACCCTTCAATTTCACACTCAAAGTCAAGGACAACCTCAATGACTTCGTGAACGTGACCTTGCAGACGCAGGTCATCGGCGGCTCCTGGGTCACCATCGGATACCGCAACTGCACCAGCTGCAGCAACAACACCAACAACTACACGATGCTCTACTGGGAAAACGTCACCTATCCGTGTTCGGGGTACGCGGGCAATTATATGAAGTTCCAGATGATCGCGACAGACAATGAGAGCAACATGGTCTACACCAGCACATTGAACCCCGGCGACTATGCCGGCAATGACGACCAATTTTACATAGAAAAACATAGTCTGCGTATAGAATATGTTTCGGGTAATGAAAGCCAGGCCTCGACAAGCTCCCCGGCCACTTTCATACTCCGGGGATACGACTATGACCTGGGAACGTACAACCTCTCTGACACGCTGACACTGGCCTTCAACGTGACAACTGAGGGTGCGGGAGGGGCCTATAAGACGGTGGGTACTGCTACTTCGAACTCCACAGGCTACATAAAGTACATCTTTACACCTGATGTCGATTTCCAAGAGGGCACGCAGGACTGGAAGGGTTTCGTGGACGCGACGGAGACCTGCTACAAGTTCAATGAGAGCGACGTCTTCAAGGTCGACGTAATACCACCGAGATACATATTTCTGGAAAACGAAAGCGTTGACCCCGACCCGGGCGAGTGGGGCGGACAGTTCGACTTCAACGTGACCTCCAAGACCAGCTCACCATATGCGGTCAACTTCTCGTTGCGCGTCAGCAACTCCACCAGCGGGCCCTGGACTGTAATAAACTGGACCATTCATAATATAACAAATGTCTGGAAGGCCATCAATTTCACGTGGGACACTTCCTGCAATGACATCGGGACTAGGTACTTCAGGGTCGGCGCGGACGACAGCAACGGGACGACAAACCAGACTGCCATAAACTCATTCGTCGTCCAAAAGGACACCCTGCTGCTGAAATACATAAGTGGGAACGGGACTGAAACCCGCAGGACCAAGAACAAGACTCTCTTAGTAGTAAACGCCACGGACGTCAATGGTACCCTTGTTTCTGGACTGGGCGTCACCTTCTATGCAACCATAGACGGGTCTACCTGGGACTCCGGAACGATTAACTACACAAACTCAAGTGGGTATGCCACATATCATTTCCTTGCAGGGTGCTCGCCTAAGTACCAAGTGGGCAACCAAAAATGGAGGGCCGTCGTATCAGGACATTCGTGTTACAAGGACAATACCACGGCCACCTTCTGGAACTTGACTGTGAACGTTACGGGAGACGTCGTGCTTGAGTTCAAGAAACCGGACGGCACCTTCAATTATACCCAGGGGCAGCCGGTCCCTTTCTTGGGCGCAACTTGGGACGACTGTGGCGACTCGGTCACGACAAACGTCAGTTTCTACGCCAACGGCTCGCAGGTGTTCTCCTGCAGCCCGGTCGGGAAAGTGGGCGCGAACTCCTATGACTGTGACTGGGCAACTTCAATATCGACGCCCAAAGGTTGGTACAATACCAGTATGAACGCCTCCACATTCAATTATTACCCCAATTACACATTCAAAAACTGGAATCCGGGAGTGTTCTACCTGTCGCCAATTTATGAGCTCAAAAATGTCAGCGTCCAGCCTGCCGAAACAGGCTGGGGCTACAGGAACTTCAACTTCTCAGTAATCGCAAGCAGCGGCGACACGGACCCGAACAACGTCACTTTGCTGATGCACAAGGGGTCGCCCACGGCATTCAGTGAGTGCACAACCTGCGATAACGGAACTATAAAGGAGTGTAATTACCCGGAATGCCAGAACACCACCAAATGGTGGATTACGAATTTCACATACACCGACAAAGGCACATGGTTCTTTAAGTTTGAACTTGGCGACGAGGACACTGACGGGACAGACAGTTTTACACTTGTGGAAGATAACGTAACGATTGAGCACTATCTCGGAAACAACAGCAACGCCAATCCCACCACGGCCGTGAACCTCAGCGTGGAACTGTATGACTATATTGCCCAGACATACAACATGACGCCAAGCGTGAAGGTTGAATTTGAGCTGCTCCACCAGGATTACCCAGGTGGCTCCCAGTCACTGGGGTATGCATACACAAATCAGACAGGTCATGCCCGGGTCGAATTCCTGCCCGACTGTGAATATGTTGATGGTTCGCAGAAATGGCACGCATTCGTCGCCAACGATGACCCTGCATATTCATACAATGTGAGTGAGAATTTCACTATAAACCTGGACTTGTCAGGATGTGCTGCCACCGTTTCCGTGGACTCGTATGACAAACCCGACGAGGCCCTGGAATACAGGAACTTCACGATTAAGGCAGTAATTGCCAGTTATGGAGACTCTGGGGGTGTTTTCACAGAACTGCAGGCGCCCAGCGAATGGCACATAAAAGACCGCATAAAGTACCTCGGCAATATCCTGCAGGGCTCACCTGAAACCGTGATGTGGTTCGTGAACTCAACCACTGTCGGGAACTTCAACTTAACGATCTGGGTAAACAATTCCGGCGGCTACAAGGACTTCGAAAATTTCTCCGTTCATGTCTATGAGGCCGAATATGACGCCGTTTCGTATACAGAAATTTCCGCAGGCCAGAACGGCAGCTTGCAGTTCGACTGTGAGGCGGGTGACTTCCGGATGGCCTTGTTCGGGCTGTATTTGAATTCCACAGGAAGCGGTGCACGATTCTATGTCAAAGACGGTGCGACTTACAGGGAAATAAACAACTATAAGAGTATAACTGGCGTGACGAATCTGGGGCTCTCTGTGTTAGAGGACCAGATGACCGTTGACGAGAACGGCGACTGCTCTGTCGTCGTGGAAAACCTGGGGAGCAACCTGATTAACGTCACAAACGCAAGCGTCGAGCTCTATTATATGAGGAAGGCAGAGGTGCTGGACATCGTACCCAAGATTAGTTCGGAAACTTACAGTCTGGACACCGACGACGATTCTTTGGAGGTCGCTGTCAAGATATTCAACTCTTTCAATGCCTCGGTTTCAGGCACATTGTGGATAAACATTTCCAAGGGCGGCGCACTTGCCAACTATTCCAACCTGACGGTCAACGTGAACGCCAACTCCACGGTCTGGAAGAATGTCACGGGCATAGACACGTCCTCCTGGAGCGGGGTCTACGATGTCCTGGCTTATCTGGAATACCCGGGAAATAGTTCAGAGAGGACGGAACAGATAATCAGGAAGGCCGTTAATTACAGCGTTGAACACATTCCGTATACATGCCCGGGCATCGCAGAAAACTTCACAGTCTACGTCTACAACAACTACATTGACACCATATTTTATAATGTGTCGGTTGACCAGGAATCCGGGTGGCTCGTATCGCCTGGATATGTTGAGGTCAATCTGACGCGTGACGGGCAGGTCGCCGCGGACTTCAACGTCACACCGCCGGCAGGTGCAGAGAACGCGACCGTGAATGTTACAGTCTCCTATGGCCTGCCCCACAAGGGCAGTTCCCACAAACAGGTCATGAACTATACGAATGATAATCAGTCCATACTGCGTGTTTACAGGGAAACACCCGGGCTTGTGTCGCCAAACAAGGTATTCGAAAGTTACTTGGTCGTGCACAACAAAGGGTGTGCCGATTCCGCTGGAGCAACAGTCATGGAAACCGTCGGGACTGGATGGACTCCGGCAAACCCGACGCTTATCGGTGATGTGGAACTCATAAGTTCCTCGGTTGACCTGGACAGCAACGTCATCAGCTGGGAAATCGGTGAAATAAGCGAAGACAAGTATGCAGTCCTTGCCTATCAGATAAAGGCCTCCTCAAGCCAGGGCGCCGGCGGCTACACTGAGTGGAACATCAGCTTCGACGGAAAGGGGCTCGAGGAATTCCGCAGGTATGACATGATAACGGCCGACTACCTAAATGAGAGCCATCTGGAATACAATATTACTGCCTGGCAGCAGTCCTCCTTCCCCTGGGGCGAGCCGAGAAGCATCCAGCCTAACTACTTTTACAACTTGAGCCTGACCGTGCGGAACATCGGCGACACCCAGGCGAAGAACTGGACTACCCTGCTCTTCGTTCCAGATGACTGTGAGATAAACCAGTCAACGGGAGACATCGACCAGGCGGAAAACACGGTGGCTTGGAATGTGACCGGTCTTGCCTCCCGGGCAAAGGTCCTGCTAAACTTCACGCTGAACTGCACAAAGGCGGAGGACCTTAATTTCTACGTGGAATCGGCAAGGGACACCCGAAATTCGACATCATACTCGAACAATGTTTTATACTCTTGTACCGGAGAAATTTGTAATGTCGAGCCCATACGTGTGTTTAGTAGCCCCAACAAACCATACCAGCAGATATCGAACATGACAGTTTCTGTAAGCTACAAGTCCACGACGGAAAACGAGACCTTCTCGGAGTTCAGCGTAAAGATGCCAAATGACGACGGCACTTACCGGATAATGTGGCAAAACGTAAGCCTGAACAGCACGAACGACCAAGCTGCGGAGCTGTTTTTCACGGGTCAGGACGAGTTCGTCAGCACTTCGAGAAAAATCAACCTGACCGCCCACACGGACGGCACCGATAACAAGTTCGTCAACCTGTCAGTCACCCAGTTGAACTATTCTTGGGACTACGGGAAACTCTTCAACGAGTCAATGAATCTGTTCGCCAAGAGCAAGGTCTACACGTACCCACCACTTTTGGCAAATGCCACGCTATACATAAACGGCAATGATTCGCGGACTGCGGGTGGGTGGGGTGAAGAATTCAACTTTTCCGTGGAAACCAGAGACAGATTCGGAAGGAACGTCACCATTTACTCCTGGCACAAACAGGTGAGCGGGGGCTGGACTTTCGTGGACTCCTGGGTTTGCCAGGGTTGCGGTAACTGGACGCAACACAACTTCACATATGATTATCAGCCGGACGACAAAGACATAACCTGGGAATTCAAATTCAATGCCACAAATACCGATGGTTCTGAATCCATAGACGGTCACACCTACACGGTGGAGAGGGATGACGTCATCATATACAACGTGACCCCGCCCTGGAACTTCACCGTTAACAGAAGCAGCGCTTACAATTTCACAATACAAGTTGAAGACTTGGATAATGGAACGTGGGCAGGACTTCTGGCGGTCGGGCAGGACTACATAGATTTCGGAAAGAACGGGGACAACGACACGTATGAGAGGAAATACCCCAGCCCTGCAATAAATTCCAGCGGCTACGCTTCTGTGGAAATGAGCAACACGACTGGAAGGTGGTGCCAAGCATTCTTTTACCTGGGACAAAACTACTGGAGGGCGGGGGTGACGGGAGCCACTTATTACAAGAATGCATTACTCCAGCCGTTGCCCGACTATTCGCTACCCTTCATGCTCTACGGGCAGTTGGTTAACAACATAACAGAGCCTTTGGGCACAAATTTCAGCGCTGAATACGACAGCACGATCACCATCAAAGGGAAGGTAAAGGACGACTGCTGGGCAACCATTACGGACGCCACGGTCTGGTTCAATTTGACCAGCGGGACATTTTCGTACAAGTGTACCACCACCCTCGTTGGCGACGCCTACCACTGCAACTTTGACCCCCAGGGAACTGGCGCGCCCTTCGGCTGGTACAATATTACCATGCACAGCAACAAGACATATTTATGGGACGGCTCGAAGCTGGAGGCAAATGCCTTCTACTTCGCAAGCGTCCCGGATGTGAATGCTTCGGTGTCACCTTATCCGGAGGGTGCCTGGGGTGAGTCGCCCTTTAACTTCACGTCGTATGTGATTGACGAGGACAATAACACAGTGACAATTGATTTCTACATAAGAAAGGGGGCGGGGGCATGGAACAATGAGTACCAAGACAGCTGCACGAACTGCAGCGACTATATGGCGTTCTTCCAGCGCAATTTCACATGCAACGCTACCTGGAATGACATAGACGACTGGTATTTCCAGTCCAATGTTTCCGACACGTCCGGCTTCACTAATGCCAGCAACGTGGTGGCGTTCAATGTCACGGAGGAGCCCGTCTACATACAGCTCGAGGAGGGAGACGGCTCGAAAGTCAACAGAAGCAATTCAGAGCCGGACAGCAGTGTGCGGCTGGCCGTGCAGTTATATGACCCTGTGCTGGACACCAACATAACTGTAATCAGCCAGAGCAACGTAATATTCTGGGTTGGGGGCGACCCGTTCGGTTCCACGCTGAATGGCACCGGTGAGTATTATTACGTCGACCGGAACCCCGGATGTAATGTCTCTGTCGGCGCCAACAGCTGGAAAGCAAACGTAAGCGGGGAACAGTGCTATGTCGAGAACGAAAGTTCGAGTTTCACAATAAATGTCACTGGTACGCTGGCAGTTGACCTACAGTCGCCCAACGGCACTGTAAATTTCACCGAGGGTAGCGACGTCGAGTTGCTTGTAAACCTCACTGACGATTGCGTCGTTCCGATAAGCGACGCGAATGTCTGGTTCAACCTGACAAACCAGAGGACCGACCAGAGCTATAGATGCCCAACCGCTGGATACGCCGACTGGAACGGAACGCACTACAATTGCACCTTCCCGACTACCGGCAAGAGTGGTGGGTGGTACATGGTAAAGACGCATGCCAGCAACGACAACTACTGGTATGCACAGACAGAGAACCAAAGCCTTTTCTTCTTGGTCACCAAGGTCAAGTTGACTAGTCCACAAGTGCAATATCCAGGAGACGGCAGCTGGGGTGAGACGCACAACTTTTCCGTAGTGGTGGACCACTATGCGGGCGTAGACGTCTGCCTGCTGGAAAAGTTCTCTGCAGGCGGAAGTTACACGCCGACAGAGTGTAAATTCATCCCGGACCCCTCCAACAAACTCATCAATTTCACACGCTCATATACCTGCGGCGAAAAGGAAAAGCTGCTCTATTATTATTTCAATGCCAGCGAGCCGGGGGTTGCCCAGACTTACTCAAACACGAGCGAAGACACGCACTATGTTGAAAAGGACGACGTTGTGCTGGTTTACAATTCGGGCAACAACAGCATAGTTAACAGAAGCTCCGGGAACACGAAGTTCACGCTGATTGTAAACGACACCGACCGGGACGTTTTCGCGGCCTACAGCGCGACCTACGAATCGCCGAAAGTAAGGTTCAGGATTCACAACGGCAGCTCCTATTTAGAGGACGGCCTGAATCAGACAAACTCGAGCGGTTATGCAATATATTACTTTAACCCCTCATGCAGCTATGAGGCCGGAGACAGGAACTGGTACGGGACGACGTATCTTGACAACTGCTACAAGGAAGTCAACTCCACCATGTTCAACGTCTCGATAAGAGGGGACCTTGCACCCAATATAACTTATCCAACGGGGCAGACTTTCTACAGATTCAATATACTCTACGTGAACATAACTGCAGACGTGAAAGACGAGTGCGAGCTGTTCTACTGGAATGCCACGGTTAACCTCACGGTCATGAGTGCGGCCTTTGGCGACACATACAATTGCAGCGACTTCACCGATTATCAGAACGGCACTTACATGTGCGAGTTCAACGCGACCAGTGCCCAGGAAGGCTGGTATAATGTGTCCGTGAACGCCACCGATGTGAGCATGCACAACAAAGGTAACCAGACCCAGGAGCATCTGTTCAGGGTGGTGCAGAGCTGGCAGCCGCCCGTTTTGGAGAACGAGACGGCCACACCCGAATACGACGGCGGATGGAGTGAGAACTGGACGTTCAGCGTTAACGTGAGCGACATAAACGGCGACGACGTGAATGTGTCGTTCTGGCTAAGTTCCGACAACACGACCTGGACTTTCCAGTACAACCAGACTTGTTATGACTGCGGTGCAAAGACCCGGCTGGACTTCTACTACAAAGGGTTCGACTGCGGGGATATGCCGACCTACTATTTCAAATTCAACGCCACTGACCACAAGAATGTCACGAATCGCCCTGGATGGAACTTTACCCTTGACAAAGACGATGTGGACTTTTTCTATGTGGGCACTTCCCAGGGCAACCAGTCAAGCGTCAACAGGAACCAGGGTGTGCTACTCAAGGTCAGCCTGAATGATACAGACAACGGAACATATGTGCCAACCGGAACTGACGGAAAAATCTGGGTTACAACCGACCAATCAAATTATGACGGAGGGATATCGTCAAGCACTGCTGGCTCTTATTTGAATATAACTTTCGTTCCCGACTGCTCATATAACGTGGGTACACAGCTGTGGAAGGCCGGGACATTAGGGGACTCCTGCTACAAGGACGTCAACTCGACTCTTTATCTCACGCTGACGGTGAGGGGATTCTTGAATCTCACCATTGTAGACCCAAGTGGGACCACCTATTATGACGGGGACAATGTCAGCATCCGCGGCTATCTGAATGACAGCTGTGGCCCCACAATAGATGGCGCGAACGTGACGTTCAATGTCAGTCATGATTCTTTTGCGGAGACCTGCTATCCGACGGTCAATGACAGCTGGGGCTGGTATAACTGCACTTGGAATGTCACAGGGAGTCCAGGCGGCTGGTTTAAAGTGGGAATGAACGCCACGAAGCAATATTTCAATTATAACGGGACCGTCAAGAGCCAGTCGTTCTTCCATGAAATTGCGCCGGTTCTAAGCGGGGAATATGTCAGTCCGCAGACAACCTACTGGGGGAACACCTTTTATTTCTACGTCAACGTCACGGACGACGATGACACAGTAAATGTCTACGTATGGCACAGGAAGCTGCCGAGCGGCTCCTGGTCGCTGGCAGACTCCGACACATGCCCCGACTGCATAAACACAACAGTTCAGCTCAGCCGTGTTTACACCCAGACAGACATTGGCAACTGGGAATGGTTCATAAATGCCACCGACGGGGAGATGACTGCGAACACCATCACGCACTTCCTGAATGTCACAAAGAAAAACGTCAGCGTCCAATACGTATTTGGGAACGAGACAAACGTCAGCCGCGTTGGGACCAATGACACCTACTTTACCTTGATTGTCAAGGATGCCATTACCGGCGCCCCCATAGGCCAGGGACTTGACGGTGGATTCTGGGTGACCGAGAATGGGACGCGCTGGGGTGACAAAATAGTCACAAGCACCATAGAAGGGAGCTACTTGAACGAGACGTTTGACCCAGATTGCGATTACCTGGCCGGGAAGCAGAAGTGGAAAGGTGGCGTGGACGAAAGCACATTCTATTATTCTGGAAACTCTTCGGAGTTCAACGTCACGATACTTTCGGAGCTCAACGGCACGGTCAACCTCCCGAACGGCGAAAAGTTCCCAAGAGGGGATCCAATTCTTATATATGGCAATGTCGGGGATGCCAGCGGCTGCGGCTACGTTAACGGCTCAACCGTGAGGTTCAGGGTTGTTAAGGGCAGCGAGTTCATCCCAGACCCAGACCCTGCAAATGATTTGGGTAACGGTACATACAACACGACATGGGACTCGACCGGAGCCACGCTGGGTTGGTACAATATCACTATGAATGCCTCCAAAACTTATTATAACAGCACTTATTTCACGAGAAGGGAGGACGCCTTCAAATTGGGGGCCCGGCCGGACTTGAGAAACTGGTGGGTCGACACGAGCCAGGATGGATGGGGACACAATTACACCTTCCGGATTGAATTCCGCGACGTGGAAGGGGACTGGGCCAACGTGAGCTTGTGGTACAGCAACGACACTGCAGGGCCGTGGACCTTAGTAGGATGGGACAACCGGACGACTTCAGTATACCAAAATGTCACCTTCTACCACAGATTTGACTGTAATGATTACCTCATCGGACCATTGATTTACTACAAGTTTAATGCTACTGACAGCAACGACTTCTGGAACGAGACGAAGCTCTTGAACCTGACACTTGAGGCGGACGACATCGGTTTCAGGATAGACAAAGGGGCAGGTGTAAGCGTCAACAGGGAGGCGGCCGCATATTACAAGTTTATAGTCAGTGTCAATGACACCGACTACGGCCAGCTCGTCGGAGCGGATGTCAACGGAACTTTCTACTTTACTTACGACGGCATAACTTATGACTGGGGGCACAATGTGACCACCAATTCCACAGGTCAGACTTACTGGGATCACAACCCCAACTGCACATATATAATCGGGCTGCAGCTGTGGTACCTTTCAATAAACAACAATGTCTGCTACGAAACTGTAGACATGTCCTCAAGCACCTATTCGGTCATAGGCCAACTGAAAAACAATATTGACCTCCCTGTGTATAACTCGACATTCAATGTGACCGACGCAATAAATATAAGGTACAATGTGACCACCGACTGCAGCAGCGAGGGCCTCATAGATGACGCTAGTTCTTACAGCATAACACCCATACACAACAAGACAGGCACGCAGTATTCCTGCACGGAAAATAACGAAGGCAACGGATACTACAACTGCACGTGGGACAGTACAGGTAAACTCGAAGGAAACTACACGGTTAGGCTTTTCAGCTCCCGGAGCTCCTATAACCCCAATACCACCGACTATGTTAATTGGTTCTGGCTGGAAAATATTCCCCCAAGCTATAACAACCAGGTGGTCAATGCGAGCCCCGGCGGCTGGGGTGAGGTGTTCCAGTTCAACGTGACCCTGAACGACACGGAAGGCGACGACCTGACTTGCAAGCTGTACGTGGATTCAGGATTCGGATATATTTACAGGGGTAATGACTCTGTTAGTGGAACACCAGGCACTCCGACGGTCTTCAACTGCTCCGTCGACGTGAGTAGCTTTAACTGCAGCGACCAGGGCACCGCCTCGTTCATGTGGGAGATCAACGACACCACGGAGGCCAATTTGTTCAACACGACCCCGTCGAGCAACCTGGTGATAGAGGACGACAACGTGACACTTGAATACCAGCTTGGAAACCAAAGCGACGTCAACAGGAGCGGGACCAACTACACGCAGTTGATTTTGCGAATACGGGACACTGACCGGAATATGTATGTCGAATCCAACGGGACTGTCTGGGTCTATGACGGCCAGTATTACCCCTGGCACAACAGGAGCAATTCCACGGGGCAACTGTTGATTAATTTCGAGCCCGACTGCTCATACGGAATAGGGATTTGGAACTGGACAGGGGGCAGCAACGGCGATGGATGCTACCAGCGCATCAATGTAACTGAAATTTTCACGGTCAACGTGGTTGGAGAGCTTTCCACATATATGCTCACTCCTGGCGGCGAGGAGTATCTGCGCGGAACAAACGTAACGGTAAGGGTCAACGTCAGCGACGACTGCCCCGGATTGGTTTCGGGAGTCTACCTGAATCTGTCGATGATAAGCGACGACAGCGGGAACATCACGTATTGCGCTCCCATAAACAACGAAACGGGAGCCGGCGCGGGGTATTACAACTGCACCTTCAACACGAGCGGGATGAAGACCCGATGGTGGGACGTAGTCAGCAACACGTCTAAATCCAACCACAACAGCGGTAGTGACGAGTCCAACAACGCTTTCTGGGTTGAAACTGCCCCGGTTCTGTCGGGCCAGTATGCCACTCCCGACCAGGGCGGATGGGGACAAACCTTTTACCTGATCATAAATGTAACGGACGAAGACCTCGACAATATCCTGGTTTCGTGTGAGAAACGGAAAGATGGTACGACTACTTGGCTCAGCTGTGGTTCCAAGAGCAAGCAGGGCATAAACCAGACTTCCAACTTCTCAACTACGTTCTCTTCGGCGGACATTGGCAACTGGACCGCCAGGTTCAACGCTACAGAGGACGACGCATGGAATGACACGGCATACCTGAATTTCACCGTCGAGAAAGACGATGTCCAGATAGTTTATGTCTCCGGAAACGGGTCGAATGTCAACCGCGTGTCTGGGAGCACTACAATCCGCCTAAGGGCCGAGGATACAGACAACCCGGCGCAGTCCATTTCCTCACAGCCAGCAGCCTTCTGGATAACCACAAATAGTTCTAACGCGACATCCTGGGGCCCCGCCAGAACTACTACCACCGATGCATTCGGAAACTTCTCAAATGCCTTCGACCCGGGCTGCATCTACGGCGTAGGAACCCAGAGATGGCTGGGTGGCCTGAGACTGAACGACTACTGGAAGCTGGCCAATTACACAGGGTATTTGATAGTTAACATAACCTCAGAGGCCCGGCCCTACATAAATGAGCCCGTCCAAGACTACTATCTGCGTGGGACTGACAACATTCCCCTGCACGGCAACCTCACAGACAAGGGTGGTTGTGGAAATGTCAGTGGGGGTGCTATGAGTTTCTTCGTGGTGGATGAAAACAATTATGAATGTGCGGCCACTGAGCAAAACGAAGCCAACTATACTTGTACCATAGCTGCCGCCACGACTGGCACGTGGTCATACGGCTGGCATCAAGTCAAACTGAACGGGTCCAGAATTTTCTTCACTGTTGATGAAACAAACATCACCGAGTCATTCTACCTGACAGACGACCCGGAGTTGACTGGCCCACAGGTTTCGCCGGACAGCGATGTGTGGGGTACCAACTTCACGTTCAATGTCACCTTGCAGGACGACGACCCCGACAACGTGACGGTTTACCTATGGATTAGGAAGTCTGGAGGGGTTTGGACACTTAAGGATAGTTACCTGCAGGTTGGTGAAACTTCAGGGACAAAAGACGTAGGTTTCATTCTTGAAACAACCTGTGACGATGAAGGCTCGAGCGAATACAAGTTCAACGCAACGGACACTTCAAACTATACGGATGAAATATACGGAGGAAGCTTCACGGTTCAGAAGCACGGTGCCTTGTTGATAATACATGGTGGCGATGGTGAGGAAGTTGACAGGGAAGGAAACGACAATGTGTTAATCTCTGTCAGAATTCGTGACCAGACAACGAGCCAGTATGTGGGCGCAGGTGTTAATGGAATCTTCTGGATTGACAACAAGACGGGACTGGAAAAAATATACGACCAAACAAACAGCACGGGACATATAGACTATACTTTCAATCCAAACTGTTCCCACCCATATGGGGTTGTCAACTGGACCGCCGGGATAATCGAGACCTGCTACGTCCTGACAAACACAAGCTCTGATGTGACTGTCTATGGACAACTTAAAAACAACCTGGAACTGCCGGCTTATGATGAGACATTCAATGTCACTCAGACGGTCACTATGAGATTCAACGTGACCGATGACTGTCCCGTCGAAGATAAGATTTTGAATGCCACTGTTGCCATTGAGATGCTGGCCCCGAATTCTTCAATATTCAAATGCACGCCTGTCAACAACGAGACTGGAGCGGCTGCAGGGTGGTACAACTGCAGTTTCGACAGTACGGACCACAAAGAGGGCTACTGGGATATCCGGTTGAACAGCAGCAAGTGGCATTTCAGGGACAACTCCAGCACCTACAACAACTGGTTCCTGCTGGAAAACATTCCGACGACTGCAGAAAATAGCACCGTTTGGATTGTCAACCACAGCACCGGACAGTGGGCCCAAGCAAACTTAAGCGACCAGTTTGGCTGGACGCGGGTATTCAATTTCACATTGGATGTGCATGACCCTGAGGGGGATGACATAACGTGCGTGCTTTGGATAAGACACAACACCACCGGGTATTGGGAGATTGAAAAGAATGATACAATAGGTGGAACTCCTGGAACCCCCACAAGTGGAACCTGCGAGATTATTTACCAGGGATTCGGTTGCGGCAGTATCGGCATAAATGATTTTCTCTGGGAGGTCCGGGACAAGGAAACTGCGAACTACTGGAATTTGAGCACCGAAAATATAACCTTCAGGAAAATTGATGCAAATATCAGCATCGCCGCTGGAGAAGAAGAGATTGTTGACAGAAATTCAGAGACCCAGGCACTCACGGTGGTAATTTTCGACCGCGACAACAACACCTATGCTGAATCTGTAAATGTTTCATTTTGGGTGATGCACAACAACACCGATTTGGAATGGGACGACCAGACTCAGACAAACAGCAACGGTAACGCAACTCACTGGTTTGCCCCTGACTGTGGATATACTGTTGGCATTCAGGACTGGGTCGGCGGCATACTGGACGGCTGCTTCAACGACCTGAACGCAACCCAGACCAACGTAACAATCTTTGGCAGCAATTCCCACTCACTTATCCTTCCAAACGGCACCGTTCACCTAAGGGGCGAAAATGTTACCATACGAGGGAACGTGAGCGACGACTGCAACCAGGGGAGAGGGGCTTCTTATGTGAATTTCTCGATGATCAGCGACCTGACATCTCAGGGCTTCTACTGCGCGCCGATTGCAAACGAGACGGTGAGTCCAGGCTACTTCAACTGCACCTTCAACACGAGCGGGATGCCCGCTCAATGGTACGACATCAGGTTCAATTCATCAAAGGAATACCATTACGATGACAACCAGACTTTCAACAACAGGTTCTTTGTCGAAACAGAGCCCGTCCTCGTGACTTCATATGCCAACACCAGCACATTTGACGGTGATGACGGCCCAATAGGCAGCTTTTCGGAAGTTTTCAATTTCTCGATAAGGGTAACCGACGAAGACGGGGACACGGTGACGGCGCACCTCTGGGTGAGGGAGTGGAACCTGACAACAGGGAACTGGACCAAATGGGTTGACGAGGGCTTCAAGTCCTGCATAAACTGCAACAATACCAAACTCTACAGAACCAAGAGCAACTTTGACTGCGACGACATGAAGGACTGGCAGTTCAAGTGGAATGCCACTGACGACGGGGCCGAACCACCGGGCAGCGGAACATCATATTCGGATGAAGTCGGTTCAAAGAACTTCACAGTCGAACAGGACGACATCCAAATACAATATTATTCAGGAAGCGGGCCGAGTGCCTGGGTCTGGAGGAACGGGACTGCAAGCATAGTCTTGAGTACTCGCGTATGGGACGTGGACGACCAGCGCTATCTTGCCACAGGTGAGGCTGACGGCGCCACCTGGATAACCACTAATGGAACTGATTGGGACAACGGCCACGCTGGCGGCGTGCTAAGCGGCTTTTTCAACTATACATTCCAGCCGACTTGCGCCCCCACACTCTACCAAGTCATGATCCAGAATTGGGTTACTGGAACCGTTGACAATACCTGTTTCAAAGAATCCAATTCAAGCACTCTCAATGTCACGGTTAGGGGTTATCTCGACGCCACTTACCAATCACCAGACCAGATTCCATACCAGAGGGGACAGACAATACCCTTCAGCTTTTACGTGGACGACGACTGCAACAATGGCGTGACTGGAATAACCAGAAAGCTGCATCTCTATACTTCTGGAACAGAATACCATATTGACACGGGAATAGTTGACCAGAACAACGGCACTTATACATACGGCTGGGATTCCTCAAGCAAGGCGCTGGGGTGGTATAATGGAACCTTTGATGCCACGAAGACTTATCATGTTGCGTCGAATGCAAGCAAAAATCAAAGCTTCCATCTCGGGGAGCCGCCGCAGTTGCAGCTGGAAACTGTCGACAAGGCGACAGCCGGCTGGGGGGAGACCTGGACCTTTGAAGTTCAGTGTATGGACTCCGAAGGTGACACCGACCTGGTGCAGCTCTGGAAGAACACGACAACCAGCAATGGTTGGGAACTGGTCGACGAGCAGAACTGCACGTCGGGTAGCTGGTATCTGCTTACCTTTGAAGAGAGCTTTGAATGCACGGACATAACTCCTGGCGGGGAATACACGTGGTGGAAATTCAACTCGAGCGACCAGTGGGACTTCTCCGACGAAACATCTTCACACAGCATCACGATTGAACGGGATGACGTCAGCCTGGGAGTAACGCAGGGCCACAACGAAGAGGTGAACAGGGAGGGCGGCAACTCCGAAACATTGGAGGTTCAGATATATGACAGCGACAACGAGAGCTATGTACCGGAAAACGTCACAGGGCTCTTTTACATTACCTATGACGGCAGTAACTGGGAAAATGGTACGGCAGTCAACACGACCAGCAGTGGGTACCTGACCCTCAACTTTAATCCCGACTGCAACTACAGCAGCGGCTTCCAGAAGTGGCAGGCGAGAACTGAGAGCGATTCCTGCTACAAGGACACGAAGAGTTCCAATTTCACTATTACCATACACGGCCAGCTAAAGCAAGCGCTTCAACTCCCTACGTACAATATGACCTTCCATACCACCGACCTCATAGACGTCCGGCTGAACATAAGCAGTGACTGTAGCAATGAAAATCTGATTGGAAGTTCAACCGTGAACATCCAGATGCGCTCACCATTAGATGACCTGGAGAACTGCACGCCTGTATTCAATGAAACTGGCGCGAACTTGGGTTGGTATAACTGCACTTGGGACAGCACTCTGATGATGCCAGGATGGTGGGACATACTGGTCAACGGCAGCAAGCCTGCAGAAGAATTCCACTACAACTTTACAACATATCTTGACTGGTTCTATCTGGAAAACACAGGGACCAACTACACGAACGCCACCGTAAATCCACCCGAGGACGGCTGGGGAAGAACCTTCAACTATTCGGTGAACGTGAGCGATGTCGACAATGACAACGTGACCTGCACATTGTATGTGAGCACCACCGGAATCGGGGGCCCCTACAATTCCAAGGGAAGCATGAACATAACCAATGGAACGGGTGTCTGCTGGATAACCCACGGTTTCCCGTGTGGCGACATCGGGAATGACAACTATTTCTATTTCATGATTCAGGACGGATACAATGATGTTCAGACTCCTGACACTCAAGGACCAAACGTCACCAAAGATACCTTGTTCATGCAACACGAAGCTGGGGACGGCGGTATTGTCAACAGGAGTGTGAACTCGCTAACCCTGCGTGTAAATGTAACCAACAATGTCACGGGCAACCCCGCCCAAAACGATTTGATTGTTGAATTCAATGTGACCTACGATGGCAGCTACTTCTGGAAAGCGGGTGAAGACAATACCACGTCCGGTGATGCATTCATATCCCTGTCTCCCAACTGCTCATACACCGTCGGAGGACAAAACTGGTACGCCTCCATAAATGAGACTTCGTGCTTCTATTTTGTCAACTCAAGTTTGTACAATTACACCATAATAGGAAAACTCGTAAATACTGTGATAAAACCAAATGGCACCCAACACTATCTTGCGGAGGAGAATGTTACAATAAGGGCCAATGTAAGCGACGAGTGCAACAACCTGATAGATGCTGAATACGTCAATTTCACCACAATAAGCCAGGACACGTCAAAGGAGTCCTATTGCGAGCCCATCATCAATGAAAGTTTAGGTTATTACAACTGCACCTTCAACACGAGCGGGATGTCTACGAGATGGCA
Source organism: Candidatus Bathyarchaeota archaeon (assembly GCA_007050885.1). Next base: position 95,101 of record SMYQ01000001.1, read on the forward strand.
TAACGTCAAAGTTTACGCAAACAAGACTCAGCACACGCCAGATACCGAAACACGCACCAATGCCTTCTGGCTTGAGACGCGGCCCACCGTCACGATTGTGGAAGTCGAATCTGAACAGGGGGGTGCAGTAGGAGGTTGGGGAGAAACCTGGACGTTCAGGGTCAACGTCACAGACCTCGACAAGGATGAAGTAAAGGTTTATCTCTGGGAAAGACAACAAGGCGGAAGTACTTGGAAGCTTTTGTCACCCCTTGGCAAGAGCAAGCCTTCAGGGGTTAATTCACAAATCGTAACTTTCACATATGGTGGATACACATGCTCGGACCTCGTAGCAAGTGCCAGCAGGGAATGGTTCGTGAATGGAACCGACGATCCGTCCGGAAGTTCCGGTGAAAAAGATTACGCGGAAACGGGAATTGGCAATCTGACTCTCGAGAGGGATGACATATCGATATCACACGACCAAGGCAACAACGAACAGTTGAACCGAAGCAACGTGACGAATGGTGAGCGCGTGACATTGCGCGTGCACATACAAGACACCGACCGCGGGACATCGATAAACACCCAAGACACAGGTGAATTCTGGGTGACCACTGACGGAAGCACCTTCGCCAGGGACATCCAACTGTCGACCATAGAACCGGGCGGCTACATAACGGACAATTTCCCGAGTGCAAACAAGTGCAATTATGATATAATGCCCCAGAAGTGGCGGGTTGAATTCGGGGCGACCTGCTACAAGCCCACAACCAGCAGCGAGTGGAATGTCTCGCTGTTCACAGACCCGCTAAAGGTCACGCTCTATGAGCCAATAGGGGGCACTTACAGGAGAGGAATAGACGAGGTCCCGTTCCTCGGAGGGGTTTATGACGATTGTGGCGGGGTCAGCAATGCAGACGACATTACGTTCAGAGCCCTGCAGGATGACGAAATTAAGTCATGCACTTCTGTAACCGACATCGGAAATGGAAATTACAGCTGCAACATCACGGACACCACGACCTGGCTGCTCGGTTTCTACAATTCCACAATGAATGCCAGCAAGGCCTACTACAACTCAAGCGACATACTGAAAATCGTTGATGGTCTGAAGCTGGTCACGCAGCCGGACATTCAGGGAATTGCAGTCAGCACCAGTGACAGCGACAATCCAACTGGCTGGGGCGAGGACTGGACATTTGAGGTCGACCTTTACGACAGCGACCAGGTGATTTACAGTTATGAGGTAATGAACATAAGCCTGTGGTACTACCAAAACAGCTCCTGGATTCTGTTAAACACCACGACCTGCGCCGCCCAAGCCTGCAAAGACCCGACACCCATCTACTTCTACAGGGACTTTAAGTGCGATGACATAGAAACCAACAAGAAGTTTAACTTTACAGCTACAGACTACTGGAACTACACGGTAATTTACAATTTCACTCAGGACATAAGCAAGGACGACGTTCAGCTGTCCGTAACTTCCTCACCATCAAAGGTTGACAGGGAATGGCAGACGGTTTTGCTGCAGACCCGGGTGTATGATCAGGACCATGGCAATTATGTTAGTTCTGGTGTCAACGGAAGCTTCGACGTCACGTACGACGGGGGCAACTACACTGCACCTGTTGGCAACACTACGGGTTCCAGCGGATATCTGAACTACTATTTCAACCCCAACTGCACCTACCAGATTGGGCAACAAATCTGGAGGTCGCGAGTGGAAACGGATGACTGTTATTCCTCGGTCTACTACGGCGCGTCCACAGCCTTCATAGATGTCGTGGGGCAGTTAAAGAACAACCTTGAGCTTCCCGCGTACAATGACAGTTACAACGTAACCGATTCCATCGTAGTGCGTTTCAACGTGACCTCCGACTGCCCAAGCGAGGGTAGAATAGTGAACGCCACAACTTCCGCCAAGATGATATCACCAAACACGAGCGTCTATGGTTGCGCCCCAATAAACAATGAAACTGGTTCTGACAGTGGTTGGTACAACTGCACGTGGGACAGCACCGGGAAGAGTGAGGGTTACTGGGACGTGAGATTAAACAGCAGCAAGACCTACTATGACTTCAATTTGACAACCTACAACAGCTGGTTCTGGCTGGAAAACATTCCTTCGACGGCGGAGAATGAGACCATATACGTTTTCAATTACACCACAGACGTCTGGAACAACAAGACACGGGCAGGTTGGAGCGCACTTTACAATTTCACCGTCGATGTTTCCGACTCGGAAGGTGACGAAATAAACTGCTCCCTGTGGATAAGCAAGGACAATCAGAGTTCCTGGGATTACGTTGGGTCCGACTTCGTAAATGCGGATTATGGAAGCGGAACGAATGGGACTTGCTCAGTCATATACCAGGGTTTCACCTGCGCAGATGTGGACTCCGCAGAAGGCGCTTCCTGGGATGCCAGCAAGGCCAAGTTTTACAAATGGGAAATCACAGACCATGAACTCAACAACAGCTACAACCGTTCAGCGATACAGGGCCCAAACGTGACAGAGTCCTTGGCAAAGATAGAGTATCGCTATGGAAACACAACAACCCTGGTACGGAACCAGGACACCAAGGCTCTGGTCGTTAATTTATTCGACCGCGAGAAGAATAGCTCTGCATCTTCAAATGTGAGCTTCTGGATCACAAACGACTCTGCGAACTTCAGGCAGGATGCCGTGAACGCAACCGACGCCCAAGGTAATGCCACTTACTGGTTCGCTCCTGACTGTGAGTATCTTGTAGGCCCGAGCTACGATCCACAATTCTGGAAGGCGGGAGCATTCGACATTTGCTACGTAGATATCAACACAACGGAAACATACTATTACTATCTAGTAGGACGGCTCAGTCCATCCATAACCGCGACCAGGAACGAGACACTCGACTCGAGAACGATATTCCTGAGGGAAAGGAACATAACAGTAAACGCCACTATCGAGGATGAGTGCTCTGTGACTGTAGACCTGGCAAATGTAAATTTCAAATTGATGAGCCAGTACGGGCAGACATTCAACTGCAGTCCAACAGTCAACCTCTCATCAGGTGAGTACAGTTGTACTCGAAACACCACAGGGATGCCAGCACAGTGGTACAACATATCACTGAATGTCTCCAAGCCTCCCTGGTACCAGGACAATAGCACGATTAAAGATGACCCGATGAGCGGAACAGGTTATGGTGCATTCTTCATAGAGACCGGGCCAGCCACAAATTCCGAAAAAGCAAACACCACCAGTTACGACGGTGATGATGGTCCTGTAGGTGGCCATTCGGAAGTTTTCAATTTCTCCGTTCTGGTAACGGACGAAGACGGGGATACTGTCCGGGTATATCTCTGGTATCGTGTGTGGAACGGTACAGGTTGGAATTCATGGGCCAAGCTCACGGCAACTTCAACCAGTTCAGGAGGTGGGGGCACCAACTACGCGGACTGCAATGAATGTAATGGCTCTCTGGTATGGCTAGTTAAGAATAATTTTGTCTGCGCCGACATGGATCTCTACCAGTTCAAGATGAACGCAACGGACACCACTGCCGAACCGGCAGGATACGCCGCCGAAAGCCAAGTTTACAAAGACGAGACCTCACCGCACAACTTCACAATAGAAGAAGACGACGTGGACGTATTACACTTTGCAGGAAATGCTTCAACAATATGGCGAAACGGTACCGCTTCACTGGACCTTCAGACCTACGTATTCAACATAGACGACCAAGTCAACCTCAGTGTCGGAGAGGCACGGGCAAAAGTCTGGGTAACCAAGAACCACAAGGACTTCCAGTACGTCGCCCTAAAGGACTTGGAAGGAACTCCTGGAGAGACTGGGTACTTCACTTATAACCTTGGTCCCGACTGCACATACGACGTTGGCGGGCAAATCTGGAAGATGGGAACATCTCCTATGCCTGGCACCACCTGCTACAAGATTGTCAACTCGACTAACTTCAACGTGACCTTGAGGGGTTACATAAACATGACTATAAACTTACCAAATGGTGGGTATTACGAAAAGTACGAAGACAATGTCGCTGTCGACTTTTACGTTTACGACGACTGCAACGTCGGGAGAAACAATACTTACAAAACAATACAGCTGATACATCCGCAACAGACATACACAATATACAACTTGTCTATAACAGACCACCTTAACGGCACCTACACATACGCATGGGACCCGGACGCCGCAGGGGGGCGGCTGGGCAAATACAATATCAGCATTGAATCCGATTATGACAACTACTACGACCCGTATCTCGAGAACGTTACGGGATTCAAGGCGAACGCTTTCTGGATACAAACCCGACCGCAGCTCTGGAGTCCAAGCGTAGACAACAGTGACGATGGCGGCTGGGGTGAACTTTGGACATATCAGGTTTACTGCAGGGACGAAGACTACGACAACAACACTCTGATGTTGTGGAAGAAAAAGGACGTCGCATCAGATTGGGTTCTCATCGATACGAAGTACTGCCGGTACTCCGGAATAGATGGAACTGTAATAACCTTCCAAGACAACTATTTCAACTGCAGCGACATAACTCCCGCAGGGGAAACCACTTGGTGGAAAATCAACACCACAGACGTTTGGGGATTCAACGAAAGCACAACCAACCAGACGCAGAGTATAGACAGGGACGACGTAACTGTATTCGTATATGACCCGAGCAGCTATGTCATAACTAGGGAGGGTGCGGACACAACTATTCTCAGCATAGCCGTGCAGGACGCAGACAGAAGCAATGCACCCGTAGGGACGGGTGTCAGTTCCGCCGCTTATGTCACAAAGAACATTGCCAATGAAAGCGGACAGTGGGACTCCGGGCGCTTCAACGACACAATCAATACTTCCATTGTAAGTTTCACTTTCGACCCCGACTGCAACTACAATGCCAGCCACTTGCTCTGGAAAGGCGGAACTTACAATGACACCTGCTACAAAGACTTCAACTTCTCGACAAGCTACTACAGCGCCAAGAGCAAAATACACGTCATGGGACAGTTAAAGAACTATATCAACTACCCGCCAAATGGCAGCGTTTTCTTGGTCGGGGAACTGGTGAACTTCACGTTCAACATAAGTGACGAATGCAACGGCACCTGGGATTCAATAGCAAACGCCAGCGTAAACTTCAGCGTGGTCCTGCCAGGAGTTCAGTGGGACAACTTTACTCAAGACAACCTCACTTACGTTGGCAACGGGCTCTATAATTTCTCATGGGTAACTTGGTTCCACATAGGTGGCTATTGGGACGTTGATTTTTCGTCCAACAAGACCCACTACTATCCAAATGTCACATACTTCAACAACCATATCTACCTCAATAACACGCCGCCGGATGTGGAAAATTTCTCCGTGACTCCCGGAACGGAAGGCTGGGGCGTCAATTACACATTCCGGGCGGATCTTGAGGACATTCAGATGGACAACGTCACTTGCAAGCTTTTCACCACGACAAACGGCGGGTCCAGTTGGATTTATCGCGGGCAGCAGATAATATACTGGGGTGTTGGAACTTGCGAGGTAAATGTGACGAACTTTGCCTGTTCCGACATCGGCACGGACAACTATTACAGGTTTGAAATTGATGATGGTACTGAGGATAACCTGTTCAACACATCAAATATACAGGGACCGAACATAACTGAGGATAATGTGCTTCTGGAATATGTACAGGGCAACGACACTGACGTCAACAGGACCGGAACCAATTATACAAGGCTCACATTCCGCGTTTACGACTCGGATAGAAGCAATATAACAACGTCTGGCATAAACGCAACTTTCTGGATAACCAGGGACGGCTCGACTTACGAAACCCAGCCAATCCAGACCACTAACTCAACAGGATTTGTCAATTACGACTTCGACCCGATCTGCGACCCACTATACCAACCAATGACCCAGAACTGGGTGGCTGGAGTGAATGACGGGTGCTACGTAAACACGAACACAACAGACACTTACGAACTCCAGATCATTGGAGACCTGAACAATACGCTTCAGTATATCTACAAGATTGGAGTCCCGACGGCCCCTCCCGTAAATTTGACGAGAGATGAGGAGGGCCTGAAAGCGGACTTCCACATAACGGATGACTGCAGTGTTGACATAAACAGTGCGAGCGTGAATATCACCTGGATAAGCGAATATGGAGACCGGTTCAATTGCACTGTTACTGGGGGAGGAAGCGGGATATACCAGTGCAATATGCCCACGAATGGAACACGGGCCAGATGGTACGACGTTGAAATGAATTCATCGAAGAAACCGTACTATAATGACAACATGGGTGCCATAGACGAAAATATCCTGTTCATCCAGACAAGACCTGTGGTGACTAACCTTACCTGCCTGAACTGTCCTGGTGGGTGGGGTGAGACATTCTATTTCGCCACGACTTTGAGCGACGAGGACCTTGACAATGTCAGTGTCAAGCTCTACGTGAAGAAGCCAGGGGAGGCTTTCTTCTACGAAGAGAACTCCACGAATGTGAGTTCACCCATCATAAACAAGACTGTCGTCCTTTCTGTATCCAATGGCACCTTTGAGTGCCCAACCAACCTGGGCCTCGGCTCGTTCCGGTTCGACGTCCAGGATGACAGGGCGCTGTCCAAGACAAATACCACAAACTACACAGTCGAACGTGACGACATACGATTTGACATGTTCTTAGGTGACGGTCAGCCTGTATGGAGAAACGGAACGGGTTCACTGAATCTCAGCCTTCTGGCATGGGACGACGACAGGAACATAACGCTAGACTCGGGCATCCAAGGCTATTTCTGGGTCACAGTGAACCAGAGTTCCTGGGACAGCGGAAAGGGAATTGCCACGAACGATTCAGGTTACATAAATTATGATTTCATGAACGAACTGCCACCGAGCGGACAACGGTGTGACTATGCCCTTGGTCCGCAATGGTGGCGCGGCTGGTTGAATGACACCTGCTACAAAGATACTTACTCACAAAACTATTCACTCACCATCAAGGCAGAGCTACTGCCAACAATACATATACCGGATGGGGAAGGTTACCTTCTCGGCGACTACATACTGGTTGCAGGGACTGTGGACGACGACTGTCCCCCACCCGTCGAGAACGTCAGTACGACATACAAGCTGAAACGAGGCAGCAACACATACACCTGCAGTAAGACGAATAACTACAATTGGACGGAAGGTATCGGCTGGTACAACTGCACCTGGGACAGCGGGTCACGGGTAAAGGGTTGGTATGACATCGAGATGCAGACCAGCAAGCAGTATTACGCTTACAATTCGACCACTAAGGTCCAGGCATTTTACCTGGGTGAAGCCCCAGAGCTTGAGAGTCCGGCAGTTGACCATGACTACGGGGGTTGGGGTGAACAATATGTCTTCCAAGTTATATTCAGCGACCCGGACTACCACAGCAACAACATCAGTTTGTGGATGAGCCCGGACAACTCAACATGGTGGCTGAAAGACTGGAAGACGGGAATAGGAGTGCAAAGCACCATTCAATTCACGGAGCGGTTTACTTGTAACGACATCAGTTCCTTCCCGAATGGGACCAATTACTGGAAAATCAGGGCTGTCGACCCATTCAACTACAGCGATGAAACGGCGCCCACCAACATCACATTCATTGAAGACGACGCCACGGTAACACCGACGGGTGCCAGCAACTCATCTGTCAGAAGGATGGGGACTGTGAACGCGTATCTGGAGTTCCGGATATACGACACGGACTGGGGCATTTATCCGAATGACACTGGAGCAAGGGTCTGGATAACGGAGGACCTCGTCAACTATACGGTTTTGAAGAGCTGCAACTCAACTAACGGCTACTGCAACGTCACTTGGAACCCGACCTGCACCGCAGTCACCGGCCTGCAAAATTGGACCGCAGGCACTATGGATTCGTGCTATCAGCAGGTCAACTCCACCCCGACGGACCTGCAGGTAATAGGGCAGTTGTATTTGAAACCCACCCAACCCGAATACGGAGAAATCGTCAACCGGAACACCACAACGGAGATGAACACGACCGTGTGGGATGAGTGCGCCAATTCCGTAAGTAACGCCACGGTCACCTGGTACAACCAAGTTCCCGCCGCGATTGCTTCCGGATATTTGGCCAACTGGAGTATACCTGCCGGCTTCGAACTCGGCTCTGAGACCATAACTGTGAATGCCACGAAAACGCATTATGACAAGGGTACGAATTCGACCATGGTCTACGTCTATGGCTGGAGTTCTCTGACAGACATAATACCTGTAAATGATAGTGAATTTGACGCAGGAAACACTGTGGTCGTCGAGTGCACGGTCACCGACGCGAACGTGGGTAGTCCCATTCCGGGTTATACTGTGGAATTTTTCAAGAACGACGGATACGAGGACGTAGATATTACGGAGCCGGACGGTGTGGCGGACTGGCAGTGGAACACAGATACAGAACCATATGGGTGGTATAACGTGAGCTGCAGGATAAACGACACTTCGACGATGTACTACAATACCTCTGCTGATACAATATCGACATGGGTTCGAATAAACCGAAGGTTGGTGTTTGAGTACATCAACACAGTTCCAAGTACAATATACAGGAATGACAGCCTGGCAGGCAAGGCCCACGAAACCAACATAAGCGTCAGGGTCGTGGAGGCAGAAACCGGCGCAAGCGACGGAGCAAATGTCACGTTCTACAACAAGACATATGCACTGATGGATTATTGCATAACCAATTCAGAAGGGGAGTGCTACATAATGTACAACGCATCAGACACGACAGTTCCAGACAGGTACACTATATACGTCAACGCCTCGAAAAATACTACAGAACCTTCAGTGACCAATTACACCCAAGTCAAGGTCATGGGTGTCCTTTATTCCAACGTAACTAGCCCAATCAACGGTAGCGAGCACAACAAAGGAGAAGTAATAAATTTGATTGTCGACGTCTGGGATGAAAATAATAACTCCATTGCTGTTGCCAAGGGTTACTGGTGGAACGAGACTCACATGGTTGGCCAGGGACTCTCCACGACTCTCAACCTTAACACGCAGGAAACCGGCTGGCGAAACTTGAGTGTTGAAGTCCGAAAAGACTGCGCAAATTATCCAGGGGTAGAATGTTTCGACAGAGCTTACAACTATTCCATAATAAAGATAAACGGACTTTCAGGGGTCTCTTGGATAGCCCCACCGAAGTATGGGACGCCGCCGTGGTACGAACTTACAATATACTACCCGTATGACTTCATATGCAGGGTCTACGACACCATAACCGGGCAGAACGTATACAACTACAGTGTCGGGATATGGTATCACTTCGGGACGGACCCGTGGACCTACGCGGGAACCTTCCAGACAAACTCAAGTGGTCGAGTTAATTACAGTTATGCTCCAGACGAGAAGGGCGACTTGGAATTCAAGTGTAATATTACAGATGACCCGAGCAAACTGTATGAAGCGTCCATACCGGAAGTAACCGCGACCTTCGATGTTAAAGACAATATTCCACCGACGATTGAGGACGACTACATAGACCCGACTTCAGGAATTGAGGCAAACCTGAACTACACGACAATATACGCGACTATAAGCGACAATATAGGCATCAGTACGACCTGGGTTTCCATTGAACTGCCAAACGGAACATTCATCACAAAGACCATGTCAAACTATCCGGAGGTGATGGTAACCAAGAGTCTATCGACGCAGAATTCCACACTGTTCACCCACAATGAGAATGTTACCGAGCCAGGGGAAATGGAGTACTTTAATGTCACCATTTACAACAACGAGACGTCTGACGTGTATTTCAATCTGACGATTGACGGGCAACTCGTGTTCCCGAATGTTACCGCAGCGAACGGCGCGAATACTTCCGTCGATGCAGTCCAAAACCACAGCTTCTCCTTGCCCGACGATTTGGACCTAGAGGTTCAATTCTTCGACATCAACGGAGCGCCGGTAAACGCGAGTCATATCGGGTGGTTGATTTACAATGTGGAATCTTACAGGTACAACTATAGCTACTATCCCACATTCGGTGGAAACTACAATGTAACCGTTTATGCACAAGACCTGCCACCGGAAAGCAACATAAACAGCAAGTTCGTCGGTTCATTCCAGGTATGGGGAAACACAAATGTTACCGTCCTAAACACGCCTGATTTCGAAGTGGCTGTAGGAATCACGCAGACCCAGGATTATGTCTTTGAGCTGAACACGACGATAACCAACTGGGGACCTGCGAATGCCTGGAATGTCAGTCTTAACATTACTGACGACTCCTGGAACTATACGGAGTATAGAAACGGAAGTGTGAAACAAAACTACTTCTACATCGGCCTGCTACCAGCCAACAACTCTCAGACAATATTAGTTAACGTGACTATCAAGGAGAAAACACCACCCGTCGTCATAATAATAACATCCAACGTAACCTGGAGAAATCCGGATCTCATGGGATGGAATGTTACAGCGTGGAATTACACATACGACAAAACGGAAGTGGAGGTCGCGGACACACCAATCATAGAGATTCTGGAGGACGACTTGGTGGCTTCGGCACCGCACGGAGCTACAACTTATCTAGGTAACCTTACAATCGCTTCCACAGGCAACTCCCCTGTATTTGACCTGGAAATATTCCCGGTGGGGGGGAACATGTTCTACAACTGCCCTGAGTGCGACCTTACGCTATTCCCAGATGCACAAGGCCTCATGCCTGCAGGCACCAATTTCAGCATGGATGTTGACCTCTACGTACCTCCAGGACAAGACCCCGGAGAATACTGGACAGTAATCCGGGCTAACACCAGCAACGCTGCCTGGGACGACGCACTGCTAAATGTCACAGTCCCCTGGAACAGTAGCTGGACCAGGACACCGTCGAGCTTCGGAACCATTCTGGCTCTGCTGAACACCAACGAAACGATAGGCAATGTCACTGCAAAGAACCTGGGAAATGTCTGGGTCTATGTCACGACCTACATAAGCGGTGGGGGGGCTACGCTCACTCTCGTAGACCCGAGAACGATGGGAATACCCAAAATAACTTCAAGAAATCTCACAGTCAGCTTCTCAATACCGCCAAGCATTTCCCAGGGACTTTACCCCGTATATCTGACCATGCGGGGAAGGGACGGGACTGGTGCCGACGCAGACCCGGACCAGCAGACGGTCACCCTGACTCTAAACGTAACAGACCTGCCCCCTGCAATAGAGGACGTATATGCGGAACCCAGGGACTTTGAAGTTTACTATGACGTTGTCAATATTTCTGCCACGATAACAGACAACTTCGATGTCAGCCTGGCCTGGCTGAACATCACTCTGCCAAACAACACCATCTACATAAAGTACATGAACAACAACGGTTCGTTTTACTATTCAAATTACAGCACTGATGTCGTTGGCAAATACATCCTGCGGATATGTGCGAATGATACTCGGCAGCTTGAAGGATGTATAGATCCAATAAATCTGACAGCGAACGCCAATACCACCCTGAAGTTCCTGCCGAACAGAGATTTGAAGGTAGACGACGCCAGGTGGCTGGACCCCGTAAACTTCACTCTCAATTATACCATCAGGAATGCTCTGTATTCAAGGGCATTCAATGTCACGGCCAACTACACAAGTCTGAACGGGTGGGATACCATACCTGACAGTGAAAATGTTTCGCTCTTGCTCAAGCAGGAGACATACAACGGTACGATGAACCTTGAAGTGCCTGCGGCAACTGTTCCTAATAATTATACTTTAAACGTCCTGCTCAACTGGACCAATCTGGACAATACAACGGGCCTGAACAACACCAACTTCACTATCGAGGTGTTGGAAAACCCGTTGATAGAGGCCACACCTGAAGAAATAAATTTCACCATAATAAACAAGGAAAGCAAGAACAGCACGCTGAACGTGTTGTCGGCAGGCAACGTCATTGTGAATGGTGTAAACGTCAGTTGTTACACTGGGCTGGTCTGCACAAATATGAGCGTAAACATTACCCCAGGCATCCTGGGCAATATGCCTCCTGGAACTTTGGCGCCCGTCGATATCAAGGTAGGTGTCCCCGAAGACATGGAGACGGGCCTCTACGAAGGCCACATATACGTCAATGGTACTGAATCCAACGACTACACGCACATCTGGGTGCGGGTCCCACTCAACATATCTTGGGAGCATTACCCGACGAGCATATATGAAGAGCTCGTTCAGGGCGAGAGTGGAGACTTCGGGGTCGTAAGAATCCGCAACACCGGGAATGTTCTGGCGAAGCTCTGGCTAAACACCTCCGGGAACATAACAAACTATGTCTCATTGAACGAGACGTATATGGAGATCCCAATGGAGGAAAATGGATATGTCAGAATAAACTACACGACCCCGTCCACGTATAATCAGCTCTACCTTAGCGGCTACTTCATAAGTGAAAATACGAGTGCGAACATAACGCAACAGACCACATTCCTGCAGATGTTTGTCCACCCGCTTTGGGTCACCATAATCAACCCGACCGAAATCAACCCAGTCATAAACGTGACCAATGGAACCCACATAAATGTCACTGTGAGCGCCACTTATGGGTATTCGCTGATACAATCCGGGATCACATTCAACGCCTCCCTAAGACGAAACGACGTATACTATGATGTGGATGAGGAATACTACTACAATGCTTCTGACTATAGGTGGCACCTGAATTTCACCGCCCCAGTCCTCAATTACAGCATAGGTTATGACCTCGTCGTCACGGGTAATTACTCGTACTACGACATTGCCAAGACGGACATCGAAGACAAGGCGGTGATATACGTAGACACGGTGGCGCCCGTCGTGGACCTCAAACCCCCGGTCAGCACGGGCGTCAACGAAACCGCCATAATACGACTTAATGCAACGGATGCCGGCGGCGTGAAATCTGCAAGGGCTACACTAACTTTCCCAGATGGTTCAACAGTCAAGAATTATGACATGGTGCTCAATTACAAGATTAATGACACCTATGAGTTCCTATTGTCCTTCAATGAGACCTGGCAGGAGGGAACCTACGGGATAACTGCGGAGGCCTGCGACTATTCGAACAACTGCGCGGAGGATACAGGGCAGTTCACGACCTTCCCGTACGCTCAGTTCTACGGGAGGGCCCTGGACCTTGAAAAATCTGACGAGACCCCCATAAACATCACATTCAAATTTTATGAAGAAGGTACGATGAACCTTTTGAGAACAATCTGGCCGAACAACACAGGATACTACAATGAGACAATAGATGCACGGACATATGATTTGGAGGCCAGTTTCGCGAATACTTCGGCCAAGTTCTACGTCTCACCTATATTTTCAGATGTCTACAACCCGGTGAGGTGGGGCAGAATCAGTTCAAGTCTGATAGGTAAGGGTTCCTTGGTCGGAGCTGAAATAATTGAGAATATAAGTTTCGAAACTGCGCGGATAACGTTCAGTTACGCCGGGTACACTGGGATAGATGCCAACAAACTTGCTATATACTCGTGCGACAACTGGCGAAGGTTTTATGGATGCAACAACACCTGGGAGAGACGGAACAATTCAGTCCTGGAATCCGGCGTTGAACAGGTCTACATTGTAACCGATGACTTGGAGGATGCCTACGCCATCGCAGAATATGTTTGCGGAAACGACGTCTGTGAGAGTGCTTACGGAGAGTCGCTGGCCACCTGCCCGCAGGACTGCCCTGCCGGGGGTGTAGGGGAGGAAGAGGGGGCGGCTGCCGGAGGGGGAGGGGGAGGAGGTGCTGAAGGGGCAGCAATGGGCGGGGCTGCTCCCGCAGAAGAGCTTGCACCGATACCCGTCGAATTCAAGGCGCCCGTTATAGACATAACAATCTATCCTGGTGAAACCAAGGTCTTCGGTGTGGAAGTCACAAACAACATGGTAAACGCCACGACTGGAAAAATCTGGGCGGAGGGGCCTGTATGGACTTTGCTCAAATTCCAGATTGAAAATTTCACGGTCGAAAACAAGTCGACGAAGACCATCCAGATAATGGTTTCCCCGGGTGGAAACGTAACCCCGGGCGTCTACACAGGCGACATAGTTTTGGAGGTCGCCGGCATAAAACACAGGATACCTGCTTCCGTGGCGGTCGAGTTGCTTCAGGAGCCCCTGCTCGACGTAGCCATAAAGGTGCTGACCAAGATGGTCCACCCGGGCGAGGACCTGCGGTTCGAGGTCACCTTGATAAACATGGGTGGGACCGAAGACATTGAGGACATAATAATAAATTACACTGTTTTGACCTTGGAGGGTGAGGAGACCCTGATAAATGTGGCGAGTGAAACGGTCGCCGTAGAAAACCTGAACAGGTTCGTCAGGGAGGTTAAGGTGCCCGAAAACGCGCCGCAGGGACGATATGTCGTCGAAGCAATAGCCAAATACTGGTATGACCGGAAGTACGCATTAAGCACGGATAGCTTTGACGTCGTAATAGAGCCTGCACCCATTGCCGCACTCAGGAAATTGTTTTCATCGTGGATTACCTGGGTCGTATTCTTCATGCTACTGCCCTTGGGCTACTTCGGGTACAAATGGGTGTATCCCTATTTCATGAAGTGGAGAGAAAAGCAGGAGTCCAAGCAGAGATATACCATGCCTCTGGACATGGAAGAGATGCCAAAGGAGGGCGGAAGCTCTGTGAAGGTCGGAAAGGTCGCAGGGACAGAAATAGATGCATGGTTTGACCTTGACGACCTGATGACCCACGGTATAGTTGCCGGTGCCACGGGTTCTGGTAAAACGGTTTCGGCCATGGTAATTGCCGAAGAAGCGCTGCTTCAGAACAAGTCAATGGTGGTGTTCGACCCAACCGCCCAGTGGAGTGGTTTCCTCGCACCTGACAAGGACAAGAAGATGCTGAAACACTTCACCCGGTTCGGTCTAAAGGAAGAAGATGCGAGGCCCTTCAAAGGGCTTATATTCGAAATAACCAGCCCGGACCAGATTTCCACAATCAACTTCAAGGAGTGGATACGGCCCGGGGAAATTACGGTATTCACACTCAACAAGCTGACGACCAGCCAGTTCGACGACACTGTGAGGAACATCATATCAACGTTCTTCAGCCAGGTGTGGGAGGAGAGCGCCGAGCTGAAGACCCTGATAGTGTTCGACGAGGTCCACAGGCTGCTTGAGAAATACGGGGGTAAGGGTGGTTACGTATCGCTTGAGAAGGCAGCGAGGGAATTCCGTAAGTGGGGGCTCGGCATGATAATGGTTTCGCAGGTGTTGAGCGACTTCAAGGAAGCCGTCAAAGGTAACGTCCTGACTGAAGTGCAAATGCACTCAAAGGGAGCGGACATCGAGCGCGTAAGGTCAAAGTATGGTGACGACTTCGCCGAGCGGCTGTTGAGACAGGAGATTGGTGTGGGGTTCGTCCAGAACCCGAAGTACAACAAAGGTAAGCCCTGGTTCGTCAATTTCCGGCCGCTGCTGCACAGCCCGCACAAGCTGCTTGAAGAGGAACTCGACACTTATAAGCGGCTGGGTGCCATAATATGGGCTATCCGAGACAAGATCACGGCAATGAAAGGAAAGGGTCAAGAGACCACAGACATCGAAATGGAGCTGAAGCTTGCCGAAGACAAGCTTAAGACCGGGGCTTTCAGGATGGCTGAAATCTACTTGGAAGGTTTGATGAAAAGAACGGGCGTCACGGGCAAAATAAAGGGGGCAACGAAGGCCACAACCAAGGTGGCTGTGAAGGCTGCAGAAGCTGCGGCGCCTGAAGAAACCCCCACAGAAGAGAAAGTTGCCCCGGAAGCTCCTAGGGGGACTGAACCAGAGACGCCTTCTGAAGTGGTCAAGCCCGCAAAAGCCGTGAAGAAAAGGCCGAGGAGTAAAACCAATGCCAAGACAAAACCAAAGACAAAAAAAGCCAAGCCGGCAAAGAAATCCAAGGCAAAGAAAAAAGGGGGTAAAAAGAAGTGAGGCTGCTGCTCGCATTCCTGCTGCTGGGGACGTACGCACTTAACTTCAGCTACGACGGGGAGGTTTTCGTTGCGCCCGGTGAAGACAAGACCATTGACATCTATATACAAAGTGTGAATGAGAGTGGAAAATACTGGGTGACCTGCTCTTCCGACATGTCAATGACCTGCCCGAATTATGTTGAGGTCTTGGCAGGCAAGGAAATGCGGGTGCCCTTGAGTTTCGAGGCGGCACTGGGGGCGTACCCTGTAAATGTTACTATTGGAAAAAGGCTCATTCAGTTTGTGGTCAAGTCGTCCAACCAGACTCATGTATTTTATGACGGGTTGGCGCAGTACGAAGAAACTTTCAACAATCTGGAAACGAAGCATGGGCCGCATCACCTCATAGAACTCGGAAAACTCCTGGTTTCGGAAGGCTTTGGACTGTATGAGAAAGGGGAATATGCTGCGGTGGATGGCGTTACAGGGAATCTTGACAAAATATTGGGTGAATACTATGCGTTCCTTGAGGCTCCTGAAGTCGAGGAGGAACCTGCAAGATTGGGCCTGTCTCTCGCTCCTGTCTTGGGGGCCTGCGCCCTTTTTGCACTCTACGTACGCTCAACCCGGAAGCCGAAGCAGGGACCAGGGACGGAGGAATTAAGCAAACTCTTGGAAAAGGAAGGTGTTACTATTGGCGGAAAAGAAGAAAAAGGCTAGGAAGCAGGTATCCCCCAAAAAGAAAAAATCTGCCCCCAAAAAGGCGGAGGGGACTCCAAAGGCAGCTGAGACTACGGCTCCTGAAGAGGCTCCACCGCTTACGGAGAGTGGGGAAAGGACAATAGGAGATATTGTCGAGGAGGAAGGCCTCGTTACGGAGCCCGAGCGGGAATCGATGGTAGGGAAGGAGGGGACGCCGGAACTCTCGGAAATTATGATGCGTATAGACCGCATCGATGGGAAACTGGAGCTTTTCAAGGGTCTGTTGGATGCGTTTAATGAGCGTTTGATTGAGTTGAATGAACGTCTGGGCGACACCCGGCGCATGGTTTTTGACAGGGAAAAATGGGCATCGAAACTCGAGGCCGACTTCGATAAAGTCTCGACAATCGTAAATGAACTTGACCCTGAAAAAATCGTGATGCGGTTCGAGAAATTCAACACAACACTTGACAAGGAGAATGCCAGCCTTGAGAGGATGAATGACCTCGCCGCCAACATCTCCGCCCGTTTGAAGGTCGTCGAAGACAAGCTGGCGGACGTGACGAGCCTGGAAAACGTCATGAAGGCCGGAAAAATCGTTGAAGAAAAACTGAAGAAAGTGCAGGAGGCCAAGATTTATAGTGACAAGGTATCTGCAAAAATTGAAGCCATGTTCTTGGAAACAAATGAGCGGGTTGCCTACATGAAGGAAAACCTTGACAAGATTGAAAAACACGAAACCATGGTGGAAGACCTGCTTAAGGAGCTTGAAGGCATGAAATTCCAGATAGAGGAAGAATTGATAAAGAAGCGGGAAGCCGATGAATTGATTGAATCCGTGAAAGACATAATTATCGAAGAGATTGTGGGAATCAACCCAATGGCATTCGACAACCTGAGGCGGCGCGTGACCATGATGGAAAACCGGGGAAAGAGTGAGAAAGAGCTTCAAGCGGAACTGACGAAATATTCTGAACTGATGGACCAGGTAGAGCGGGACTTCCAGATGGGGCGGATAAAAGACGAAGCGCGGGATGAACTGAAAACAAGCACGCTGAAAAAAATGGAAGAAATACAGATGGTCCTCGACAGTCGGAGGGGCAAAAAACAAAAAACAGAACTGAAGAAAACCGAGAAATTCAGGGAAAAGATAATCAAAGAAGAAGAGGCTTCCGAGAAGAAGGAAGGGTCAAAAGAGGGGGAAACAGGGGCACCCGAAAACAAAGAAGAACGGGGAAAGATGGCCAAGTTGAAAGACAAGCTTTTGAGCATGGGCAAAAGGTAGTCACTTCAGGATTTTCTTCAGTTCCTGGAACGTTTCCCGGGAAATCATGCCCTCCTCGTAGTGCCCTTTAAGCGTGTCGAATATATCGGAACTCTGTTCAA
Organism: Candidatus Bathyarchaeota archaeon; assembly: GCA_007050885.1. Next base: position 113,137 of record SMYQ01000001.1, read on the forward strand.
CCTCGCGCTTCCTTTTGACAGCGCTCCTAAGACGCCTCATGACCTTTCTGCGTTCGCCCCGCCTAAGCAGATTGAATTTGGTGATTGCAATGATTACCAGGAGGATTAATGCCGCAAGCGAAATCGCTATCACGTACCAGTTGGATGGGATTTCAGGCAATGTTATGGAAGGCAGGTAGTCGGGCTTGGAGATTTCCAGCCTGTACTTTATCTCTTCTATGACTGTTTCGACCTCCGAAATGGTCTTTATGGCGTCGACAGTGGAGTCTTCTTCAAGGAAGGTCTCGGCCACATCCAGAAGTTCGCGGGCCTTCCTGAGCAAGGAAAGAATCTTGGTAACGTCGCCACCGCGGGCGGCCACTTTGCCGGTCTGGTCCTCAAGGTCGAGCAGCTCTTCACGCAGCGATGCTATCCTCGCACGGAGGGCCTCTTCCTGCGTCTTAAAAACGATGAGCTTGTAGAACTCGGAGACCTCCACTTCGCGCGAGATTATTCTCATCTTTGAGACGTACGTTCTCGCCGCGGCATCCTCTGGAATCGTGAACTTGACAACGAGGTATCCGCTCGACCCGGGGGAAAGCGAATCCGCTTCCCTGACAACTTCGAACCAGGCTTTATCGATGTCTTCAAAGAATGCTGTTATGTCCGAAAGGTCAACATTACCCGTGTTCTTTATTTCTATCGTCAGGTATCCGATGGCCCCGCGATTGAGTATTAGCTCGTCGGGGAACAGGTTCGTTATTGTCAATTCTATCACCGCAGCCACAACAGGCTCGATTATTTCCGGCTCTTCCTCCGGGACCTCTGCCTCCACGACCCTGAAGCCCCTGAGGACTTCCAGCGGCGGGTAGAGTGGGGAGTAGTTCAGCAAGACATGCAGCGCATAGTCCCCCGCCGTCTGGTTCGAATATATTGAGAGGTTGGCATCAATTGTGCGGTTTCCCCCGGCATCAACAAATGTGGGCCTGTTGTAAACATAGGCGTATGTGTCATTGTCGGAATCTTCGACCCAGTATGAGAGATAGACGTCCTGCCCCTGGTCGCCGTAGTTTTCTAAGAGTATTGTGAAGTCGAGGTCGTCACCCTGTTCGACCTCCGAATCGATGGCAATGATGTCCACGTCGTACGGGCCCCCGAAACTCACACGGAAGGACTTCAGCTTTCTGACGTGCCTATCTCCGGCCCGGACTATCAGTTCAGCCAGATAGTACCCGGTGGTCGTGGGCAGCGTGTGGCTGGCCTGATACAGTTTGCTGTTGCTTGTGACGTTGAATATCCTCAAGGAGCTGTTCGTGAAATACAGGTTTTCGGCCGAATCAAACACATTCAGCGTTACGGAATCGGGGTCGACCAGGTCCCTGTCCGTGTATACCAAAACGTAGAAATGCGCAAGAATTGGCTGGCTGGCATACCAGACGTACCCGACGTCGAATTCCACATTGTATTCCTCGCGGACGTCGAACTGGTGTGTTGTGCTGTGGTTCACAGTCTCATTGGCAAAGGGATCATAGTGTGTGGCATCTATGTAAATGGTGTAGTTGCCAAACGGGGCGTCGCTTGCTATCGTAAACAACGGTATCGGAGAAACCGTGCCGGGGGATGTAAAGTTTTCATCATATCTTAAGTTACCCAGTGAATCCCGCAGTTTCACCGAAACGTTGGCGGGTATAAGCCAGCCTGAATAATCGGTCGTGTTGATGTACATTGAAGCCGTTTCGCCGGCGTAATACGTGGAAAACCCGGTGTCTGCAGAAATGTCCAGAATCGGCCAGACATAGAGGGACATGTTTTCCCTTGAATAGAGGCCGAGGTTGTCAAGGACTTCGATTCCGACGGTGTAGTTGCCGTAGACATCGTTGCTGCCCCAGACCCCTGGATAGACCAACATGTACCAATATGTCACGTTGGACTGGTTCACGAGGGTCATCTGTCGGGCTTCTGTCGTATTGTCGGGCAGGAATACTATGACCCGGGCGTAGTTTATTCCCTGACCGGACTTGTCGGTGACGTTGGCGTATATTGTCACCGGCTGGAGTTCCTGCGTCATGTTCGCCGAAATCGAGGCGTTTATTTCGGCAAGTTCACGGGGTATCATGCTCATATTCAAGTATCGCCATGCCGGGTTGGCATTGACGGTGCTTACGTTGAATGTTTCGTTGTAGTAGTCCCGCTGCTGGCCTGTCAGGTTCCACCAGATTGAAAATGTGTGGTTTCCTTGCAGTGGAATCGAAAAGCTGGTATCGTTCGCATAAGTATAGTTGGCATATATCACGTAAATCGTGAAGTTGATTTCCGCATTCCCTGTGTTGTTTATCTGGACGTCACACATCTTTCCCTCATCGAATGCGACTTCCGTCGTGCAATTCACAGGATACATCTGCCAGGTCTTGTCCTCGGGGACAGTCACATTCAGGTACAGCCAGTCATAGCCGTCGTCCGCGCTTGTGTAATTGATTGTGCCTGTGTAGTTTCCCGCAGGATACCCTGCTGAAACATTCACTTTCGCTGTGACATTGATTACCGACCCCGCCGGTATGAAATTGATAATGGGATTAAAGGATATATTGAAATCGTCAAGGTTGGTCACGTTCGCACCCACGCCGTTTATCTGGTCATTGCCCGTGTTCCGCACAGTGAAAACACCCACATCCGTGCTCTGACCTTGGGGTGCGGACCCTGCCACGTACCAGTCGTCTATTTGAAACTCTTTATTCGAAAGAACTTCTACCGTGATGTTAGTGGTGTTGTAGGTCATCCCCACACCGGGATTCATCCAGGTCACGTTGGCGAATACTGTGTAATTTTCGGGCGTACTCATCTTCACTGCAAGCTCAAAGGTTCTGAAACAGGAGCCGCCCACAGGGATGTCGCTGCAGTTATATCTGTTGTTCGTGACATTGGTAATCCAATTTGCCTCAGGCAGCACAATTGTGATATTCGTGTCCAATGCAGGGGACGTACCCACGTTGGTTGTATTGATGGTGAATGTGAAATTTTGGAATTCATACCAGCGCGTCTGGTCTGAAGTCATGAACGACGGCGTCGCATTTATGTGCATGAATGTCTCTATCAGACCTATTGAAATGTTGACCAGGTCGTGGGCGCTGTTGGCAGACGATGCATTAAGCGTCCCGTTGAAGATACCCAGTGCGTGGTCGCTTGGTGCATAGACCCAGACTTCCACCACGGTGTTGTCTCCCTGGAAAAGCGAAGATATGTTGGAAGGTGTAAAGTTGAAGGTCATCGTCGGTATGCCTGTGACATTGAACGTGACGTTGACAAGCTCAACGTTGCCTTCCGACATGACCGTTATGTTTCCCAGATGGTTCCATGCCCCGGAAGCTGCTGTGGTTGAAAGGTTTTCTTCAGGAACATAGAGGGTTGGGTTCTGGTCGACCGTGATGTTGAATGTTGCATTGTATGTATCCGTCGTATTGTCTGCATTCCCCCATTCTATGGTGGCGTTGAGCAGATAGAAGCCCGCCGTCTCGTTGGCAGGGGCCCCGACATCGACGTATAGAAGATATGAATTGAAAAGGTTTATGTTGCCTGACTGCTCAAATGTGGCGTTAATTGTCCAGTTGGCCGGTTCGTAAAGGGATATGTTGACATCGAATGCCGTCCCATTCCCGAGGTTCGTGACGTTCGCCAGCATCGTGAAATTCTGCCCGTGTGAAAGGGTGACGTTGCCAACCGAGGACAGCCCGCCAGTATAGCCAAGCTCCGTCATAACTTCGGTTACATAAGTGACCGCTATGAACATGTCCTGCGCAGGCCCGTTGTTGCCCAGTTTGGTGGCATTGCATGTTAAGGTAAATAAGCCGTAATAATCGGGTGCTGCAAACTCAACGAGATAGGAGCCGTTGCCGTAGTCCGTTACGTTGGGATTCGCATCGGTGGAATCATATTCACATGTTATGGTGGCACCGGCTATGTATGTGTCGTTTCGGTAGTTCATGACGTCCATCGTGGCATTTATAGAACGGTTGACAAACCCGTAGTCGTTGGATATATTCAGTGTTGAAGGATATACGTCAAAGACCTGGAAGCTTGTGCTGCTTACGTTCAGCAGGACACTTTCGTTGGTCCATGCGTAAGACGAGACATTCCACTGGCCCGTGGAATTGGTCTCGCTGAGTATGAAGTAGTTCGTGTAGATGTCATCTCCTGGTTGGGAGTCACCGTGGCTTCCATCGTCATAAAGGACAAGCGTCGTGTTTCCGCCTGTGGAAGCCATGCTGGCGTTGACCAAACTGATTAGTCCAGAGTCGACTGTGGCATTGACTAAGACTGACACATTTTCTCCCCGGTTGTATTCAGCAAAGTCGGTGGATGCGTTGATTGAAACCGCCCATTTTTCCGACAGGGTTTTCGTCGTGTTTTCAGGGAACAACAGGCGGTTTCTTAGGTTTCTGACCTGCGCATCCGTGGGAGACCCCTTGATTGCAGAGGGGCTGTTGAAGTGCAGGGCCGCCGTCTCGTAGAGGGTCTCATTTGGCTGGATTGTAACATTCGAGAGTTCTATGCCGCCCTTGCCCCAGGTGGTGTTCTCATTCACGGTGGCAAACGGCCCCGAGTCATTGACATTGATTATGCCTGCATGGAAGTTCGCGAATTCCGCGGCGAACCAGAACCACGAGGCGGGCTCCGAAGCGTTGCCGAGTATTATGTTGTTGAAGGCAATTTTCCCGACTTCAACGGTGAGGGCACCGGCCGCCGTGGAATTCCGGGTAATATTATAGTCTGCAGTGTTGCGATAAATCTGGTCGACTTTTATCCACTGGTTTTGGTGGTAGAATGTGTATCTCTTTGTTATCTCGCCCTCCGCCTGGTTCGTCGAGTTCCAAACCACCTCGGGACCTGTTTGTTCGACGACCAGCCTTGTCGGGCCCTCGTACACAACGGTCATGTTGTTTTGAAGGTCGAATGTGAAGTTGTAGGTCCCGTTGGAATACTGCATATATTCAATCGGGTTCTCGCTTTGGGACGGGGCCGTCCAGAATTCGTTGTCTGCATAATCACTTATCCGGTATATCCCCGATACGTTCGCGCCCCGGGAGCTGTCAATCCAATACTCCAAGCCCTTCGTCGTGCCGCTGTCCTCGATTGTGACATTGACCTGTAACTCCTCACCGTCCCAATAGTAGGATATGTTTGTGTAATTTCCAGCTGGCTTCGCGTCGGTGTCGTAGTAAATGCAGTACGTGCGGACCTGGTTTGCATTCAGAGTGCCGTTCATTATGAACACGAACAACCCGTAAAAGTTGTTGACCGCGTCGAATCCCGCATCCTGGTCGAACTGGCTCGCCACCTCAAAGAGGGCATCTCCACTCGTCGTATCCTGTTCGATAAGACGGAGCGACGATACGTTGACCGCTCCACCGCCGCCAGTGTAGTTGAGTTCGTATGTGAGGTTCAGCGGAAACTCAACAGGCCAGTCTTCGCGGGAATACTTTGAGGCGTTGACCTCCAGGCAGACGCGGTAATCCCAGTTAGAATCCCACCAGCTCAGCTTTGCAAAGGTAGGTGAAATCAACAAGATTAGCAGCAGAGCTAGCTTAAACCTCACGGAATTTAAAAACGGCTTAAATTAAAAGCGTTGCACTGCAAGAGGCGCCGAGCCTGCGATTATTTGGTCACTCTTGCATCTAAACACACTGCAGCTCAATTGAGCTTCGTAAGTTCGTTATGTACCTCTTCGGGCTCCATAACCGTTTGTTCCTGAAAATCGTCGTCGTAAAGGTCGCTCACAAGGATGTTCAAGACCGCATCCAGCTTCTTCTCCAGGCCCTTGATTTTTGCTTCCAGCTCCTCTAGTTGGTTCTTAAGAGTCACAGGGACAAGAGTAAAAGTGAAATATAAGCTTATCTACGCTCCTACGTGATTAAGGAATTTCTCCTGATGGTTCTCGCATTCAGCATTATTGCCGTGGTGGGGACTGTGAGCGGACCAGACTACAGGGCGGAGCTCAGGGGTGTCGTCATTTCACCCGATGTCGCCCTGGTCATTCTTGAGACACATGCGGGCAATCTCTCAATGGTTCTTTCACCGGAGCAGGGCGTTGCCATACGCGACGCTCTCAATTACACGGAACATTACCGCCCTACGACGCACGACTTGGCCACAGAGCTTGCGGGGAAGGCGGGTGTAAGGAAGCTAGTGGTGTATGACTTAGTCAACGGCACTTACATGGCTGAATTGCATTTGAGAACGGGAACCGTAGATACCCGACCCAGCGACGGCATGGTGGTCTGCGCCATACAGGATTGTCCGATTTATGTAGCCCGGCACCTTGTAGGAAAAACTACTTAATAGGCAAAATTCGATAATAACACGTGGAGCCCCGGTAGCTTAGCGGCAGAGCGCCTGGCTGTTAACCAGGCGGTCGCAGGTTCGAATCCTGCCCGGGGCGCTTTTCCCAGAGCTTAAAAACGACAAATGCGCTTTCTAATAGTGATGTGCCGCTGAGCGTAGCGAAGTGGCACATTTGGTCAAGCTTTATCAAAGCTTGCCGGGATGGCCGAACGGCAAGGCGCTAGCCTGGAAAGCTAGTTCCCTCTGGGATTAGGGGTTCGAATCCCCTTCCCGGCGTATGCGATTGTTTTGTCCCTCGAAGGCAAAGGAACCCTACAGGGAAATAATCAGGGAGCTCTCCAGGCGGACGCGGGTCGACGTGATTTTCACTAAAAAAATTCCTGATGATGCAGTAGTCTTGGACCAATTGGGTGAACCGTTGACGCAGGAGCTCCTCGACGAGCTTGTAAAAGTGGACACGGACTTTGTTGTCGGCGGGCCTGACGGTATCGACCACCCAGGACGGAAGGTCTCGCTGGGCAGATACACACTGAATCACCAGCTGGCCATAATCGTTCTGCTGGACCTCTTATTCAGGACACGGTTTCCAAAGCATCCGTACAACAAACACTAAGGTTCAAATTTTACCTTCCCACCCGATTTGGTGTCCTCTATTGTTATCCCTTGCTCAGAGAGGCGTTCGCGTATCTTGTCGCTCAGCGCGAACTTCTTGTCCTTCCTCAGCTTCTCGCGCAGCTCGGCCAGCTCCTCGGCCAGCTTCAGCTCTTTGGGTGTCCAGGACTTTTGGGGAAGGAATGCGAATATGTCGTCCAGCTTCCTGAAAACTTCGTGGGCCTTTTCAACTGATGCCTTGTCCGGGTCGTTCGACAAAACGAGGGATGCTATGAAGTGTATGTTCGCATATGCATCGGGAGTTTTGAGGTCGTCCTCCAGCGACTGGATGGCCCGCTTGAATTCAAGCTCCACCTCCTTCGAGACGTCGTCTTTGCCGTAAATTCCTTGTTCTTTCCGTTGTAGGATTTCGAACCATGCACGAGCAATTTTGTCCCACTGCTCTCTGCCTTTTTTTACCTTTTCCCAGGTAAAGTCCAGCTGCGTGCGGTAGTGGGCGCTGAGCAGATAGTACCTCAACACCTCCGGCGGGAAGGCGTCGACCAGTTCGTCTATCCCGATTATATTTTTCAAGGACTTACTCATTTTTTCCTTGGCTATTGTAAGAAAGGCCACGTGCACCCAATAGTTGACCCAGGGCGACTTTCCCGTGGCAGCCTCACTTTGAGCAATCTCGTTCTCGTGATGTGGAAACGCCAGGTCGGCGCCGCCGCCGTGGATGTCAAACTGCTCACCCAAGTAGCAGGTACTCATTGCCGAACATTCTATATGCCACCCCGGCCTCCCTTCGCCAAATGGCGCACACCAGTAGGGCTCCCCCTTCTTCCGGAATTTCCAGACGGCGAAGTCCGCAGGATTCTTTTTTCCTGGTGCAGGTTCCACCCGTGAAATCTTCGGGTCATCGAGTTTGACCTTGCTCAGCTTGCCATACTCCTGGAACTTGCTGACGTCAAAATATATGCCGTCCTTGAGCTTGTAGGCGAATCCTTTTTCGACAAGCTTCTGGACGAGTTCGATTATCTCAGGCATATGGGCTGTGACAGTGGGGAACGTCGCCGGCTCCTTGATCTTCAATTTTTCCAGCATCCAAAAGAAGTATCGTGAATAAAGGTCGGGGACGACCTGCCAGCTGTCAAATTCGGCCGCACGTTTGATTATCTTATCGTCAACGTCTGTGAGATTCACGACGAGTTTGACCTTTTGCCCCTCAAATTCCAGAAACCGCCTCAGGAAGTCGAAGAACACGTATGTTCGCGCGTGGCCAATATGGCTCTTGTCGTAGGGTGTCGGACCGCAGACATACATCTTTACCTGGCCCTTCTTTATTGTCTTGAAGTCTTCAACCCTTCTGCTCATCGTGTTGTATATCTTCACCTTAATCCACCACTAATGAAATTAATATGTTTATCTTCTACGCTAAAATATCGGTCCCAGCTGTCTGGGAAAACGGTAGCCACGCTGCCATTTTCGGAGTAACTGAGGGCTGCGATAAGATTCGCACCCGAACTGCGGCCGACCAAGAATCCGTTGGTCCAAAGTTCTCTCATGAAGCTCTGTGCCTCTTTTGTGGAGACCCTAAACTCTTCATCGACGAGTTCCGGCTTGTAGAAGCTACCAAATATGCCGTCACCTATTCCTTGTATCCCGTGCTTTTTTTCTTTTGGAAAAACTGCAATAACCCGGACTCCTTTGGGCTTCAGAACCCCTGCGAGCCCCATTAGAGTCCCCCCCGTTCCGACTCCCGCTACAACGTATTTCACTTTTTTCTTCAGAATCTTTTTTGCCAGAACGTTGTAAGCCTGGGGGTTCTGGTCCCTGCTAAATTGCCCCAGATAAATTAAGTTTTCCTTATGGGCGAGATATTTAGCATGCTCCCTTGCCTCCTCAAAGTCTCTACCTTTTTCCATTACGTCCGCACCTAGCAGTTCCATCATCTTCTTTCTTTCCTTGCTCATCCCTTTCGGCATGATGACTACTGCCCTCACCTGAAGGGCATTCGCCCAGTAAGACAAGGCTATGCCCGTGTTCCCTGAAGTTACCTCGATTATGCCACCGTGTTTTTGAAGTTCTCCGGTTTTCTGCAGATGCCGGAGAATGTTGAGAACAGGCAGGTCCTTTATGCTGCCACTCGGGTTCATGTAGCTCAAATCCACGTGAAGGGGGTTTCTCGCACCAAAAACCTTTGAAACCTCAATTAAAGGTGTGTTTCCAACAAACTTAGTCAACCCGTTGACAAATGTATTCACCATTCACGGGCGAGTTATCGTTGTTAATTTATAAAATTAATCCACAACCTCCACATTCACAGAGGAAAGCAAGCCCTCAAGGGCCCTGTTCTCCGGCTGTCTGGTTGCCATCACTCTCTTTCCAAGATAGTCCGCAAGTACGATGGCAACTACCATCTCTGGCGAGACTTCACCCCGGTCATTTACAATCAACAGGGCGTCCGCTTCGCCAATGGAGTCGAGGTAGTCCTTCAGGCTGCCCGAAACCACTCGGGTTTTGTGCCCCTTGCTCCTGAGGTTTCCGGCGATCTTTTCCGAAATCTCCTTTGATTCGGGTCCGGAACATACGGCTATTTTCACAACAGAAACTGGTTCGACGGTATAAAAAACTAATCAGGGCCGCCAGACCACAGTCTTGAGGGTTGTCATTTCCTCCATCGTTTTCAGCAATCCCTCGCGGCCCATGCCTGCGCCGGGTGCCTCGCCGTAGGGGAAGACACCCAGGCTGTGGAACGGCGCACCATTGATGTGTATTGACCCTTCGTCAAGCCTTTTCGTAATATATAGTATCTGCTTCAGGTCGTTGGAGAAAATGGACGAATCGAGGCGATAAGGGAGTGAATTGAAATGATTGATAAGCCAGTCGATGTCCTTGAACTGGAGTATGGCCACCACGGGACCGAATGTTTCTTCGGATGCTATTCTCATGTGCTCGTTGACTTTGTCGAGGACCACCGGATGGAACATGTTGCCGTCTATCTTGTAGTCTGTAAGGGCGGTCGCTCCCTTGGAAAGCGCGTCGTCTACAAGTCCCTTGACGCGTTCGACGGCTCCCTGGTTTATCATGGGCCCAATGTCCACTTTCTTGTCGAGGGGGTTGCCGACCTTGTAGTTTTTGACTTCGCGGAGTATGTGGTCTGTGAGCTCTGCCTTTATGTCGTCATGCGCTGCCACAACAGATATGGCATTACACCGCTGGCCTGAAAGCCCCAACGAGCCGGCGACTGCTTCCTTTGCGGCACGCTGAAGGTCCGCATCAGGCAAAACAATGGCAGGGGCTTTCCCGCCAAGTTCCAGCTGGAGCTTCTTCATGCCGGTGTTTTCAGCAATCCACTTGCCCGCAGTGTAGCTTCCTGTGAAGGCAATCATCTTAACCTGGTCGTTCTTGACAAATGCACCGCCGACCACGGAGCCGCGACCCGTGACTGCATTGAGCACGCCGGCCGGGAGGATTTCCTGCGCCCCCCAAGCAAACTCCATTGCCGCAAGCGGGTCGTCGCTCGGCGGCTTGGCTACAACTGTGTTTCCGGCTGCTACCGCAGGGGCAATCTTGGCCACCAAAGTGAAGAACGGGTAATTGAAGGGACTTATTGCCGCAACGACGCCGAGGGGCTCCCTGAAAACGGTGGCCGTCACACCCTTGGTTTCCATGGTCTCCCCTTTCACGAAAAAGACCTCGGACGCAGCGACGTCCAGGCGGACCGCAGCTCCCTTGATCTCGGACTCGCATTGTTTCAGCGGCTTTCCACTCTCCTTTGCCAGGACTACCGACAGGTGTGGTTGATTCTTTTTTATCCACGCTGAAAGCTGAAGAAGCATTTCTCGCCGGTCCTCGGGCTTTGTTAATCGAAAATCTTTGAATGCCGCGTCCGAGGAAGCTACTGCACGATCCACCTGAGCCGCAGTCGCCGACACCACCGTTCCCACAACCTTCTGGTCATATGGATTGATGACGTCCATGCGTTCCCCTTCTTCCGCATTCTTGCCAATAATGAGAGCTCCTTCCATGGATAGGGGAGTATAGTTAAAATTTAAGAGAGATTAAGGACTTTGGAGTTACATACCAGTCGGGAAGTCTATGAACTTTGCGCCAATATGAAATTCCTTGCCGAGCTTCTTCCCCAACGCACGGACGCCAAAAGTCTCCGTGAAATAATGCCCCAATGCCACAACATTTATGTGTTTCTCACGGGCATAGTGGAATCCGTGGTGCACGAATTCTCCCGTGATGAATGTCGAGCCCGGCTTGAGATTGTATATCCTCGAGGTCCCCCCACCGCTGCATACGTAGACTTCGTCTACCTGTTCGGGACCGAACCCCAGTATTTGGTTTGGCTCTGTCAGGTCGTTCAGTCTTTTGAGCAGGTCGTCAAAACTCCCACCGAACTTGGCTTTCCATATGACGTCCTCGACTGGCTCCGGCTTGAGGTCCATTGCTCTTATCAGTTGAACATTGTTGCCGACCTCTGCATGCGCGTCTAGGGGGAGATGGCATGCATATAGGCTCGTGCCTTTGTCCAAAAGGGCCCAAACCCTGGATGTCATTTCCCGTGCGATCAAAGGGGAAACGCCCTTCCAGTAAAGGCCGTGATGAACTATCAGCAGCTCCGCGCCTGACTCCCTGAACACGGGGTCGCAGGCATCGACCGCCACGGCCACACGGTTTATTTCGTCGCTGGCCTCCACCTGCAGACCATTGATGCTCTGGTCATCTGGAAACCGCCCTATTTCCAGGTAGCTGTTAAGCCAGTCGACAATCTCGTGCAGGTCAGGCATGAGCCGCTCAATACTGTGGAGTTAAAACATTATCCGAAAAGCATTCCTACGCCGCTGGCAGCGGCATTATCCAGCTCTTCTATTTTTTTTATGATGTCTTCTTTGCCTTTTGCCTCTTTAAGACCTTTAAAGAGCTCCTTTTCGAATATTTTTGGTTCTCCACGAACTAAGAGTACCACGCCGTCCCCTTCGATTCCCAAAACAGACGGCTCAAATTTTTTGGCCTCTCCGTAGCGTTTGATGTCAGGATCATCAATTATCTTGTTCGCAACCGGTGCGGGCACCAGATAGACACGTGTTTCCATGAAAAAATTTGTCGGGGCAACTAATAAACCTTTACCGGTGCCACCTGACGCCGATTCTTGGGCATTTTCCTGATAGCGGACAGCCGGTGCAGTGCGGGCTTACGGGCTTGCACACCTCCCTGCCAAATGGGACTAATAGCGCGTTTATCCGGGACCAGAGCCGCTTGGGCACCTTTTCCCGGAGTGCCATTTCCGTCCCGAGCGGGTCTCGAGTCTCCACAAGGCCCCACCTATTCGAAATGCGGTGGACATGGGTGTCCACACAGATGCCTGGTTTGCCGAATGCCAGGAGCACGACAAGGTTGGCAGTCTTCCTGCCCACCCCAGGCAGCTTGACCAGTTCGTTGATTGTGTCTGGTACCATGCCGTTGTAGTCGTTTTCCAAAACCAGGGCCATTTCCTTGAGGGCTTTGGACTTGTTCCTGTAAAAGCACACAGGGTAGATTAGCTTCTCCAGTCTGGGCTGTGGAATGGCCTGCATGTCTTTGATTGTCCTTACCTTGGAAAAAAGCCGGCGGGATGCGGCACCGGTGACTTCGTCCTTTGTCCGGGCGCTCAGGACCGTGGACACCAGAATCCTGTAAGGGTCTCTCAATCCCGAAACGTACGGGGGGGCCCCAATTGCTTTCTCGACTTCGTTCAGAGCCCACTTCAGGTCTTTCGGTTGAATCACAAGCCAAATAAAAGGCAAAAATTATAACCCTTTAGTCAAACACGAAGTTGGTCAAGGTTTTCGCAGCGACTCGACCGAAGGGAGGGGAGCGCTTGCCTTCGCAAAGCGGAGGTCGCGAAAAGCTTGTGGGGACCGTAGTGAAGCTTGGCTATCATGCCAGCCTTGGGAGCTGGTGATCCGGGGTTCAAATCCCCGCGGTCCCATCGATATTTATTTAACATCAGAGTAGTTAAAGGAGGCATGGAAAAATCGATTGATGAGTATCTTGCAGAATACACCGACGAGATACTGAAAGCTGCTGGCGACTATGGCATGGATGTCTTGGACCTAATCGAAAAGCAATCAAAAGAGTTGGTGGCACTAAACGAGGGGTTGGCAATCAACAACATCATTTACGCCCCCATGTTGGTGAAAGACTATCTGAAAAACCAAAAAAACCCTGTGAAAAAACTTGAAGAACGCTTTCCGGTGGTAATGAGTGTAGCAGAGGGAAGGGTGCACCCAACATACAATTCCTATTCGGGTCCATGCAGCTGTCATTAGATGGAAACACATTGCGTGCTTTCACAAACGCTGAGTACGTAGTCGACGGCATTCTTGTTCCCAAGGAAGAAACCGTTCGGCAGTTTGCAGAATTTATAGTCGCCTTCTTTCAGTTGTGGTTCGCCGCCTCGCGAGTCGCACAGGCGACGTTCGAAATCCTTGCCCATAAAATAGCCATCGATGTCCTGGGACTCGTCAGGGAAGCCCTCAACACCCAGGAGCTGCCCGTCGACAATTGCAAATATCATCGGCACGCCGAAACCCCATTGGACGCCATATCCGTCAAGCGTGGTTTTGAAGTCGGCTCCCTGCGTTGTCGACATAACCTTGACACTTGACTGCTTGGACTGTATGTATCGGATAAGCGTATGACAGTGGGGGCATGTCTCGGAGTACGCAAGATAAACGACGCTGTCGTTTTCGGAGACGTCCGGGAATGATGGCTCTCCTTTGGAAAAGATATCTCTGAAGGCCGTTAACACCAGGAGGATTAGAAGCACCAGCAGAATGAATGAATTCCTTTCCATGACTATACCATGAATAAAACCGCTATTAAAAGAATTCCTGCCAGGAGGTGCAGGGTGCGTATATGCTTCTCTTTCCATTCTGCAACCTTTTGAGGACTGGTGCCGAATGCCGCTATGAAAGTTATGGTAATCATGGGCAGAGTAAAGAGAAAATTATAGTAAATCACGAAAGGCAGCTGTGCCCAAAAAGACAGGTCCGAAAGGATGGTGAGAGCTGCCACATATGGGCCTGAAGAGCACGGCAGCAGCAGGATGGAACAAAGGGCTGCCGCAGGAATGACCATTATGGGGCTGTCGACGGAACTCAGTGCCTTCTTGGCAATTGGCCTGAGGTTCATTGGCATTTCCATGGAACCGAAGCCGGGCTTGTACGAGAAATAGGCGTTAAGCTCGACAAGCGCCATCACCACAAGAAGCGCTCTCAACAACATTCTAACTTGAGCTTCGATTCCAAGAGCATATATGACTTGCAACAGCCCCAGACCGTACAACGCGTACATAATGAATATTGTGAGCGTGAAAAGCAGCCCGCCCAGGAGCACGTCCTTTTTCCCCTTGGTTATGACCAGCGCTGAAAGCAGGAGGGTCATGACTGCAAGGGTGCAAGGATTCACCGCGTCGACCAGTGCCAAAGATGTTATCTGCGCAAGCACCATATATGTCCTAATCTGAAACCGTATATATCAATTGGTTTCAGCCGGTGAAACTTTCAATCAAAACCGGCTTTCTGGTTGCGGATACCCAGCCGCTAGCCGGATCGAAGAATCTCAGCGGTATTGGCAGGTCCTTGGTGACGCCAATTCTAAAGCTTCTCGCAACCTCATCCGGTGGGCTGCCATCTTCAAGCCAAACTCCTGAGGACTTGTGGATTGGATGACCATTCAGAGACTTGTCTATCTTTAGCGTCACTGTGAGTCTCCCGGGCCCGCTGGGGTTTCCCTTAAAGTTCAGGGGCTCGACGGAGCGGATGAGAACCGCGGAAGCCGGCCGCGCAGTGAAGTTCAGCATCCAGTACTGGTGAACATTGTACACGAATAGGTGGCCAGCCCCGTCGAACATGGGCCTGTTGTAGTTCTTCGGGCCTTCGCGGGCACGGCTGGCAGGGTCTCCAGACGCATAGTACGCCTCCGTCTCGACAATCCTGCCTTGGTATGTTGAACTGCCAATTTTTCTCATCAAGACTGCGCCAATTAGTTCTTTGGCCACTTTAGCCGGGTCCCTGTCAAAGAATCTTGCATCCACAAAAAGGGCAGGGGGCTGTGATTATAAAGCTTGGAACAGGAGAATCAGCCAAACAACGGAGGTCAGAACTATCATTGCGTGAGGGAGATATTCCATCTTCTTGGCTTTTAGAGCCGCGAGAGACGTCAGGAATGCGTAGATTGTCACGCCGAAGCCGGCCGATGCGATCACAAGGTGGAACGGGGCGTTGATGAAAAATGTCACGAAATACAGGGCAAATGTCCCGAGCAGCGTCAGCGCTGTGCCGCGCTGTTTGTCCTTGAACATCCCGACCATATGCAGACCTATCAAGATGAATGACGTGTAGAAGACTACAACTGAAAATAGGTCAATTATTGAGGACATCGGCTCGCTGAAGAACCGGGCAAGGAAATATGTTGCAAGCCCTTCCACTCCGACCCCCGAGACTGCAACGGCGAATGGCAGATAGAGTAGGAAAACTATGGCGAGGGACATGTAAACTGCCTTCTTCGTAGATTCCTTGCTCCGGAGTATGTTCCTCACGCGGGGAATCATGTTGTGTCCGAAGAAGGCGAAAACTGCCACAAGGAAGAGTGGCAATATTGCTTCAAACCCTGTAATTGGCAGAGGCACTGCAGCAGGGGGGGCCGTCACCGACTCGCTCAAAAATATCTCAACGGGCAACTCCATCTGTGGTATTGTCATAAGAGACAGCAGTGACACAAATAAAAGTATGAAGAATGATATGAACCCGGTAAATACTGCAGGGAAATGCAGTTCCATTATCAGCGGAATAATAAGTATTGAGAGCACAATCAGGTGTGGCACGCCCAGGTGAATTTTCAAGCCGATTGCATAAGACACCAAGGCAAGGAAAATTATTGCGAATTCTACAGTGGTCAAAATCCGTTTAACCAATGGCCCGAGATTCGTCTCGACCTCCTCTTCAACGGTCCCGGGCGTCATCTCGACTATGAGATATCCCAGGCCCAACATGTATACGAACCCTCCAAATATGATGAAGACTGAAAGCAGACCGACTTCCTTGGCGAGAACCGGGAGGGCAAAAACGCCCGCTCCAACTATCGCCGAAATCAAGAGGGAAACCGAAGTATCAAACGTGTCCACACCCATAATAGAGGGGGCACTATAAAATCCTTTCCAGATTTATCTCAAAACCAGCGACCGGCATCCCCACTCGTTCGGATATTCCGGGAAATACTTCACCATAGACGCCAATTTCCGATACTGCAGTCCTTCCGGACATAAAGAACTGATGGTCGCCCGGATTCCATTTGATTTCCACGGAGAGTGCAGAGACCAGCCGGTCGACCACCGCCTTGATTTCCGCGAAACTCGCCTGGTTATGGACCACCAATCCCGCGAGTCTTGTTTCTTCAGAGGGTTTGAAAACAGTTCCCACTTCAAATACCCGCTGGGGGTAGTCGGCGTCCTTGTTCAACGACAGCACCTCAAAAATCCCGGGAAGCATGCTTTGCCTGAGCGCCGAATACTCATTGCTCTTGGGGTTGGAAACTTGAAGCTCATACGGCCCTGCAAGGTTCAACAGCATGGGCGCTGTCAGCATGAAAGTCTTGAGCTCCAGGAAACCGAAGCCAGTCATGAGCTTTCTGACTTCGCTTTCAAGCGTCCTTACTTCCAGCGGTTCGCCCAATGAGTATGAATGGGGTATGGCACCCTCAAAGTTTTGGTACCCCTGTGCGATTGCCACTTCTTCCGCCAGGTCTATCTGGCCGAAGAGGTCAAGCCGATAGGGTGGAATAAGGGCCTCGTCATCAAATCCGATTCTCATTCTGGCCAGATTGTCCTTTAATGTGTCTTTGTCGAGGTCTATCCCAATCATCTTGCTCATGTAGTTGTTATTGATTTTCATCCTCCTTGGCAGATATGACGGCCCCGGGAGTGTCACACCCAAAGAGCCACCCCGCTCCACGATGGCGGTCGCCACGATTGCTGCGATTTCATCGGTTCCCGGCACGGTTCCCGTGGAGTCTATGAAAAAATTCTTCGTCTGGCTTGTGACCTTGCAAAAGTCTGCATTGACTATGGGCGGCATTGAAATTATCTGGCCTTCCGAATCCATCAGCGCGGGCGCCTTGTTTTTCCCGACAAGGTGGGCATATGCCTTCCCTTTTTCGTTTGATTTGAGTATCTCCTTGCCGTTCATGTCCGAGCTTTCGTCGAGGGGTGTGAAATTTATCTTTTTCAAGGGGAGCTCTTTGAACATTATGGGCGGTTTTATTTTGTCGAGGTCATATACACCTATGCTGTATTTTTTTCTGTCGCGCCCCACTGTTGCATGCAGCTTCTCCTGCATTTGCATGAGGGACTTGACGGCTTCCCTGGAAATATGAGACTTCAGGACGGCTGAAAAACTCAAATATGGGCGAATTTCCGACCTGTCGACCTGGACGTCGAACCCGCTCGGGCCCGTGCGCCAGATCGGATAGCCTGTCTCAGCACCCAAGAAGCCGTTCAGCGCCCGGGCCACTCCCTCGGGGCATAGCATGTCCATCCTGTTGGGGGAAACTTCCACACGCAGAACATCGCCTTCAACACTGTCTATGGGCGTTCCGTACATGTCGAGGGCTCCTATCACCTGCTCGAGTGATGCCTTGGTCTTTAGCAACTTCTCCAGTTCCTTGAATTCTATGTCAATTATCATATGAATGCCTCCCGGGCCCGCAACCACTTCAAGTCGCTCTTGTAGAGTTCCCTTATGTCTTTCAGGCCATAGCGCAGCATGGCCATCCGCTCTATTCCCAGCCCCCACGCGAGGACGGGCACGTCTTTTCCCGTCAGCGGCTTGACAACCTCCGGGCGAAATATGCCCGCGCCACCAAGCTCAAACCAGGTCTTCTTGGGCTCAAACCAGATGTCCACCTCGGCGGAAAGCTCGGTGTATGGGAAATAGCCGGGCCTCACCCGAATCTTGGGGAAGCCAAGCTTCCTGAAGAAATCCTTTAGGTACCCGACAAGGTTGTTGAAACTAACATTCTCGTCGAAAACTATGCCGTCGACCTGGTAAAATTCTGCCAGGTGCTTGTAGTCGACTGTCTCGTTGCGGAAGACTCTGCCTATCGAAAATATCTTGGCCGGTGGTTGGAGCTCGGACAATCTCCTCGCGGAAACGGAGGTCATGTGGGTTCTGAGCAGCCTCTTGGCGGATTCAAGGGGGTCCCATTTCCCCCAGAGGTTCTCGTGCACTTTTGCGACTTCTCCAGAGACCGGCGGGATTCTTTCCTCACCTTCCATGTAGAATGTGTCCTGAAGCTCTCTGGCAGGATGGTCCTGGGGAACGAAGAGTGCATCGAAACACCAGAAGCTGCTCTCGACATGCGGGCCTTCGGCCTCCGTGAATCCCATTTCCAGGAAGACCCGCCGGATTTTCTCGATTATGTCCGTGAGTGGGTGGTATCGCCCCGCATATCGCGGAGGAACGGGCGTGTCCGGCGAGAAGCTCAGGAATTTCTTGGTCCTCCATGTGTTCCCCTTCAAAAGCTCCGGTGTAATCTGGGTAACCGCATCTTCAGCTTTTGCCTCTTCACCTTCCTGGGTCAATTCAATCAGGTAGTCCACCGACTTCTTGATTTCAACCCATTTACGCTTCTTTAACAGGCTCACTCCCTTGTCCTCCGGCTTGAGTGTTTTGATTTTCTTCAGTGCGGCTTCCTCTTCAGTTTCAGGTGGATTCCCAACTATTGGGAAGGCCTGGCCCTTCTTCATCTCGGCCCAGTTTCTCCGCAGCGCCCAGTTGAGGGCTATCTTGTCTTCCAGTTCGCCAACTTTCTTGGGGAGCAATTCCAGAATATTTCGTTCGGGCAGGCCTTCTTTTTTTACATTCTGGCCCTCGCTGGTGAGCCTTATGTCAAATGACTCAAGCTTTTCGATTCTTGCGTTCCCTTTGTTGCTTAAACTATAGGCCACGCGACCTACTGCCGCTTTATCTATTCCCATTTCCTTTGAAAGTTCGGAAGCCTTCGCTGACGCTTTTCCCGAGTCTTTTCCTTTGTTTTTTAGCAGTTTTACTAGTTTTACCTCTGAGGGATGCACAACATATGAGTAGGTAGGTTCTATAAAAGGTTGTTGTGAAGTCTATATGTGGCAGATCTCGCCAAGCGGCTTGGGAAGTCTGGAAAGGTCGCGGAAGTCTGCGCAGAGAAGTCGCGTGCCTTTGACATAGCTTACGCCGGCGAAAGGGCATACCTGATAAAGATTGTCCGAAATATTGAAAGCGTGAACAAGGAGCAGGCCGAGACAATCAAGAAATGTGCGTCCGTCGTGGGCGCGGAGCCCCTGTTCATAAGTGACCACGGGAAGTTGCCGCTCAAGAAAAACGTCGTCTATACGAGGCATGGTATCCCGGTGATGCGGCACGAAACGTTTCTGCAGGTAGCCCATGGAAACCTGGTCTCCATGGCAGACCGCGGCGGCATAAAGGTTCCAATACGGGACTTGACCCCCGCCATGAAAAAAGTTGGAATGAGCCGGATGACTCTGGCCAAGCTTCTGGGTGTAAGCACCGAAATGGTCCGAAAATATGAGAGGGGCCTGGCCGACCCCGGAAGGGATGTAGCTAGGCGGCTTGTGAACATATTTGGGCAGAACATCTTGCGCGAAGTGAAATACGAGAGCCCGGATGTTAGGCGAGCGTTCATCGGCAAGGCTCCTTTCGACCTGGCTGTGAAAAGGAAAAAGCCAATGTTGATTAGTTTCAAATCGAGCCCTAAGCGGGTCAAAAACTTGGAGGGCGTCTCTGACGTCCTGGATGCCGAACCCATTGTCGCTAAGAACCTGGACGACCTGGACTTGGATTAGGCTTTTAAATACCCAAAGTTTTTAAACAACTGCTTTCCCATGTAAATTACTATGTATTCAGTAGGTGATTAAATGGCAGAAGGAAACATAAGACAGCCGGTATTGATACTGCCGGAAAATGCGCAAAGGATACTTGGGCGCGACGCCCAACGAATAAACATAATGGCCGCGAAGGCTGTTTCCGAGGTCATTCGGAGCACCCTGGGCCCCAAGGGCATGGACAAAATGCTCGTAGACAGCCTGGGAGACGTTGTAATAACAAATGACGGTGTGACCATCCTCGAGACTATGGACATAGAACACCCTGCGGCCAAGATGATTGTTGAGGTCGCGAAGGCCCAGGAGGACGAGGTTGGCGACGGAACGACTACGGCGACTGTGCTTGCCGGCGAGCTTCTGAAACGGGCGGAAGACCTGCTAGACCAGGACATACACCCCGCGATTATTGCACACGGGTACAAACTGGCCGCAGAGAAAGCCATGGAAGTCGTGGACAAGCTGGCCTTTGACGTTACAATAAAGGATCTGGAGCTTCTGAAAAAAATTTCCAAAACCAGCATGAATGGCCGGGGAACGGAGATGGGTATAGACTACATGGCTGACCTTTCAGTCGACGCAATAATGAAAATCTCTGACGGAACAGAAATCATAGATTCCGAAAACATCAAAATTGAAAAGAAGGCGGGAGGCAGCATGGAGGACAGCGCTTTGATAGAAGGTATCGTCCTTGACAAAGAGCGCGTACACAGCGGAATGCCTGCCGAAGTTGACAACGCCAAGATTGCACTCCTCAACGTGGCACTGGAGGTCAAGGAGCCTGAAACGGATGCACAGATACAGATAACTGCTCCGGCCCAGCTTGAGGCCTTCTTGGAAAAAGAAGAAGACATGATAAAGAAGATGGTTACGAAGATAACTGACGTCGGCGCCACTGTTGTTTGCTGCCAGAAGGGCATCGATGACCTCGCACAGCACCTTCTTGCAAAGGAGGGAATATTTGCTGTCAGGCGGGTCAAAAAAAGTGACATGACCGCTCTGTCTAGGGCGACTGGGGGAACGATAGTTACAGACATCCGGGACCTCAACGAAAAGGACCTTGGGTTCGCCAAACACGTCGAAGAAAAGAAAGTGGCAGGCGAATCGATGACGTTCGTCGAGGAATGCAAGGACCCGAAGTCGGTCACGATTTTGCTGCGTGGCGGAACAGAACATGTCACTGATGAGGCCGAGCGGGCCCTGAAGGACGCGCTGAAGGTCCTCGCCACCGCGTTGGAAGACGGAAAGGTCGTTGCAGGTGGGGGTGCCACTGAAATCAGCGTTGGGATCGAACTCAACAAGATGGCCCCAAAGGTTGGCGGCAGGGAGCAGTTGGCTATTGAAGCTTTTGCCAGGGCAATGGACATAATTCCGAGGAGCCTTGCAGACAACGCAGGCCTAAACGCGATTGACCTGCTAGTCAGGGCGAAGAGTGACCACGGGGCCGGCAAGGACAAAAACGGCATTGATGTGTTCAGCGGAAATGTGAAGAACATGATGAGCCTTGGGGTGATTGAGCCTGCGCGCGTCAAGAAGCAAGCCATCAAGAGCGCAAGTGAGGCTGCGACCATGATATTGAAGATTGACGATGTAATTGCGGCCAGCAAACTTGGAGGCAAGGGACCGGCGGGACCAGAGGACATGGAAGGCATGGGTGGAATGGGCGGCTTCTAGTCCGGCAAAACCTTTTTTATTCATCTTCCTTTCTTTTTCTGTGTTGTCAGACTATCTAAAAGAGATGAGGATAAAGCACTGGTACAAGGCCTTGATAGTATTTTCGGGACCGCTGTTCGGGGGGGCGCTATTCGGCCCGCTTTTTTGGAGAGTTGTACTCAGTTTTCTTGCATTTGGCTTTATGGCCAGTTCAATCTATGTAATAAACGATTTGAAGGACATGGAAAGTGACAGGTTGCATCCAAAGAAAAGGAACAGGCCGGTCGCGAGTGGGCGGATTGGCAAGGCAAGTGCAGCGGCTTTCAGTGGAGTCCTTTTCGCTGTTGCCGTCTATCTTGCAGTACTCGCGGGAAACTACGTGCCCCATCTGGCGCTCGGATATTTCGCACTTATGTTGGTTTACACAATTTACCTGAAAAACCTTGCGGTGGTAGATGCTTTCACAATCGCGGCTGGTTTTGTGGCGCGCGCTTTTGCAGGCTGCTTTGCGGCAGGGATAGAAATCACCCCCTTGTTTTATCTTGTTATCTTTGCATTCGCCGTCTACCTGGCTTTCTGCAAGAGGTTAACAGAGATTAAGCTCGCAGGGATGGAACACAAAAACAGCCTGGGTGTCTACGAACATATAGCTGATGTTGGGACTGCAATTGCCGGTTCAATCTCCCTGGCGCTTTATGCAATATACACCATGGGGAAGTCTGGACTGCTGCTCTGGTCCGTGCCCCTGGCCTTCCTGGGGCTTCTGCTCCACCTGAAGGAAACTTTTCTGGGACGGGAGGTTCATGAGAGCATAACAAGTCCAGAAATCCTGCTGACAGGGGCGGCATTTGTTGTCACCGTCTTCCTCAGCCTTTATTAACTGTGCAAGGGACTCCTCCTGTGATGATAAGAGGGTCGTCTGAAAAGTGATGAGACCTTACTGAAACTGACTAAATTAACTCTTCCTCTTTCTTTGTTCTTGTTGAACAGTTAGAACTTCCGTCTCACGGAGTATTGGAAGGGGTTCGGATTCGAGAATATAAAACAACGGCGGCGTTAGAAAAAACACGAAAAGGACTTCTACTGAAAAGAAACCTTTCACGGAAACCAACGCAGAGAAGTCTTAAATAGCCATATGTGTTAGTAATTCCATGAAGCCGGGAATGTGAGCGCCTCCAATAATGCTTAAATTCTATTTGATACACATATTTCCGTGGGAAAATACTGGGTTGAGCAGGTAAAGAGCGGAAAAAAGAAAATTTCAGTCGATTTTTTGAGGGCGGCCACCCGGGACAAGGCAGGAAAAAAATTTGTGGTAAAGAGCCTTTCTGGACCAATAGAGAGACACGATGTGACCGTGAAATTCAAGGCGGAGGGCGCCGCGAATGTCGGGATGGTGCCACCAATACAACCCCTAATGGTCTTGCTGGAAGGGGAGAACATAAACTATGAAGACTTTTCACGTGATTTTATACTTGTGTTTGCCGGGACCGGTGGCTACAGGTTGGACGCCAAGCAACTCTTCGAGAAATTTTACTACAGTGAAGCCTCCCAGGCGCATGGCACCATGCTTCAAAAGAAGACCTATCAGCGCAACCAGGCAAGAGATTTTTTGGCGTCAATACAGAATCTGAAGACTGCCATCATAAACATAGAAAGTGACCTTGAGAAAATGGATGAACAGCTAAAAGGCTTCCAGCAGGGGGACTGGGAACAGATAAAGGGGCTGTTCATAGACAACTACGGAGGGCCGCAGAGGAGCTGGACTGCGATTGCACGAAATGTACCACTCGTCAGGATGGCGATGACCTGGTTTCTCAGGCTGAAGGTAAAAAAGTCGAGCGAGGAGGAAATGCCGATAAAAAAGTTCTCGAACCTGAAAATAACCGAGCGGACAAAGACAGAAAAGGTCAAGGACATTTCCAAGGATCTTGAAGAAACCAAGAAAAAGTTAGATGGCGGGGCGGTTAGCAACAAGAAACTGATGCTTGAGGAGGTTGACAAGCTCATCAAGGACGAGCAGGTCAACCCGGCCATAGCCAACTACCTGAAGCGAAAGATTGAGGAGTTCTGGAACTGGGTAATTGACTATATTGACTGGCTGACCCGGACGAGAAACAACATAATGTCCAACCTGATACAGCAAAAGGCCAACTTGAAGCTTTATATGCGGTGGGCGGCAGACCACATAATCCAGGCTGAAAGAATGGAAATGAAGCCGGAGGATGTCACGGATGTGTTCCCCGAATTCAATTTCAAGGGCGCGCCGAAGGAAATTTTGATGTCCGACTACATCTTTTATACATACGAGGACGCCCGGCCGGACATATATGAGCTGTGCCGCCCTTGGGTACCTGTGGTCCTTGTTACAATTGTGGCAGCCACAACAATTGAGCTGCAGAAAAAATTCATGGAGATGGGCTTCGTAATTTGGTATGGATATATGCGGGACGATGACCTGAAAGATCTGCTGAAACTCACCAAAGGTGGCGACACCGACCTGTTGCGGGTCATGCTGGAATCTGGCGCGCTCACCAAAGATGAGCTGCCGAAACTCTTCACACCTGATGAAATAAATGAGATGCAGGGGGGAGGGGAAAAATCAAAACACAGCTTCAATGACAACATACAACTCTTCCTCAGCAAGCTGGGGGGCAATTTGCAGGGGATTGCTGGTCTTTTTGGACTTAGTCTGCCGAAGGAGAGTCTCCCGTGGACTAGGGAGAGGAGAGCAGCCTCCATGGCGGCGGATCTTGCAATGGAAGGCGTAAGGACTTACAAAAAGGGCAAGGGAATGCTCATAATGGAGTAAATCATATAAATTTTGGCCCCAAGGGCTGGTATGTCAAAAAACAAAGTTGTTCCATTTGCTGCCGTCGAGCGGCTAGCCAGGAAGGCCGGAGCAGAGAGGATAAGCGCGGACGCAATCGAAGCCCTGTCCGACGTGCTCAGAGATTACGCAGAATACGTAGCAGTGCGGGCTGTCAAGTATGCCAAATATGCGAAGAGAAGTACAATAAAGCGGGAAGATATAGAATTGTCGGCGTCTGAATGAAAACCCTAATACTTTGCATTGATAGAGACGATGATTTGGGTAGGAAGGCCTCTATCGAGGGCCCGATAGTCGGACGCAAAAAGGTCTTGGAGGCCGCAGTAAAGTTGTCACTGGCTGACCCTTCCGAGACTGATGCAAATGCCATGTTTGCCGCGGTCAAGTTGTATGAGGAGGTCAAGGGGGAAAAGGAGATTGTGGTGCTTACGGGCTCCGTCAAGGTGGGCTACCACAGCGACGTGATATTGAAGAGGCAGCTCGACGAGGTGCTCAAGACGTTCAAGGCCGATGGCGCAATAGTGGTCAGCGACGGGCGGGAGGACGAAATGGTCCTGCCGATAATCGAGTCAGTCATGCAGGTAATAAGCCTGCACAGGATTGCAGTCCACAGCGGCGAAGAATTGAAGGGCATGTACTACACCTTTTCCAACTTTTTCAAGAGGGCCACGGAAGACAAAGACCTGGCCAAGATTATATTTGGCGTGCCTGGACTAATAGCGCTCACCTATGCCTTGCTGGGCCAACAGAGTTTCCGTTTGGTGGCAGGGATTTTGAGCGGATTTCTGATAATCAAGGGACTCCAACTGGAAAAGTCCTTGGGTGGATTGCTCAACTACGTCAAGGACTCATTTGTCAATCTGAGCACATCTTTTTTCCTTTACATGATTTCAGGCGTTATGGGTGTCGTAGCCTTGGTTAAGACAACTTACCTTTCCGGGTCCACGACGATGGAACTCGCCGCAAAGATCTCCATCGAGACTGCACCCTTGTTCTTTTACAGTATCCTAGCCCTGCTCATCGGGGTGGCAATCGACTCGCTTCCAAACCGCCAGAAGGCATACAGCTTCGCAAGCATGGGTGTGGGACTCGGCGTCGTTGTGTTGGTTGCGCGGAGCGTCGGCTCCTGGATTTTAGACCCTACTTACCCGTTGTCGTATGTTGTTACCACTACACTTTTAGGTTTAGTCGTTGTTACTTTGGTTAAGCTATCATCCAAGTTCATAAAGTAGTAGCTACATAAATATGTAGTATAACGGTTGCTTTCGGAAATACATAACCTATTAAAGCATAGCTAAAAAAGCATCACGTGGGAGACAATAAACTTGAGAACATGTTCCTACATGAAAAGCCCGCGAGGCTGCTGATCAAGATAAAGGAAGGTAAGGGCACGAAGTACGCTTCTGTCCTGGCGAAGGAAGTTGATTGCACTTATTCCCATTGCATAAGGATTCTTCAAGAGATGGAACGGCTTGGGTTGGTCTCCTTCAAGAAAGGGGGCAGGACAAAGCGGATAACAATGACCAAGTTCGGTGAAGACATTGCTTTCGCCCTCGAAAATGTCTTCCGGCTGTTCGACCGCTCAAACAAGCGATGATATCTCTGTAACGTAGGCGTCTATTCTGTCAAGTATTTCTTCCAGAACATACCGTCGGAATACCTTGAAAGCCACTGAAAGGTCGCCCTCTGCGAGCGTATATTCCTTCCGGCCTTCGACCAGACGCAGCGCCTTGAGCCGCTCCAGATGGTATCTTACCGCAGATTCCGTTATTTGGGCCATTTGGGCCAGTTCAGTGACGGAAATGGGCCTTTTCTGAGTCAGGAGGGCGCGGAATATGGTCTCCAGGGGCGCGTCTGCATCACCAGGGCGTATAAGGCCCATAGACAATAAAAACACGCGTAAATCGCGTTCCAGACTATGCGTGGGCGGCTCATATTTGCGCAGGCTGAGCTCGAATATCGGTGAGTCTTTCATAATATTCCGCAATGCGGCGAAACTATTAAACTTTGGCTTTAGGTGGCCATTAAAGGAGGTTACCTCCGGAGCGGTTTCAGCGGCACGTATCCGCAAGGTTACGAAAAAGTATTTATAGACGCGAAAAATTACACTTTTGCTACGGAAAACCGTGCTTTGCCAACAGGGGGTAGAAATTTCGCGTAGGAAGCGAAAAATTTCACATATGTAAAATGTGGCCCTTAGGCAGGGTTAATGCATCAAAAAGGTGGTACTGTGTTGGAAATATCTGTAAATGAGGTCCCATTGTCGGGTATCAAGTCGGCCGAGCAGCTCGCGGCATTCGTGCTGAAGTCCCTCGGACTTTCCAATCTCGATGACGAACGGGATGTGGACCTGCTCCTGGCATTCATAAGGAACAAGGGGGGGATGCGGGTCAGTGAACTGAAAGGTGTGGCCAAGCTGGGGCAGACCGCCACGTACACACGCATAAAGAAGTTCCTTGGCGCCGGGCTGATATACAAAGCAAAGGGGTCCGTATACCGCCTGCGGGAGCGCACCCTAAAGGATACACTGGACTTCCGCGTGCGTAAGGATATTGAACGAGTTTTTGACAGCATAGTCGAGGTTAGTGACGAACTGGAGAAGAAAGTTAAGTAATATTTCACAAAGAAGTTGCTTGTTTTTTCAACAACTTATTTTATCGGGAATTCCGAATATTGCTGAAAAACACATATAATCCGGACGCGTTATAGTAGAACTGGACCAAATCGTAGACACTCGGAAAGGACAAACGACACGAAAAAGGCCCAAAAAAATTGCGGAAGCCCCGTGGTGTAGTGGTCAAGCATTCGGGACTTTGAATCCCGCGACCCCGGTTCAAATCCGGGCGGGGCTATTCCGCACACCCGCTCAGGTCGCTATATAATTTGCTTTTAAAACAAATAAGTTTTTATTTGAGCACTTTTGACATTGTTTGATGTCAATTGATGTGCATTGTCCCCTGTTGACATCAATTGATGTGAAATGAAAACCTTGTTTGATGTCAATTGGCCTCATTAACGGCAATTTCATGTTAATATCAATCTCAATTAACATCAAATGCCATTAAGTAATCTTAAAAGAGCTCATTGAGGTCAGTGATTTCCGTATCTTTTGAGTGATTTTAGTCGTGTTACCAGGTGATGTTGACGGGTTTCTTATAAACTACCCCTATTTGTGAGACTTGGTATGGTTTCGAGCGACGTTTTTGGGTTGGTTGGGGGTGAAATTGTGAGGGCTTTCGAGCTCGAAAAACCGACAGAAGTGCAAAAAGCAACGATTAGAGAGGTCCTGGATGGAAAAGAGTGCCTGGTAGTTGCTGAAACTGGTAGCGGTAAAACCGAGGCTGTCATGTTGCCATTATTGAAGCTCATTCACAAGAAACCAGTTGCGTGCTTGTACGTGACACCACTCCGCGCCCTCAACAGGGATATATTCACACGCATGAGGCATGCATGCGAGCGGTTGGGTTACCGAATAGAGACCCGCCATGGCGACACGAGTCCGCGCATCAGGCAAGAACAGCTCAAGGATCCACCCGACCTATTGGTTACAACTCCTGAAACCTTCCAGGCACTGCTTGTTGCCCCAAAATTCCGCGAGCACCTGAGGAATGTTGAGTTTGTCATCATTGATGAAATCCATGAATTAATGGACAACAAACGGGGACCGCAGCTTGCATGTGCCGTGGCCCGCTTGAGACGCGTTGCGAAATTCAAACTCTACGGACTCTCGGCAACCGTATCGGAACCGGATAAGGTGGCCAAATATTTCTGGAACGGAAATGTCACGACGGTCGTAAGTGACGAAGAAAAGGTCAAGGAGATTGTAGTTGAAGTACCTAATACTAAGGACGAGGACCTTCAAGTCTCACGCGATTCAGGGCTCCCCATCTTTACGGTCGCCAAGTTGCGGCGCGTCAATGAGCTCAGCGCGGGTCAAAGCACAATAATATTTACCAATACGCGCAGCATTGCTGAAATTCTCACATCACGGCTCAAGAAGGTCATTGATGTCAAAGTCCATCACGGAAGCCTCAGCAGGGAACATCGTGAATCTGTGGAAAAACGTTTCAAGGAAGGCACAATTGACAAGGTCATCTCCACGAGCTCACTTGAACTCGGCATCGATATCGGACATGTGGAACGGGTGGTGCAGTATGGTTCACCCAGAAGAGTTGATGCATTCACCCAACGGGTTGGGAGAAGCGGGCATTTTATCAGTAGGAAGTCCCGCGGCTTCATAATTTGTGACGTCGCGGAGGCCGCCGAAAGTGCCGTGATTGCAAAGCGCGTGGTGGGCGGCA
The DNA here is from genome assembly GCA_007050885.1 of Candidatus Bathyarchaeota archaeon. The sequence goes on from SMYQ01000001.1 coordinate 141,755, forward strand.
AACTGGAGCCCATCGAGTTTCTGGACTGCCCCTTTGATGTCCTGGCCCACCAGCTCACGGGTCTCGCGCTTGAGATCAGTGACGTCAACATCTACCAAGCATTTTACTTTTTCAAATCTGTCTGGGCATTCAGGGAACTGACTGCCAAGGACTTTGCGGACGCCCTCAGGCTGGCCGAACAGCTGGGTCATATCCGCAGGGAGGGAAACACATACCGACGGAGGGCTCGGGCGTGGCGGTACTACTACAACAACATTTCAACAATTCCAAGTGAACACAAGTACAAACTGATAGATAGTGCCACACGAAAGCCGGTGGCAACACTTGACGCAGAATTTGTCGAGGAACTGCAAACCGGCGAGCGATTTGTGGTTGCTGGCACATCCTGGAGTGTCGTGAGCAGGGAAGGCAACTTGCTGTTCGCTGCAAGCACGGGGGAGACTGATGCTGTGGCAACCTGGTCCGGGGAGGTCATCCCTGTGGACTTTCATGTGGCCCAGGAAATCCCGAAGGCCATCAACTCGCCCGAAGAGTATCCATACTCGACGGGAACTGTGAACAGGATTGAGGAACTGGGAAAATATTCGGGGCATACCCGGATTGAAAAACACGGAGACCTGTCGGTAATAATCACTTGGGCCGGAAACAAGGTTAACAACACGTTGGCGCATGTTTTGGGCTCGTTTTTGACCGCACAGTTCGGGGAAAATATAGGGATACGGAGTGATGAATTTGGCATAGTCCTGAAAGGGGCGACGGGGGGAATCAATCTCAAGGAGGTTATTGAAAGCATAGACGGAAAACAGATTGAGCGGAGCCTCCGGATAACGGCCGAAAACTCACAGCGCTTCAGAAAGACTTTTGTCCATGTCGGAAAGCGGTTCGGAATAATCGAGCGTCAGGGGCTCCGGAACATTTCTCCCAAAAAGTTCGTCGGGCTGTGGTTGGGAAGTATAGTTGACAAGGAGGCATTCAAGGAGTATCTTTTCAAGAAGATGGACATCCAAAGGACTATTGCTTTTCTTAAGAAACTCGAAATTGAGGAAGGCGAGCTCTCCGGAATCGGGAAGTACATGGTAGAAAAATTCTATCCCGATGTATTCGAAGCCGCCCGCCCGAAGAAGCAGATACTCGACGCCCTGCGCGTCCGGCTGGAGGGAACAAAACTGCCGCTGGCATGCATGTACTGCAAGACCCATCTCGGCAGCTTTACAGTGAGCTCGGCACCGGACATATGTCCGAATTGCGGCTCGAAGTTTCTGGGCGTCCTCCACAGCTTGCGGGCACTCAGAGGAAAGGACCTAAGTGTTGAGGAAAAACGAGATGTGAGGTCGGCAAGGCTGTCGGGTAACCTGTTCTTGTCTCACGGCCGGCTCGCCCTGCTGGTGCAGGCCGGTCGGGGGGTTGGCCCAAGGACCGCAGCACGGATTATCCGGTCCTGTGAAAACGAGGCCGAGATGCTCGAAAAGCTCTATGAAGCGGAAAAGACGTACGCACGCACAAAACCCTTCTGGGACTAAGGGATGGCTCCTGTTTCTATTTTTTCAAGGGGTTTTTGGTTGGTTTGGTGGAACTATCTTAGTTATAATTGGTATTTTATAGTCAACGGAGAACTCTAAATTCACCAAACACTCTAAAAATTCATTAAAGCTCGTTTTTTATGGGCGGTGCCTTTCTAATTCATTATTACTTAGTCCACTCCAGATATGTGTAAAATGGCTTCAGCCACGTCTCCGTGCTCTTTTAGGGCTCTTTTTGCCACTTCCTTCGAGCAACCAGTCTTCTCCATGACTAAGGCGATGTCTTCATGCCCCTCTGTAATGACTTCGTGTTTTCCCATCACCTGGAAGACGATATTCCCCATCATGTTGGCCTCAACCACCGTGGGCGAACCGAATATCCATTTCTCCTCGCCGAAGTCAAAGACAACCTCGTTCGGGGACAGCTGCTTGGTCTTTAGTTGTTTGGCTAATGCTCGCATATCCATAAAAAAGAAAAGAGAGGGGGATTTTAAAGGTCTACGGCCTTCAAAGTTTTCCTGCCGTTTCCAGCAGCCCTCTTGGCAGCCTTGTCGAGTGTCCACTCGATGAAGCGCTCCATAGCATCGTAAAACTCCCCACTCACCCGTAGGTCTTTTCGCTTTGCAAACGCTCTAACTTCTGTTTTCTTAACGTATGCCATGTATGGAAAAAACGCCTGTAAATATATGCTTTTCCGTTATATTTTTAATATATTTGCGCAGTGAATGGAGTGGTTAAAACATCCCACCCGTGGAAAAAAGTCAGGGGGCGCAAGAGCAGATGGAAGTGGAGAAAGAAGAAGATGCGCCGCCTCAAGAGACTTAGACGCAAGATGAGGAAGAAGTGAGTGGGAGCCATGTCACTGCGTTTTCTTTTGCGATTTCTCTGAGCACCACTGTTGCATAGCTGCCCTTTGGGAGAAAGAACCGCAGGGTGCCTTGGGAATATCTGAGCCCCTTTAGTGGCACGTTGAACGGACGCCGCTTCCCCCCGCCGGGAAAGTCCTTCAGGGCAAGCCCTGTGGACGAGAGTATTCGCATCTCAATTTCACCCGCTGCGCCGGAGGCGAGCCCGAGCTTTTTTCCGAATATCGGTCCGGCCGGACCGAAACGGGACAAGACGTCCCCAGGGAGGGTGGCGCCAAGTCGCTCGCTCAGGACTTTGTTGAAGAGATAAGAACAATAGGCATCTTCCAAGAGGACGTAGTGCCTTCTCGTAAAGGGGATTTTGCTGGCTTCCATGAGTTTCCTGGCCTCCTTTTTTTTGCCTTTGACTAGGAGCTCGCCAATTTCGTGGTTGTTCGTGCTGAAGCGCTGGGGCCCAAAGAAATTGGGGATACCCCTGGACTGCAGCTCCTTGAGGACGGGGCGGAGCCTGGGGAGGTCTGCAACAACACCGACCCGAAACCAGTTGCCCAGAAGATTCCCTCTTTTAATTTTCCTGCCCGAGTTCCTGGTGACTGAAATCCTGAAGCCCCGACCGGCCGGTGGCAGCTCGCCGGGGGAAGATATCCATTGGAGCGTCCTCCCCTTCTTGTCCTTAAGGCCCGCATATCCTATGTCACGGGCGTCAATTCCACTCCAAGTCGATATTTCCCTGACGACGCCCAGGGTTGTTCTGTTGGTCTTTTCCAGTAGCCCCCACATGTGTGCCCCCTGCCCCGTCGGTATAAACTTGGGAACTTCAAACACTTCAAACCTGTTGACCTTCAGGGGGATGCCTTCAGCCTCTGTCAGGAAGCCTTCCGCCCCAGGCATCTCAATCTTCATAGGAAATATCAGGGCAATAGATATTAAGACATGTCCTTCAACCCTGTGTGAAGAATTATCACCAGTTTCTTGAGGGAGAAGTAAATAAGATTTATAGCATTGCAAAGACGGCCAGAAGCAAAATGCTGGACCCTTCAAAAGAGGTGGAAATACTTACAGCAAATGAGCTGGCGGGGCGGGTCGAGAGCCTGGTCAGCGTGGCCATCCCCGAACTCAGCGGCTCCGGGCTCCGCGAAAGAATATTGGAACTCGAAGAAAAACTTGGCAAAGGGAATGAAGAGATTGGTTTCATAATAGCGAATGAAGGGTCCCAAGGCAGGTTTGTGAAATTCGACAAACGGGAAAGTTCAATCGAAGCAGGAATACGGATTGGAACGGCCTACTGGACGCTTGGTGTTACTACAGCCCCACTGGAGGGATTCACCCATGTTAAAATAAAGAATCGTATGGACGGGGGCGACTACCTGGCGATTTACCTCTCAGGGCCCATAAGGAGTGCGGGCGGCACCACCACAGCCATGATTGTCATGCTGGCCGATTTTCTCAGGAAAAAATTTGAAATTGGGGAATATGACCCGACGCCACAGGAGGTTGAGCGGTATTTCCTCGAAATGGAATCTTACCACCGCCGGGTCGCCAGGCTGCAGTATATGCCAACCGGCGATGAGGCACGCCATGTTGTCAAGAACCTCCCTGTTGAAGTTGATGGCGAGGCCACGGAACAAATAGAAGTACTTGCCTACAAGGACCTCCCACGGATAGCGACAAACCGGATTAGGGGGGGCATGGCTCTGACCATGTCTATGATTGCCCTGAAAGCCCCAAAGCTCCTGAAAAGGATGAAGACGTTCGGAAAGAAATATGGGCTGGAAAACTGGGGATGGTTGAAGGACTTGAAGAAGCTCAAGAGTGAAGGGGTGTCGACGAAGACCGGAGCAACATATATCGCCGAGATTCCGGGGGGACGACCCGTCTTCAGCTATCCTGATGTGCGGGGTGGGTTCAGACTCCGCTACGGGAAAGCCAGGAACACTGGATTCGCTTCTGTAGGCGTGCATCCGGCAACCATGGTGATATTGGATAACTTCATCGCTGTCGGAACCCAGTTGAAAGTGGAACTTCCTGGGAAGGCTGCTGCCGTTTCACCTGTGGACAGCATTGATGGTCCGGTGGTTAGGCTGCGCGACGGAACCGTCATCAAAGTCCGGACGGAGGAGCAGGCGCGGGACGTCCGAAAGGACGTGGAGAAAATTTTGTACGTCGGGGACATATTGATATCATATGGGGAATTCCTGACAAACGGGCATCCATTAGAGGAGCCGGGGTGGTGCGAGGAGTGGTGGCTGGAGGAGGTCCTGGCCAAGGATGCAAAATTCAAGAACCTGAAAATTGATTTTGACAAGGCCCTGGAAATCAGCAGGGAGCTGGGCGTGCCCCTGCACCCTGAATACAGCTACTTCTGGGAATCCCTGACTGGGAATGAGGTGAAGAAACTAAAAGCCAACCTGAAATCACTTGGCAAGGTCAAGGATATATTGGAGAAGCTGGGTGTAGAACATTCCCTGATGGACGGAAGATTGGTCCTGAACGAAGTCAACAAGAAGGTGCTCGAGACCGTTCTCTCCGGCAGTTTGGATGAGGTTCCTGAAAGTGGCATTGACGCCGTCAACAAAACTTCACCCGTCCGGATAATGAGAAAGGCAGGGAGATATGTCGGAACCCGGATGGGAAGGCCTGAAAAGGCCGAACGCCGGTTGATGACAGGCAAGCCACATGTGCTTTTCCCTGTTGGCAGGATGGAACGGATGCGGAACATTGTGGAGGCGTTCAAGACAAATTTGCGGGCGGAACTCGCACTGCGAGTCTGCCCAAAATGCAACGTGAAAACTTATTATCTGATGTGCAACCGGTGCGGCTCCGAAACCGAACAAAAGAAAATATGCGTCAGGTGTGGAGTCGTAACACCTGGTGACGAACATTGTGGAATGGCGACCAAGAGCTGTTCTTTTACAAGAGTCAATGAGAATCTTGAAACCATTTCCACCAGGATAAAGGTAACTGTGCCGCCACTGATAAAGGGTGTCAGGGGTATGAGTTCCAAGACAAAAATCCCGGAGCGGCTGGACAAGGGACTGCTGCGCGCCAAATACGACCTGTACGTCAACAAGGACGGCACGATACGGATTGACTCAACCGACCTGCCACTTACACATTTCAAACCGATGGAAATCGACGTGGGTGTTGAGAAACTGCGGGAACTGGGGTATACTGAGGATATCAAGGGCCGACCGCTGACGAGGGAGGACCAGATCCTGGAACTGAAACCCCAAGACATTCTATTGAGTGACACTGTCAGTTTTTCGTCTTCAGACTACATGGTAAAGGTCTCCAAATTCGTTGATGAGTTGTTGGAGCGGTTCTATGGAATGCCACCCTTCTACAACATAAGGACCCGTGAAGGTTTGCTCGGCCAGGTTGTCATTGGGTTGGCTCCGCATACTTCGGCGGGAATTGTCGGGAGAATCATAGGATTCGCCAAGGCCCGGTCCGGATATGCCCACCCAACCTGGCACGCCGCCAAAAAACGGAATTGTGATGGGGACGAGGACTCGGTCATGTTGTTGTTGGATGCCTTGCTGAATTTTTCAAGGGAGTTCCTCCCTGCGAACCGTGGCGGGAGGACGATGGATGTCCCCTTGGTCATAACTACTGTTTTGGATTTGAAGGAAGTAGACGACGAAGTTCTGGACATGGATATGGTCGAACGGTATCCTCTGGAATTTTACAGGGCCGCGATGGAAAAAAAAGCCGCCTGGGAGGTTTCTGTCGATACTCTGGGCTCGATTAACAGGTTAGACGGGCTGGTGTACACGCACGACACAAGGGACATATCGGCAGGTCCAATCGTGACGGCCTACCGCTCGCTTGGACCGATGCTTGAAAAGGTGAAGGTTCAGCTGGAACTTGCCGAGAAAATCGATGCCGTAGACGAGAACAATGTGGCTGAAAAGATATTGTCCACACATTTCCTGAAGGACATAAAGGGGAACCTGCGCCAGTTTAGCAACCAAGGCTTCAGATGTGTCAGTTGCAACGCAAAATACCGGCGTTTCCCAATAGTCGGCAAGTGTGAGCGGTGCGGCGGAAAAATCATTCTGACTGTTCACGAAGGCACCGTAAAAAAGTATTACGAGTCCAGCACCGCTCTGGCGAAGAAATATGATGTCTCTGACTACATAAAGAGCCAGCTGCGGCTGCTTGAAAAGAAGATGGACCTCGCTTTCGGTGTGAAAGAGAAACAGGGTGAGCTTGAGCAATGGCTAAACTAACTGTGTGGGCAAATGCTGGGAGCACAGAGGACCCGTCGAAGGTACGTGGCGCGGTCCTGAATCTCTTTCCGGAAGCCGTGCTGAATGGCGGGGGGAATCTGTCCGGGCAGCTCAGGCCGGAGGACCTTCAGGACTTTAGAGGCATTATCAGGGTCAAGCGCATAGGGAAAACGGTCGTGGGGCAACTGGCCAGGAACAGGGACGGTGACGAAACGCGACTGTTCTTTCACAAACAGGCTGCGGCTGCCGGCAAGGTGGCACTCGTTGAAAAATATGAGGACAGTCCCTGCGGCGCAATAGTCCTGGAATTTCCCTGGGATGAGGGATTGATCTCCTGGCTTACTGAAGTCGAGAAAAGTCAATTGGCTTAGCCACCCCATTGCTGAGTTCCATCACTATGAAGTGTCCGGGGGATGGCTCGTGACCCAATTTTTCCTGGAAGTCTGTGGTGTCCTGAAATGTTCCACTTGACAGCAGGCGAACGCCCCGGTACTTACCAATTCCTATTTTGTGGACGTGGCCTGTGTGGAGCACGTGTGGAACTTTGTTTATGACCATAAAGTCTTCCTTGTCCGGGAAAACCTTGTTCCTTCCGAATATTGGGGAAAGGTGGCGTTTCTTTAAGAGGTGCATCTGCCCCAGGCAGGGGTCGTGGTAGGCCTTGTTCCTTATGGGCTCTATGGCATCTATTATACTGTCCAGGCTGGTTCCGTGGTACATCAAAACAGTTATTCCCTCGACGTCAATCCATGAGGGATTGGAATGTATCTCGAGGTCGCATATATTCTTCAGTGGTTTGGCGATTTCTGCAGGCAGTGCTGGCTGGGGTTCGGAATCCCTGTTTGGGTCGTGGTTGCCGCTTATCACAAATATTTTCAGGCCGCTGCGCAGCTGCTTCAAGTATTTTGCCAAGGATTCCATCTGCCCCTCAATCGTTTCGATTTCGAGGCTCTTGTTCTGGTTTTGGTAGACGCCGACGCCGTCGACGAGGTCGCCGGCCACGAACAAGTATTTGACGTCCTTGTGTTCCTTCAACCAGGAAACCACGTTGTCCCAGACGGGCTCGATGAATTTCTTCGAGCCGACGTGGAGGTCTGACACGAAAAGGGCCCGGGGGCGTTCGGCGCTCGGCCACTGAACTTGAGGAATCTCAGGGAATATGACGGAATTCGCGAAGAATATGTCTCTGCCTGCCTGTCCTCTGATGCCTATGACCTCGTCAGTAACAATTTCACCCTTTTCTACGAGCGTCGAGGGGACTATGACTCGGGTGGAGCCTGAGAGGTCCTCCACTGTGAGTATCCTTTTGTTGTTGTGTGTGTCGTGTATGTCCCTGACCATGCCAATTATTGCAAGTTCCTCCCGCCCCCTGATGCGCGATGTCTGGGCTATCGAAACTGCGTTCTTGAGTTGCGGCCGGCGCCAGAGAATCTGCGACACCGTCTTGTACCTTGAGAGGAAGAACGAGAGAAAGCTTTTTGGTGTGACGGGCTCCCATTCGTTGTATTCCTTGAGGGGACTCATGCCCCCTGGTAACTTGGGGGCGGCCTCAATTATTTCAGGCTGTTTTTTTAGGCACTGAAGAAACTCAGTGGTTATCTCTTCGGGCACGGTTTCCATGGTCGCCAGAAGGTCTATCAGTTCGATGTCAGAGACAAGACTCTTGAGTGCATCCTGGTAAATCATGCGGACACCCTTGCTGAAGATTCTTTCGACCTTCTGTTTGTGTTCGGAATCCTGCATGAATGTCGTCAGGTCCATTAAAGATTCACCAGGAGTTTTTCTACCTGCTCTTTAATATTATCTACTGTAGCGAACTCTACAATTTTTGTTCGCCCGTAGCGGCCGCGGGATATGACGTTGGTCCTGACTATGCCCTCCGCTTCGAATTCGGCCAGGATGTCGAGGACCCGCCTCATTGTCAGCTCCTTCAGGCCGGCTTTCGAGACGGTTTCGACGTATTTGTCATAAATCTCCCGGGTGTACGCCATGGGTTTGTCAAGCTCTATTATGGATTTTAGGACCATTTTCTGGTGGTCTGGCAACGTCTTGAGGAATGTGTGGACCTTGTCCGTGTAGAGCTTGCCAATTGCCGTATTGACGTGCTTCTTTAGGACCTTCAGTGATGTCTCGCGCTCGGCGAGCTCCGCCGAAATTCTCAGGAGTTCCAGAGCCCGCCTTGCATCCCCGTGCTCCCTGGCGGCGGACGCAGCACACAGCATGACTACGGAATCGTCGAGGACACCTGGGGAAAAACAGGCGTCACTCCGCTCCTTCAGGATGTCGCAGAGCTGGTTGGCATCGTAGGGCGGGAACAACAGCTCCTCCTCTGAAAGGCTCGACTTTGTCCTGGAATCGAGTGAATTTATGGCGTTGACGTTGTTCGTAATCCCGATTATTGAAAGCTTGGAATTTTTCAATTCGGAGTTTATCCTTGAAAGCGTGTACAATGTGTCCGGGCTCTTGTCAATCAGCACGTCTATTTCGTCCAGGACCACGAGGTACATCGCAGGGTTACTCTCCAAGAGGTGCAGCATGCGCTCGAAAACCGTGTGTGTTGGGATCCCCGTATCAGGCACAAAGTCGCCGAGCATCCTGCAGATGTATGCGTACAGCCTGTATTCTGTGTCCGCTACCTTTTTGAGACCTGTGTTGATGTACAGAAACTTTATCGGGATGCCCTTCTCCTGGGCGGTCTTGTTGAGGTGGGCCCCAACAAAGAGCGTAACCGCCGTCTTGCCCGTACCGGGCTTCCCGTAGACGAATATGTTTGAAGGTTTCTCCAACCTGAGGGAGGGTGCCAGCATCTGCGCCAATTGCTTAACCTGCCCCTCTCGGTGGGGTAGCTCCGCCGGAATATACGACGATTGCAGAAAATCTTTTCTAACGAATATAGAACTCCCGGATGCGTAAAAACTGAATATTTTTTCTATATCATCGGACATGGACGCACCTCACGTGATTATGTTCAAAAATAATTTATATCTGTTTGTAGTGCCTGCAGCATAACTTCGCATGGAACCAACCTTCATTTCCAGTGGAGACACCCCCACTCTTCCTGTGGAGTTAGGGGTTTATTTCTTTTGCGGATTTCTTCTTTTCTATATTGTAAAGTTTCACGTAGATATTACAATATTGAAAAGCTATTAATTTATGATAATAGAGCGCCTTCCACGAGAAGTCAGGGGGAGTGTTGTGTTTCAATATGGAAAAGTTTCTTAAACCTCCATATACAGAAAGAAGGTGAAGTTCGGCATAATTTCCGAGGGCCCCGCCGACCGTTTGATCAAACGGGCGAAGAAGCTCAATCCGAAGGCCAGCATAGTCGTGGTGGACGAGACGACGTACAAGGACGACATATTTGCCGTTTTCGTTTTCAAGCCATTCAGGGACCGGGCCGACTACTTCAACGGGCTCCGCGAAAAGGCCAAGGTTCAGCCATTCACAATTGTCGACGTCCCACTCTCAGGCATGGCCAGACAGGTCAGGAGTTCGGTCAGGTCCCGGATAGTCGAGATACTCCGCGAGGGCTCCGCTTATGGATATGAAATATTCAAAAAATACAAAGCCAGATACGGCGACATATCGATTCGACTCGTTTATTACCACCTAAGCAAGGGTGAGAAGGATGGGCTTTTTGAGGTGAAGGACATCAAAAACACGAAAGGAAACTTCTCGTGGGGTGCTTCTACCAAAAGGAAATATTACAAACTAAAGTTTCCGGTGTAGTACATATAACCCTACAAGTGCCGGTACCCAGAGTGCAAACAACCGGTAGGTCAGGACGCTCCCGATTGCCGCTCCACCAACCACACCAGCCGACACCAACTGGGTGGATACGACGGGTTCGTATATCCCAATACCTGCCGGCGTCGGGGACACAAGCATGGCTGCTGTGCCCAGTACCGTCGCGGCCAGGACCGCATTCAGACCCGCGCCGCTGAGCAGGGAAATCGCGAAGGAATCTATCATGAGGTTCGAGAGTGACAGAAAGGAAAGCCACACAGCCGTCCGCCAGGTTACCAGTTTTCTTATGTCTTCTATGAAGTCTTTTATCATGCCAAACGGCCAGAAATCCGGCAACAGGCGAGTGTAGGTCAGGCCAACCAAGGTCACCATAACCCCTGCGGCCAAAAGGAGACCCGAAACCCAGCTGAATTTCCCCAGAACCACGACGCCAAGGGCAAGGAAGCTCATGATGTTGAAAAACCTGTCGGCGATATAGTAGACGACCGTGTGAGACAGCAAGGTGCCCGTTTTCTTCAGATAGTAGAGGGGGATCCCACTCCCCACCCGGACCAGGGAAAAAATGGAGGAAGCGGACACCGCCGAAAGCTCGAAGGATTCCTTCGTACTAATCAAGCCACCCACCTCGTTGATTATGTGTTTTGCTCTGAGGCTCGATGCCATCAGACTCAAGAACGCAAAGGCGGCCGCGAGCAGGAGTTCAATCCGTAAGGAGCTGGCATACCCGGCAGCGTCCACAAGGGAATCGCGGTACTTGAATATTCCATAAGATATTAAAACTACCAACAAGAGCTTAAGCCATCGCACAGTGGGAATATTAGAAAGCATTTAAAAAGGCCAAGTAGAAGCGTGGTGAAATGGTAAAGGACGGAAAACCAAGGAGGGGCTCGCTTCAGTTTAGTCCCAGAGTTAGGGCCAAGACACAGCTGCCGAGGGTCAGGAGCTGGCCCGAGGCCGACGGCATGCTTGGATTTGTCGGTTACAAAGTTGGTATGTTGACGGCTAGGGTTGCCACGAAAAATGCGCAGTCGCCGATGTCCGGAAAAAAGCTGGCCAGGGCCGTTACAGTCATTGAGGTCCCCCCTATGATACTCAGGGCAGTCCGCCTTTACGGAAAAACACCTTATGGTTCCAAGGTCCTGACTGAGCTGACAAACGAGAAAGACTTCAAGGGAGCCGAGGCCGACTTTGCCCGCCTTGTTTTCGAGACACAACCAAGGCTTGCGGGCTTTCCAAAGAAACTTCCCGAGGAGGTCGAGATAGCATACGGTGGTGACCTGGAGGCCACGATGAAATTTGCGTCTGAGAACCTTAAAAAAGAAGTGAGATTTTCGGATGTTTTTTCCGTCGGAGGATTTGCCGACTTCACCGGGGTCACCAAGGGCAAGGGCCTACAGGGTCCCGTCAAGCGATTCGGTGTGAAACTCCTTTCGCACAAGGCGGAGAAGAGTCGGAGGAAGCCCGGCACGTTGGGCCCATGGACGCCAAAGAAGACGGGCTGGCAGGTCCCCATGGCGGGGCAGACTGGTTTTCACACGAGAACGGAATATAATAAGCAAATCATCAAGCTGGGGAATGGAGACATGAACCCCAAGAGCGGGTGGAAAAGGTATGGTCTTGTCAAGTCCGACTATGCCCTGGTCCTTGGGACGCTTCTAGGCCCCCCGAAGAGGGCGCTGATGATCAGGAAGCCCCTCAGGGCGGGCGGCAAGATACCTTATGAACTTCAGGGCATAATAGTGGATGGGAAGGTGGTAAAGTGAAAGTTCCTGTTTATAATCTCAAAGGCGAGGAAACAGAGAAGTTCAAGCTTCCGAAGCAGTTCGAAACCCCCGTTCGTGAAGATCTGATAAGGAAGGCTGTAACAGCCGCCCAGAAAAACAGAGTACAGCCATATGGTTCCAAGACGGGTGCCGGACGCCTGAGCTCTGCAAAGTTCAGGGGCACGCGAAGGGGATACGGCCACAGCTACAACTGGAGCGTCGCCCGCCTTCCCCGTCTCCTACTTAGGGGCGGCCGCAGAGTTGGCAGGGTCGTGAGCGTCCCACAGGCGGTCGGTGGTCCGGCTGCCCACCCCCCGAAGGCCGAGAGGGAATGGGACCACAAGATGAACGACAAGGAACGCAGGCTGGCCATAAGGGCCGCCCTGGCGGCCGCGGTGAACAAGGAAATGGTTGTGTTGCGCGGACACAAGGCTCCGAAAGCATACCCATTTGTCGTGGTTGAAGCATTTGAGGGTATTTCCAAGACGAAGGACATCGTGGCGGCATTTGAGTCATTGGGGCTTTCCCAGGAGCTCGAAAGGGCGTCGAAGAAGAAGCTGAGGGCGGGCAGAGGAAAGTCAAGGGGGCGGACATACAAAAGAGTCAAAGGGCCTCTGTTGGTCATAGGCGAACCCAGCCCCGTGGTCAAGGCAGCTTCCAATATTCCTGGCGTCGATGTCGTGACGGTAAATCAACTGAATGCCGAGCTGCTTGCACCTGGTGCCCACCCCGGCAGGCTGACGATATTCACCAAGAAGGCCCTTGAGAAGATGGATAAGGACAAACTTTTTCTCTAGCCGTCGTCGAGACCCCTTTCCGTTAGTTCGAAGACCGTTTCAGACTCCGGGAGGTCTGGTGAGTCAATAAGTCTTGCAATCTTTTTGTTGCCCTTGCTCTTCCTGAAGAACAACCGGTAAGTGGCGGCATGTGCAAGTATGTGCCCACCAATGGCCTGCATGCTCGGTCCGAAGAAAATGTCTGGTTTTGACATGACCTGATTTGTCACGTAAACAGCCAGGTTGTGCTGGTCTGCCAGCTTCTGCAAGTAGTGCAGGTGTTTGTTGAGCTTCTGCTGCCGCCTGGCCAGCGTGCCCCTGCCAATATATTCTGCCCTGAAGTGGCTCGTGAGACTATCCACCACGATTAATCGTATGTTTTCACCTTGGTTCACAAGCTCGCTTATCCGCTCGACCAACAACATCTGGTGGTCGCTGTTGTAGGCCCTTGCCACGAATATGTTCTTCAACACCTTTTCAGGGTCCATTCCCCGTGACCTTGCGATTTGTGCCACCCGTTCCGGCCTGAAGGTGTTTTCAGTGTCAATGAATGCCACCTTTCCTTCGAGTCCTACCTTCTCGGCATCCTCGACGTCCTTTGGCTGCTGAACCGTGACCGACAAAGTGAACCCCAACTGGGTCTTTCCCGAGCCATATGGGCCGTGGGCTTCAGTTATTGCCTGTGTCTGGACTCCCCTGCCACCCAGCAGTTTGTCAAGATTCATGGAGCCGGTGTGGAGGTATCCGATGTCACCCCGTCTTTCTAGCAGCTTCTCAGCCGTTTCGAATCCCATTTCGAGCTTTTCCCTCGCAGCCGCGATTATTTTTCCGGCGCTGGCTTCTGATATTTCGGCTGCGGCACTGAGCTCGATAGGTGAAGCCACGGCGATACTCATGAAGTCGACAAAACCAACCTCTTTCATTTTTTCCGCTGTTTTTGGACCAACACCAGGGAGGTCTTCTACATTATCCACAGAAGAACCTGTTCAAGACGCTTAAAAGTGTTGTGAGACCCCTGCCACTAAAAAGAGAACAGGAACAAAGCAGCGACTATTAGCAGGGAAATCTTGAGGACGAACTCGTTCCTCCGTCGGCTTTCCTCGGCTGCGAAGTCGATGCTGCTGAGGTTCACGAGCTGGTAGGTGCCCTCTTCCAAGATGACCTCACCCACATGCAGCCGCTCGCCGTCAGACAGCGCCATCCCTTCCTTGAGTTCCACCCTGGTGCGGTTTTTGACAAGGATGGTCGAGCATCTGACCACAATATTGTCGGTTGACTGGAAGTTGAGACAGGCATCGCAGTCAGTGGACAGTTGTGCAAAAACAGGGCAAAGCAGGAGAAAGACCCAAAGAGGCCTCATATAAATATTACCTGCCGGGCTTAAAAGAGTTCTTCAAGGTTTCGAAATTACTGTACCTGGCCTCTGTGTAGTCTTTGAGGACACCCTTGTTTTTGGCATCCTTGATTTCCCTCACAGCGTCCGGTATTTTGAACCTGGGTGCAAACCCAAGAGCCACGAATTTTTCGAAGCTGGCCCTGTAGCTTCGGTTATCCTCCTTTTGTTCTACAAAAACGACCTCAGCAGCCCTTACGTTGGTGGCAATGATTTCCGCCAATTCCCTTACGCTGTGGTTCTGTTCATCCGAGCCGACATTGTAGGTCCCGGGTGCAACCTCCAATCCCATCCTGAAAGCATCCGCAACGTCCCTGACGTGAACAAATGGGCGGAATTGTTTCCCTTTGCCATAGACTGTTATTTTTCCTTCCCAGAGGGCTTTTGCAATCAGGAGATTGGCGACCAGGTCGAACCGCATACGCGGACTTAGGCCATATACCGTCCCCAGCCGCAGGATGACGGGATTGACATCCGGTATGCTTGCGAGTGCCCTCTCGGCGAGAACTTTGGTTTCTGCATAATTTGAGATTGGGTTTGGCTCGGTAGCTTCCGTGCAGATGCCTTCCCTGAACCCGTAAACGGAGCACGTGGAAGCCAACACGAACCTGTTGATCCCAAAATGTTTTCCGGCTTCAGCGAGGTTTCTGGTTCCAAAATAGTTGACGGCCAACGTTTCATCAGGAATCAGTTTTCCTGAGGGGTCTCCAACTATGGCAGCCAAGTGAATTATGGCATCCGTCCCCCTGACGGCCCTGGCGACCTTCAGGATGTTCATCAGGTCGCCGTTGACAAGCTCCACTCCGTCTGGAATGCTTTCCTTTCCATAAGTCAGGTTGTCGAATATTCTTACGTCGTGCCCGGCTTTCATCAGTTCCCGTGTGAGGATGCTGCCAATATATCCCGCCCCCCCTGTTAATAGGATTTTCATATTTCAGAACCTCGCGATGTACCAATTTAATTTTTTCCTAATTTCAACACCTTCCGTATTCTTTATCCGGCAGGTCTTGTTCTTCAGGTCGAAGAGGCTCCCGGCGGCCTTGACGTCTTCACCCCATGAAAAGACGACCTTCCCAGATGTGTCAGGGTAAAAAGAAAATCCACGGATTCCCTGCCGCTTTAGGAATTCCTTCAGGATTTTGATGACGTCCTCCCTCCTCTTTTGAGTTTTGGTGACTCGCTTCTTTGGTTTGGCAGGGACTCCAATGACCATGGTGTTTGCAGGGACGTCCTTTGTCACAAGGGCCCGTGCCCCGACTACACCCCCATCATTAACTGAGACGCCGGGCAGGATTATGGCACCAGTCCCGATGTAGCAGTTTTCACCTATTTCCACCGGACCTGATTCGTTCTTCACATTGTAACCCTCTATTTCTTCCATCCAGGTTGAATGTGTCCAAATCTGCACGCGGGCACCGGCCAGTGCGGTGTTGCTGCCGATTTTGACGTGCTCGGAACAATTTATTACACTTTCGTAGCCCAGGAAGCAGTTCTTTCCAATCTCAAACAAGGCGTTCCCGTTTACGAAACATTTCTCAGACACCGTTGTGAAGTCACCAACCGTTAGTCTTTTTGGACCGAGGGCCTTGAAACCGGAGGACAATTCTACATAGTCGCCGATATCAACAGCGTCACATGCCAGCACAACATTCCAGGAGACCGCAAGCCCCTTGCCAAGTTTGAAGCCACAAAGTTTCCAGAAAAACTTCTTTATCGTGCCGGGCATCGTCAGATTCCCTATCCTCCTGAGCAGTCTGTTCATTGAAATACAACCAATCATTCTTTATATGTCTGTTTTAAGGGGTTGCATGAGAATACTATTCCTGCTCAGGCATTTCCCCCCCGAGAGGAGCGGCATGGCCACCCAGATGTTCAATACAGTTCATTTTCTCAAGGGTCAGGGAGCAGACGTGAAGGTTGTTAGGCTCCTTTTCAAATCACAGGGTGCCGAGCACAAGTATGTCGGCGAATCTGTGAAGGGCTCATTCTTCATGGAACAAAAGCTCCGCGAACTGAAGGAAAAATACAAGCCAGACATAGTCCACTTCGATTCTTTATGGCCTGCGGGGCGTGCGATAACGAAAGTCTTCCAAGACGAAGTGAAAATCATCAGCATTGGCGGCAGGATGTTTGACGAGTACGGTGAGTACTGGAAATACACAGGCTCCAACAAATTTATCGGTTGGTTGAAGGGGCAGTTCCTCACATTCCTTGCCAAAGACGTTTTGAACAAAATCGATTTGGTTTTTTCCGAGGGCTACGATATTGAAAAGCATCTGAAGGAGAACGGCATCGTTGTGCCGATAAAGGTCATAAACAATGGCGTCGATTTCTCGAGATTCAAATACAAGCCCGCCAGGGGCAAGAGACTTCTTTTCTTTGGTAGGTTTTCTTGGGAAAACGGGCCTGACCGGTTTGTGGAGATCCTGAAAGGCCTGCCGGGTTTTGAGGGTGTCATGGTTGGTTACGGTCCCAAGGAAGATGAAGTCAGGAAGCTTGCCGAGAAAGTTACCAACGTAAGGGTCATGGATGCCGTGAGGTGGGATCAGGTTCCAGAACTGCTCGCTTCGGTCGACGGCATCCTTCTTCCATTCAGGAGAATAGGGGGGATATCACAGACGGTGACAGAGTCAATGGCCGCGGGCAGACTGGTTTTCACCACACGGGTCGGCGACCTCAGGAGTGTGATTGACCCTTGGAAAACAGGATTTTTTTTCTCAAGGGACATTGAGGTTCGCGAGCTGATTCAAAAAGTTTACAAAGACAAAAAACTAATGGGAAGGGTTGAAAAAGCTGCTCGGCAAAAGATAAAGAAGGATTTTTCCTGGAAGGTCATAATAAAAGAGTATCTGGGGGCTTACAGGGAACATCACAGATAGTTCTTTCCAATCTTCTTCACGGCAGCGACCACGCGCTCGACGTCTTCCAAGGACATTCCATTAAATATCGGCAGGCTTATTTCCCTGTTTGAGTAATTCCAGGCTACAGGGAAATCCTCATTGGAAAAGCCGTACCTCCTTTTGTAGTATGTGAAACTGTGGACAGGTATGAAGTGCACACTGGTCCCAATATTTTCCGACCTCAAACCTTCTATGAACTTGTCCCGGTCGATGCCCTTTTTTACAAAAACAGGGAAGAGGTGAAAGACGTGCTTCCTCCCTTGTTTTTCCTCTGGAAGTTCAAAGATTTCCAGGTCACCTAAAAGTTTCCTGTAGTGTCCTGCAAGTTCTCTCCGTCTTTCTATGAATCCCTCCAGCTTTCCCAACTGGATAACACCCAGGGCGGCCTGCATGTCCGTTAAATTGGCTTTGTAGCCCGCCTCGACGACATCATATTTCCAGCTGCCGGCAGATGTATACCTTTTCCAAGCGTCCCTGCTGAGACCGTGGAGTCGCAGCAGCTTCAGCTTTTCGGCGAGTGGTTCGCTGTTGGTGGTCACCATCCCACCGTCTCCAGTCGTCATATTTTTGGTTGCATAAAATGAGAAGTTCGTGGCCAGTCCGAAACCCCCGATTTTTTTATGTCCGAATTCAGCCCCAATAGCGTGTGCGGCGTCTTCGATTACAGGGACGTCCCCCGCGATTTTCAAAACTTTGTCGATGTCTACAGGCTGCCCGGCGAAGTGTACCGGGACAATCGCTCTGGTTTTTTCAGTTATTGCGTCCTTCAGTTTCATGATGTCGAGATTCATTGTGTTCGGTTCGCTGTCGATCAAGACCGGCCTCGCACCAAGGTGCTCCACCACATTGACACTTGAGCAGAAAGTGTATGTTGGAACCACAACTTCGTCACCAGGGCCGACACCAATTGCCTTTAACGACAAGAAAAGCCCTGCCGTGCAGGAGCTTACGGTCACTGCAGCATCCACACCAAGATATTTCGAGGCGAGTTCCTCGAGTCTCTTGCACTCCGGCCCTACCGAAATCCACCCGGAGTCGAGAACCTTCAGAACTTCCTCTTTTTCTTCCTTGCCAATCAGGGGTTTTCCAACCGGGAGGAAAGCACTCACAGACTTATCTTTCCAAGGCCCTTATATTCCTTTGCCATGCGTTCTGTATTGAAAAACCGCTCGGCGCTCTTTCTGAGTTTCCGCGCCCTTGACTGGAGCAACTTTTTGTCATCGAGATACGGCAAAACGTCCTGCCACCTGTTTATCCATATGGCTTTGTCTTCCAGGACGTCTTCTCTGTAATGTTTCAGGGTTGAGGCAATGGCCATTCCGCTCCCCATTGCCTCATAGAGAACATTTGGCGTCGGGTCGTATCCTTTGGAAAGCGAGACAAAAAGATGCGATTTTCCCAGCAGCTCCACCTTGGTTTGTTCGCTTGCATCAGGAAAAAATTTTATGTTCGGGTGGTCTTTGATGAACGTCCTTATCCTGTTGTTGAGATTGAGTTGGTCATGTCCTATTATGATGAATTCAGCATCTGAGGATTTTGCAAGCTCAATGAATTCCCATATTCCTTTTTGGGGGTGCAGCCTGCTTAGGAAGACCACCTTGAGTGGCTCATTCCATTTTCCGTTTTGGGGTTTGTAGAGATGCGTGTCTACCCCGCTGTAAATGAGCTTGACCGGCTTCTTGGTTTGGTAGCGTTCATATTCACCCACCATGTATTTGTTTATCGCGACGAGAAGGTCGGCGCTCCTTATTGAGGACGCCTCCACACGTTTTCGCAATCCAGCCAGTGGGCGTTTCCAAAGGGGCAGGTTCTGGAATGAGGGAAAGCCCCCATGACTTGTGATTATGACTCTTGTGCCTTTATTTTTCAGGAACGCCGACGAACGCGGCAGGAAGGAGTGAATGTTTGCGACACCCATCTTTTTTTCTTTCAACAGTCCTTCGAGGATTTTCCGGACCTTTCTGTCGGAGTCAAAAGTCCTCAGGGGCCCAAACAGTTGGGATTTTTTGTACCGTACAATTTTTCCGCCCTGTGTTTTTAGGGTCTCAGAATTCCGGGCGGCCGACACAGAAACCCCCCCTATTTTGTTGAACAAGTGGTAGGGGATGTATTCCTCACCGCAGCGTGGAAATTCAGTTCCTAGAGGATGCCGCCTGATTTCCCCAAAAACGAACAACATGGCTTTCTCTTCCCACGACGTTTATAGCTCTTTAGTGTAGTAGTAAATGAGGTTTCTGGCGAGTCTGTCCGGCAGCAGGGACAGCAGGGTTTCCAGGACGTAATAAACGTGAAATGGAAGAAAACCCAGCGTCAGCATATATTGGGTTGGTTCAATTTTCACACCAGGCAGGAACCCAACAACATCCTTCTTTGAAAATGAACGCGGGATATACTTTCCCTGCTCCTTGTTTCGTTTCTCACCACGTCTTATGAAATAATTATCCGCATTGTAAAAATCAAACACCAGCGTTCCGCCTGGTTTCGTAACTCGTTTGGCTTCCTCAACAAATTTTTTAGGGGCCTTTACGTGTGCTAGGACCCGCATGATTATGACGGCGTCGAACTGTGCGTCCCTGAAGGGAAGCCGTTCACCGGAGCCCTTTACAACTCTGACTTGGACGCCGCGTTCCTTTGCCTTCCTTTCCGTTTCCTCTAGCATCTTGGTGGATACGTCGAGTCCGTAGACAGTTGCCCCTTTGGCTGCGAGTTCCACTGCAATCCTCCCCGTCCCGACACCGACTTCCAGTATGCGCCTGCCGTCAAGTTTTCCTAGGGTCTTCCCCAAAATTTTTCCTATCTTCTTTATTTCCACGTTGTGTTTTACTTTTCCAGCGGACCCTGATAGTCTGTCAGCGTCATAACGACCGGCTTCCTCGTCATATAATTTCTCTAAGTCCATCAGGTCACCTTAACAAACTTTTTCCCTCACATTTATACTCTTTTCCAAGGGTTTCCATTACAGTCGGGTAAAACGAAGTCATCTCAGCTTCTTTTGCCCGTTTGAACTGGAGTCCTCGTTTTGAGGCCACCGCAAAAACCGTTCGGTCGCCGAGATATCCGTGCATCCCTTCATTTTTCCGTGCGCCTGTAAAGGTCCATCTGTGGTAGAATGACGGCTTGAAGACAACACCGTCATTAAGCCAGAAAACAAGCTCACCGTACCGCTTGTGTCCAAAGTTAATGTCCAGTTCCTTGGCGTCCTTTGTGCCGATGATTTTCCCGAACTTCTTGAAGCCCTCAAGGACTTCCGTGACGACCTCCTTTGAGTGCTCGCTAACAAACCAGAACCGTATCATTGTTGAATCTATGAAATACAAGAGGTCCTTCCCAAATTTGAGTCCCGTCGAATCGAGAGCGGGAACTATGTCAATTTTTTTCTTGATGTCACACATTCCGTGGTCTCCGACCACGAAAAGGTTGTCAAAATTGCCGACGTTTAAAGTGGTCCGTATGATTTCTGAAACTTTCTCGATTGCTGTGCATGTTTCCGTGGATTGCGTTCCGTACAGATGACCTGCCCTGTCGACGATCTTCGTGTAAACGATTTTCAGCTCCTCTTTTTCAAGCCCCACCGGCTGTTTTATTTTCAAGGCATTCACGTAGCCATCCGAGACGTCAAAGTATTGCAGGGCATTGAGTGGAATCCTTGTGTTTGGGAGTATCTTATAGCTCAAAAGTTTTCTGAAGAATCCTGTAAAGAAGGCGGAGAACATGGGTGGCAGCCAGATGCGCCTGTTGATTTTCAACCACTTAAACTGGGAGTTCTCAGAGAGCCAGTACTGGGTAAAGAGGTCGTTCGTCCGGGGCCCGTTACCTGTGAAGAGAACTGGTTTTGAGCTCCAGCCCGCAGAAGGTTTCATGGGGATAATGAACTGCAGGAAGTCCTTCAGCTCTGCGAAGGCGTCGTTTTCGACGTATTCGTAAGCGAAACCATCCAGTATGAACATGACATTCTTCATTTGGAACCCCTCATGACCGATTCAAAGAGGTCTTCATAGCCTTTTGTCACATCATTCCAGTCAAAGACCGTCTCGGCTTTCCGTTTGAGCTTTTTCATTCTGATGGATTCAATGGCACACACGATTGCCTTCGGGTTTTTCTTTGGGACGGCAATTCCCCCCCCGCGGCGCAGGATCTCAGGAATTCCCCCCGCATCTGTCCCCACCACCGGGAGTCCCATGCTCAGCCCCTCCAGCAAAACCAAAGGAAGTCCCTCATTGATGCTTGGTATCACCAGGAAGTCTGCAGCTGAATAATATTTTCTCAAAACCTTTTTGTCGTAAATTGCTCCAATCCACCTGACATTTTTTGGCGCATTTTCCAGGAGATATTTTTCCTCACCATCACCAATTATGACGAAGTGTACATCTTCAAGCTCCCGTGCGGCGTCCAAGAGGTACTTTAGACCCTTTACATGCAGGAATTTTCCGATGAAAAGTCCCGTGAATCCACTTATTTTTAGTTCGGTGCGGGCCGTGGCTCTCTTTACGGTGGCTGGTGAGAAAAATTTCGTGTCAACCCCATTGTATACCGTCTTAAGTGGCTTGAACAGGGCAAACAGTCGCATATGATGTTTTGTTATTGACGTGATGGCATCGCAGGAATTCATTGCAATTTCCTCAACAAGCCACATGAAGGGGAACGCGTACCACCTGCCCTCGTTCAGCTGCCTCTCAGAGGAGCTTCCATGCATGGTAATCACCTTCTTGAACTTCGAGAAAACGAAGGGTGCCGCAGGTGACCAGTTGTGAAAGTTTACCAGGTCAATCTTGTTTTTTTGTATGTATTTTTCCACGAGCTTCCTGCTCTTGAGAAACTGATGAAACTTTTCCGAACTAGGTATCTTGAGAAACCCGTCCCAAAACTTTTCGGGCTCTGTGTTTTGTTTTCGGTCCCTTATTATCAAATAAACTTTATGCCGCTTCTTGAGCCGTTTGGCGACTTCCCGCACTACATTTTCAACACCGCCAATTTCCATGTACTGTGTTAGAAAAAAAGCCACCCTCATAGCAATCCCTTTATACCTTCTCTTAACGAGACTCGCGGCTCGAAACCCAATTCTTTTTTGGCCTTCCAAGACGGAACGCTATACTTTATTTTTCCCTCTTTTTTGTTTCTGAAGGTTATTTTCGATTTTGAGCCCGCCAGCTTGTTTACGAGCTCTGCCAGCGCCGATATCCTTATGTTTTCCCCACTCGATATGTTGTAGGTTCCCGAACTTCTATCGATTCCCAGAAGCAGTGCACTGACAACGTCATCAACGTGTATGAAGTCCCTTTCTTGGTCACCTCCCGCCCAGACTTCCATTGGGAAACCCATGACAGCCTTTTTTACGAAGCTGTTTATTACACCCCTGCCTCCCGGCCCGTAGGCGTTTGTGGGACGCAGTATCACGTAGGGGATTCCTGAATGCTCTATCAACCCTTCACATATCAGTTTGGTGACCCCATAAAAATTTTCCGGGGCTAGGTTGCTGGTCTCCTTTATCGGGCCTTCAAGCCGGGGGTCGTATACGGCCACACTCGATGTGAACACGATTTTGCAGCCCTTTGCGATGCATGCGTTTACAACATTGAACGTACCTTCAATATTGACCTTGAAATATTCTTCCCTCTTCTCGTCGGACTCGTGGGCGTTTACGAGTGCTGCCAGGTGGACTACGGTGTCGCCTTTATGTAGAAGTCGGTCAAGTTCGCCCGGTTGGGTTATGTTGGTCTCCTTGAAGTTCCCTGAAAAATTTCTTGGTTGTATGACATCGGCAATTTTGAAGTCCATGCGCTTTCTGAAAAGCTCTTTACACAGGGCTGTACCTATGAATCCAGAGCCCCCCGTTACGACTATCACACATATACTGCCTTTCAAGGTTTTTAAAGTGCTCACACCAAGCTTTTAGTGGACAGGAAACTGTTGGCCATACTGCTGCTGGGGGTTGCTTTGAGGTTGCTCTTTTTCGGCCACACGGCAGACGATGCCTACATAACGTTCAGGTATGCCAGGAACCTTGTGGATGGCAAAGGGTTCGTTTACAATCCAGGGGAACGCGTTCTGGGGATTACGAACCCGCTATATGGCCTGATGATTGCCGCGGGAATGCTTTTTGGCATAGACCCTGTTATCTTTTCGAAGGTTGTCGGGCTTGCAGGATTCCTTGTGATTGGTCTGGCTGGATGGAAATTCCTCAAGAAGACATACGGGGACCTGGCTGCCTATGCGTTTGTCCTGATGTTGTCTGTGGACCATTACACTGCACGATGGTTCATGAGTGGTATGGAAACTGCAGTCTTCTCTTCGTTGGTTTTTGTTTCCTGCACGCTATTTTTGGAAGGGAAAGAATTGCCTGCAGGAATCCTGGCCGGTCTGTCAATATTCGTAAGGCCGGAGGGGGGATTTTTCCTTCCCGTTATGTTCCTGCTTTCAAAGGAAAAGAAAAGGATTATGCCCGGTGTCCTGATTGCAGGGCTGCTATTCGTCTTTTCCCAGGCCTTCTATGGGTTTCCGATACCATACTCCATATATGCCAAGTCAGTATTGAATGAGGGCGGGCCTGGTAATATCGTGGAGTCGGGATACCACCTGCTCAACTTCATTCTCAAAGAGCCTTTCCCAGCATTCTTTTTGATGTTTATGTCCCGGGAACTCCTAGTTTTCGTCGCGTCGCCCCTGCTCGTGTTTTTGTCATATTTTGCCATGAGGGCCCCTGTGTTCTTTTGGTATTATGCCCCATACTACCCTTTGTTCTTCCTGGGTGCATCGGTTGGCCTTTTGAGAGTGGCCAAGGGAATTAAAGGAAGCTCCAAATACTTTGTGGCAGCCGTGCTTCTCTTCATTTCGGTGCATCAAATCGGGTTTGCAGCCCGGGAACTGTATCTCCAGAGGGATGCCCTCGCAGACGCCAATGTCTACAAGGAATTTGCGGTGAACGCAAGCGGCAAGATTGCGGCAGGAGATATTGGCATAATTGGATACTATTCCGGCCAGTATGTTTTCGACCTTGCGGGCCTGGTGTCCCCTCGGGCTCTTGAGTGTCGCGTTGACGGGATGATGGAAGGATGCATTATCGAGCTTGACCCAGACTATTTTGTGGTTAGGAAAGGGTCATTCCAAGAAGAGCTCGCGAACACAGCAGGGTGCAATAATGAGATTGGAGAAACGGATCTGCATTATTTCTATGAATGCTAGCCATCAGATTCATTTTTAAAATCCCTCAACCTCTTTGGCTGTGAAACCACAGATAAAAGGCCTCGAGGAGAAGTGGAACGACAGGGCGGATCACTATGATCCGGACTTGGGATTTTGGGAAACTGAACGACACCTTGTCAAAAAATATTTTGGTAAGAAAGGCACCGTACTTGAGATTGGTTGTGGGGCAGGAAGAACGCTAGTTCCTCTCGCAAAGATGGGCTTCAAAGTTATCGGCCTTGATTTCTCTCCAGAGATGCTTAAGAGGGCTGGGAACAAAGTGAAGAAATTTAAACTTGAGGGGGGTGTGAAGCTTGTTGAGGCGAATGCCGTAAAGATTCCCTTGCCCGACAAATCGGTCGACTACGTATTTATTCCCTTTAATTCTCTCGACTGTGTTTTTCCAGTGACGGAGAGAAACAAGGCTATAACTGAAATTTCCAGAGTCTTGAAACCGGGCGGCCTCCTGCTCCAGTCATTTCACAACATAATTTGCATACCGGGGAGGTTCCTATTTTGGTATTGGCTCCCTAAAAATGTCTTGAGCTGGCTGATTGACCTGGGAAGAAACGGGGGGTACATTGTGAACAAGGGCATTCCTGAGTTCAATACAACTGTCCCGGCGGAGTGCAAACGATTTGAAGCTGTGGGTTTGGAGCACCTGGAGACCGTTTTCCACAGGGAATTCCCCAGAACGTGGCTTAAGAAGTTCCTGATGTTTTTCAGGAGGAGTCAGGCCTTAGTCGTGATGCGGAAAAAGGGTAGTTGATATGGCGAAGCAAAAGCGAGTTAGCTTGTTTTTTTCTGATGACTGGACTCGCTTGGAGAAAGAGGTTCTGGGCCATCGCGTGAGATTCTTCAGGAAGGGTGAAAACATTGCCAAGATTACAATTACCCCGTCAAGACTGCCCTTTTTGAAAAAGAACTGGTTGGGGGGTTTCTGGTGTCCTGGTACGGGTGTCGGATTTTATTCTCCAGACCCAAAGGAAGCCGGCACATTTTACAAAGAAATTAGGAGGCACATGTCAGGAGTCATTCAGGGCATATCAAACGTCGAGGTTAAGGGTGTGTCAAGTCCATCGCTGACAAGAATCGTGGACATTTCCAGGAAAGACCCCACAACATCATTTACCAGGAAGAGGAGAAATAGCATACGCCAGGGCATAAAGAGGGGCGTCGTTGTCCGAACGGTGGATGAACCCGAAAAGGCTGCAGACATCATTTTTGGCATAAAGGCGAGGTATGAATATTGGGGGCGTGACAAGAACGAAGTTCTTAAGGTTCTTGAATACGGCTTAAAAAAGAAATTGATGAAACTCTTCGTCTCCTATGTTGACGAAAAACCGGTCGCCGAGGCGCTTTTCCTTCTATGGAACCGCCGAATGAATTACTCAATATCCGGATTTCTACGCGACCATTCCTGGTATCAACCCACAGATGTCTTGATTTGGGAGGCCATGTCTTGGGGTAGGAAGCACGGTTTCAGAGAGATGGATATGATGGGTGGGGCCGCACAAGGCGTGGGGGGAATCAATAGATTTAAGGGCGGATTCGGGGGGCAAATCGAAAAGCGATATTTCCTGAAAGAGGTCAAACTTGGACCTTTGAGTTACAGATTCCACCAGTCGTAGACATGAGGCTCACGTTTAGCGATTTGTATACCTTGTTGTTTTACAAATTCAGTCAGATTCTTGTTTTTGTAGGTATAGTTCCAGAAACCGAGCGATATCTTGTCTACCTCCCCTCCCAGTATCCCCTTAAAAAATTTTACTGTCTGGTTAATTAGTCTTCTTTCTTCTACCCCTGGGATGGCACGTGGCTCGTTGAACTTTGCGTCGACGTGAAGGTGAGGTATTATTTCAATTCCCTGCTCCTTGGCCATTGTGCACACTTTAGTGACGTAATCTGTGAGTTCTTTCCGCGTACATTTTATGTTCTGGTGGTTTTCAGGGGACAGCACATGTATGCGTTTTATGGTTCCGTTTTTCAGAAGCTGCCGTACTTTTGAGAAATGTTTTGGGGGCCCCTCGACGAACAACACACGTCTACCGAAGAGTTTGTTGAAAGTTATAGTTTCCCGAATGCTTACTTTGCCAGTTAGCAGGCTTGTGATATGGTCCCAGAGCTTCACACACCCCATTGGAAAAGATATTAAAAAAGCTTTGTTAAGGCATTTTGAATGGAAATTCCAAGGACCGCCTTCCAGGCAGGCATCTACAGTTTTGCCAAGGTATTATCCAAGATATTTTCCTTCTTGGCCCTCATCTATTTTGCCCGGATTGTCGGGGCTGCGCATTTTGGCGTTTATACGTACCTTACAGCCATAATAGTCTTGTTGCAACCGTTTTCCACCCTGGGAATGTTGTCCGAAGTTGGGAGGTTGAGTAAGAGCAAAACACTGAAGTTCCTGCAGGATTTCATTTACACATTTACGGTTCTTGACGTTCTTTCTTCAGTGTTGGTTGCGCTGATAGTATTGTTCAGGGGGTATTCCCCATACCTGGCGCTGGCATCGGCGCTCGTTTTCATCCTGTTGAATTTCTTCGAATTCCTGACGAGGTCACATATGATATGGGGTCGGGTCCGGTATGTATCGATTGCCTCGGTTGGCGAGCGGGTACTCTTTTCAGTGTTGGTGTTGTTGCTTCCAAAGAAGACGCTGTTTCTCCTGTTTGCAATGGCGGCGTCATATCTGATATTCAACATTTACCTGATAAAGAAAATCAAGTTGAAAATTGAAGGCGAGTTTAAGATTGACTTTTTCTCTTGGCCGTTTTTCCTTGCGTTGGTTTTTGTTTCGATTGCGGCCAGACTGCCACAGGTGATTTATGAATGGAGATTTGGTGTCGTTGACCTTGGTGACTTCGGAGCGGCCTTCACAATATATCAAGGAATTTCATATTTAGTTTCGGAAGCCGCGATATTTTTGACTATGAGGGGTGGGATGTTCAAGAACAGACAGTACAACTTGTTGAAGAAGTGGTCATTCCTGATGGCTGCTGCCGTCATGATACCTGTGGTCTTCCTGAATCCGCTGCTTGTGATCTTTGGAAACCTTCTTTTTGGACCAGGCTATTCAAATGCAGGTGGCCTTCTGGCCATAATGGCTTTCAGCATCGCGGCTTCAATCCTGTACTTTTACCCCCGTGTAAAACTGATATACCACTCCCCTAACAGATATGCAGCAGATTACTTTTTGTATATGGTTTCGTCAGTCCTTTTCGCCTTTATTGCCCAGGACATAGTCCAGGCCACGGTGCTTCGGGTATTGGCGGCGTACATACATGTTGCTGCAGGATGGCTGCTTGCCGACATGCTCCCTGGTTCCACAGCTGCCTAGGGCCGGGGTACAAAAAGTTTTAGGAGGCCCTCGTCATCGATTAATTTTTCTTTCACGGTTTTCATGGACGCGTCGATTTTTTCGTTTTTTATAATTATCAGTCCAAGGCCTTCTGCCATGTCCATCATGTATTTGAGTTGAGACTCAAGCTCTTTGATGCTCTGTTCAGCCTTCCGTTTCACAAGTGTTTTTGGGTCGGCATAAACAAGAAATGCCTTTGAAGGCCTTGGGGAAATACGGGCGAAGAATTTTCCGAAGAGGTCTGGTGAATAGAATGCCAGGTCATAGAAATATCTGTCTGAAATTACGACGAACCCCTTCAGACGCTTGACTTCACAGGCGAAGTAGCGGATCCACATATCAAGGGACCTGATGGTGTTTTTTAGAATGGAAGGTGCCTTAAGTTTCCTTCCTCTCCGGGCATCCACTATTCTTCTTAGTGGCCACGTCCTTTCGTGGTGAATCCCCATCCTGCAGATTGTTGCCTTCAAACCAAGACCCTTTATGAATTCCTCTGTTCTTTTGGCCAGGGTAGTCTTGCCTGCTCCATCGGGGCCCAGAAATACGAATATAGGCCCCCGCCGCGGCCGGAATTTTGAGAACAGCTTCTTGTCCATTACTGTCCATAAGGCCAGAGGAATTGACAGGGGGTTTCGAATCGCTGCGGCTGTGACGACGTTCCAGCGCAGTTTGACCAACTGGGAATATTTTTTGGTCCTGGCCAAACCGACAATTTTTTCCGCCGTTTTCCTCCCCAGATTTTTTGAGATCAGAGTTTCGACGGCGCTCCAATCCCGAAATTTCTCGACGTCTCGAAGATACTCTGTTTTGAACCCTTTGCTTTCGACTATTCCATGGAGCAGAAGTTCGGCGATATACCAGGGCTCTTCTGGAACCCTCACCTTTCTGAGGCTCCTGCACCTTCCGTCCCATTTGAGATAGGGAATATAATTCCAGCTTAACCGGTCTACATGGAGGTGGACGTCAACAATTCTCCCACCCTCTGGAGAAAACAAGTGATATGTGTCATAAAACTTGAAGACCTTGAAATTTTCCTTGAGCTTCTTCAGGGTTGGTTTGTTTACGATTATGTCTACTTCCTTGGGCCCCTTTGCGTCCCAATTTCTAAGCACACACACGTCGCCCGAATCCATTGATTTTTACAGTTGTGGGGAATTAAATTCCTTCCTCTAAGTACTCTAAAAACAACCCGTTTTCCTCGAAGAAATTCTGGAATTTTTTGTCGCTGCTTCGAATCATTGAGAGTGAGGCCACAAGTTCGATGGGTGAAACGTCCACAAAGTTCAGGAATTTTTTGAACAACCTCATGCCTGTTTTGGCGTAGGCCATATTGAAGTGTGCGGGTACAAATGAGAAATAGGCGAAGTCAAATATTTTTGGGCGCATGTCAACAGAGTCAAAATCCAGGAGGTAGAACTTTAATCCGTATCGGGGCAGGTTGCCTGGGTGAAAGTCTCCATGGGATACGGCAAGGGGAATTGTCTTTTCACTGATTCCCAGCTCCTTAATTCGCCTCTTTAGGAGTTCCCGCTGACCCTCCGGCAGGGCCCTTGTAAAATCTGCCAGCCTGACGGTTTTCTTTGCCTTGCCAAGCCGGTTGTTTATCTCGACGACATCTTTTACGTGGATTAGGAAATTTTTTAGCTGCAGGATTTCGAAGTCCAGGTACTTTGCTGTTATTGTCTTTTCTTCTTTGCAGGTTGATATGATGTCTACTACACAGTCCAGCGCCCCGAGTTTCTTCAACCACTTTACGTTTTTGGTCATGGTATCCTGGTCTCTGAACACGGTTGTGACAGTTACCTTGTCGAAGTCGAACAGTTTGAGATTCGTCCCCCTGTATATGAGGGCCGCACTGGTATTGACGAGTTCAAATGGCAGGAACCGCCAAATCCAAGGGAACGTTTTTGTCAACAAAATCTTCTTTTTTGAGGTGTAAACTCCTAGTTGTTTTCTGAATTCCCGGACAGCCTTCTTGTTTTTGGGGTCGACATAGTATTTCTGGTCTTTGCCGACGGAAACCATTTTCTTCGTTTCGCCTGAAAGTTCTTTTGGGACGCTAAGCATATTCGGGTTTCCTCCAGTCATTTATATACGGTTTTCCCGGCCACTTAAGTCCTGCTCCCACGCCGGCCGGGCCCCGGCTTTTTTGCTTTCGTACTTGTTTCCAAAGGTCCTGAACCCCTTTTTGTATATTGGATGGGTGGGGATTCCAGTCTTAAGGCTATAGTCCCAGACATCCCGTTCGGTGAATGGCAGGATGGGATGGACCTCAAAATGTGCCAGTTCCGCGTGTTTCCTGAAAAAGGTTTCGCCGGCCGAGGCCAGGTTTTCATCCCACCTGATGCCCCGCAGGATGGCGTCGAGTTTCAGCTTTCGTATCCCGTCATAAAGTGCCACTACTTTCAGGAGATATATCGTGTTTAGGTCGTCCATTGAGAACCTGAAGCTTGGCCTTTCGTGGCCGAGTTTTTCCAGTTCCACCTGGATTCGTTTGGGTAGGCCCTCTATCAGAACATCCTCACCATATTCGTAATCCTTCAACAGCCCGAATTTTTCCTTGTGCAGTTTTACACCCCACTCGTCCGAGATTTTTTCGACGAAGTCGTATGTTTCTGGCATTTGCAAGAGGTCGTCGACGAAAATGGCCTCCACCCGCCTCCCCAACTTTTCTGCCACCTGCTGCGCTAAGTGGAGGACAAGTGTGCTGTCTTTCCCGCCACTCCAGGAAACGGCTGGCTTCTTGAATGTTCTCAGCGCTTCAGAGGAAACTATTTTTGCGATTTCCGCCTTTGCGTTCAAAGGTAGCATATCGACTCGTTTTTTGTGTCGGGCAGCTAAGAGCTGTTTCAGATATCTGTGAGGCTTCATGCCCGCCTCCCTGGACTTATCTGAGAGTTCATCAAATACGTGTTTTTCTATTTGCATCTCCATCAAGACACCTACCGTACGAGCAGGAAGCCCACAGGAACTTTTTGCAGTCCCTGTTGGGTCGGGTAGTCTCTCTGGACGGCATGAGTCAGACTAAAGTTCGCAGCAAGTATGGCGTCAAGTTTTGCCTGGTCCAAGGGATACACCCAAGAAGGGGCACTGTATTCCCATACGTCTATCTGCAGGAGGATGTTGCTCTGGTTTTCCAGGTCGCTGAAGTTTACAGGCAACCCCGATATCCGTCCGCCGTCATTTTTAAAGTCGATTCCGGAGAAAGTCCTTATTTGTCTTACTGACTGCGCATATATTGTTTCGAAATTTTCCTGGCCATCCAGTTCGGCCACGAGTTCTCCCGTTTCCTGGAAGCCGGTGTAGGTTATTGCCCTCTGACTAAGAAGGGAATTGGCTGGCTGATACGCAAAGTAACCCAACACCAGGATTGCAAGAATCGCATAGCTTGGCAGCTCAAGTTTTTCAACAACTTTGTTGACGGCACATACCGCCAGAATTATTATGCCGGGCAAAATTGGAAGGCCGTACCTGGGCACTTTTTCACTTATCACAAATGAGAAAAATAGGAAGTAGACTAGCGTGGCAATGACGACGGCCCGGGATTCCCTGTCACCGGAAAGTGCCATATACATACCTATGAGGGCAAGTATGAAAAGAGGAGTCGAGTATATCAGGGATGCATTTTCAATGTAGAAGGTCGGCGAGCCCGAGAAGACGATTGTGCGCAGGAAGTCTCCAATGGGCTCTGAAGAAATCCTCCCGAAGTGGAAGAGGTTGTTTATGACAAGGAACAAGCCAGATGCCACGAGAGTGGCAAAGCATGCGATTATTCCCTCCTTCCTGATGGCTTTTATGTCTGGGTACATCGCTATCAGCGCAAGGCCCACAATCGGAACGGTGAGCATTCCACTCGTCTTCGTAAGTATTGAGAGCAGAGTGGTTGCCCCAAGTAGAATTCCGCTCTTGATGCTGTCGGGGTCAAAGTATACTAACGCGGCCATCATGGCCGTGAACATTGCAGTTATCGGGACGTCGAGCAGAGCCCGGTCGGTAATGAAAATGTGGAGCCCGTTGAACCCGAGCAGGAGCATGGCGGCAAGCCCGGCGTATTTGTTCATCATCTTCTTTCCGATAAGATAGAGGAGGACACCATTCATAACTGAAAACAGGAGCGTCACAATTCTTGCCGAGTAGAAGATGGGCAGGAACAGGTTCAGCACCGCAGTCAATATGGAGAACAGGTATCCATAAGAGTGGTGTGCAGGATGGCTTGTCAGCAGGAATGCAGGGTTTTCAAGAATTTTTTGACCCATCCACATATAGACCGTTTCGTCATTCCACAGGCTTTCCTGAAAGAGGTATGGGATACGCAACCAGGCAAATAGGATGATGGAAACCGCGAGTATAATGTCTTCCCGTTTTTCAACGAAATCAAGTATCACGGTCGTTTACGTCTCAATTGCCTAAAAAGGTTACCATTAGGCCTTCGACGCCACCGATAAGCCAGGCAGCCAGCCTGGTGGCCAGCATTGCTGTGAACAGCAGCGGGTTTCTTGGCCGCAATTTGGCAATTTCATAGGCAAAAAGGCCTAAGATGCCGGCCAGGCTTAACAGGGCTAGAGGCGCCAGACCCGACAGGAATATGCTGCCAAATGCGGCTGCCACCAAAATATAGGCCAGGGCCACCTGGGTGAAGAACCGCTTTTTGGATATGTGGTCGCCACCCATCCTTGAAGGATGTTTGAGATACACAATCGCTCCGTATTTTCCATATTCCATTTGCTGCTTGAAGAAATCTTTCCAGCCCGCTCTGTGGTGGTGATAAACCTTGGCGCCCTTCACGTAAGCGATTTTTCCGTGTTTAAGGAGCCGGAAGCAGAAGTCTGTTTCGAAGGCAATCGGCATCGACTCATCAAACATCACAGTTCTCCCGATGTCGGTTCTGAAGGCGAGGTTCATTGTGGGTGCACGCAGGACTTCCCGTTGGTTGATGTCATACCTTTCGTCGAAGGCCTCCCCAATTGCCCGTGCAAGTCCCCGCTCACTCTCAGGTGTCCAGCAAGACCCTGCAGCAGCGACATAGCCATTTTTGATTGCTTTTGTGAGACACGTTAGCCACCGGGAATCGACGACGCAGTCGGAGTCTGTGAGTGCCACCACAGGCGCTGTTGCATGCGATAACCCACAGTTAAATCCGACTGGTGCGCTGCCCTTTAGTTGCACTAACTTTATTTTCCTGCCAAATTTCTTTAGCTCTTCATAAGTTCCGTCTGTTGAGAAGGCGTCGACTACAACAACTTCCTTTGGAAAATCATTCGCGAGTATGGAATCTATGCATTTCTTTATCGTTGCTAGGGCATTTTTTACAGTCACGACCACAGTGACTTTAGGCTTCATTTTATTCCCCTCTTGAAATTTTTCTCATGAAGCTGGCGTAATTTATTCCCGCCCGCATTATCCGCTTCATCTCCGAAACATTTCCAGCATTCCTCACAAGAGTCTTTAGTATGAACGAGGGGCGCATGTAAAATTTTCTCATGAACTTGTCCCGTGCCTTTCTGACCTCTTCTGCATCAAGTCCTGGCTGGTCCATCAGGAAGTCAAAATGACCTTCCTTGTCGAACCATTTCTCAAATTCATCCTCTACAAGGCATCCGTTTTTGGTTGCCCACTGGTACATCTCCGTTCCTGGGAATGGAACGGCCTGCTGGAAGAAGGCCATGTCCGGGTCAAGCTCCTTTGCCATACTGAAGGTTTCTTCCATTGTTTTAGGGGTTTCTCCCGGAAGCCCGAGCATGAAGCATCCGAAGACCCGGAGTCCGGCCTTCCTGGCGCTCTTTGCGAATTCCTTGTTCATTTTCACGATTGTACCCTTTTTGATATTTTTTAGAATCTGGTCATTTCCGGATTCGTAACCCACAACCAGAAGTCTTGCTCCGGCGCTTTTCATGGTTTTCATCGTTTCATGATTCAGGTTCGCCCGGACATTCGCAGACCAGGTGAGCTTCAACTTCTTTTCGTTTATCAGGTGGCAAATGTCTTTGACCCGTCGTGTGTCTATCGTGAAGGTATCGTCCTCAATGAAAATTTCCTTTATTTCAGGCATGTTTTCGTTTATCCAGGCAAGCTCTGCGACCACATCCTCTGGAGTCCTTGCCCTGAAAACCCTCCCTGAAAAAACCTGGGGGTATTGGCAGAAGACGCACATGTTTGGGCAGCCACGGCTTGTGAGTATCTGTATCATCGGCTTCCTGGCCAGGGCGTACCCATAGTTGTTGGGGTTTAGGAATTCCTTGTATATGGGTGAGACCCACGGTATGCCGTCGAGATTTTCCACGAGCTTCGCCGGCTTGCTGTGGACAATTCTTCCCGAGCGCCGGTATGACACGCCGTCGACCCGCCAGGGCCTGTCCATGCTTTCAGCAAGCTCCGTTATTATGTAGTCATATTCCCCCCTGGCCACAAAGTCAACATTTTGGTTGAGTTTCAGCGGCAGGTCCGGAAGGGCACTGACATGCGTCCCGACGAGCACGACATTTGCCCCAGGCGTTTTTAGTTCGTCAACATTCCTCAAATCGTTTTTGAAAGTGGGTGTTGTTACGCTCATCACCAGCAGTTCCGGTTTGAATTTCTTTAGCTTCTTGAAAGTGTCGTCCAGACTCAGCATGCCACCTTCAGCGTCGACGAGCAGAACGTCATGGTCTTTTGACTTGGCGACTCCCGCCGCATAAGCAAGCCAGATTGGATAATACAGTGTGCCGCTCTTGCTTCTTTCAGGCCATCTGCTGTCTCTGCTAACTTTGTAGTCATTCGTAGGGCCGTTCAAGAAAGCTATTCTCACGTAACGGGAACTTCTAAGTAATTAAAAGACTACTGTCGGAAACTCTCAGATGCGAGTTGAAACCTAATTTTCAGCATGTTCCAGGCCATGGTAACCCCGTCCCAGATGCCCGTGCCTTTTGAGGTTTCCAGGTATATCGAAGGAATTTCAATATGCCTGGTTTTCAGTCTTTTTAGGCCGGCTCTCGCTGCCATTTCGATTTCGACGGAGTAACCGTCCGTCTTCCACATCAGGTCTTCCAGCGCTTCCTTCCTGAAGGCCTTGAAGCCGCAAAGGAGGTCGCCCGCCTCTGAATGGAAGAGAATTGAGAACATGGTGTTGAGAAACCGGTTACCAAAACGTTTTATGGCAGGCATATAGCCGGATGCCCTGTCCGCAAATACAATGTCGGCCCCTTTGAGCAGTTCCAGCAGTTTTGGGATGTCGCCCGGTCTGTGCTGCCGGTCTGCATCGATGAACACCAGGATGTCTGCCCCTTCCTCCACTGCGCGCCTTGTGCCCGTCCTGAGGGCGAACCCTTTGCCCTTGTTTTTTGAAAGCTTGAGGACCGTGGCGCCAGCGTCCTCGGCAGTCTTGGCCGTCTCATCTCTGGACCCGTCATCCACGACAATGACCCGGTCACAATGCTTTTTCACGTCTTTCACGACACCCCCCACATATTTTTCTTCGTTATATGCGGGTATGACCGCGAATGTTTTCATGAGAAGCCTGGTTAAATATTATTAAATTACTTGTGTAATGATTAATGTGATACTTACAGTCGACGTCGAGTATGATTGGGGGGCAGCCACGACAGATAATCTGCAGTTTCTGACAGGACTTTACAACTTTTTGGATGATACAAATTCGAGGGCAACCCTGTTCGTTCTCGGGGACATTGCCGAGAAGGTGGCTGAATTCGGTGTTTCCAAGAATGTCGAGATTGCATCGCATTCGATGTCTCACGCAAATCTGCGTGAGGCCTCAGAGGAGGAACTGGTCAACGAAATCGAGGGGAGCAAGAATCTTCTTGAAAAGACGTTCGAGACGAAAGTCTATGGATTCCGGGCACCATTTTTCACACCACCCGATTCCCTCTGGGATATCTTGAAGCGGGTGGGCTACCATTATTCGTCTTCCCTGGTTGCCGGCTACTTCCCAGGAAGGTACAACAACAAGATTGAATCAAGGCCGTTTGACAAGGAGGGCATCAAAGAGTATCCCCTTCAAAGCTTCCGTTTCCTTCATTTTCCCTTGGGCCTATCTTTCATGCGCCTGATGTATCCTGTGTCGAAGCTCATGGTGCCTAAAAAGCCCTACATGTTTTACTACCACACAACGGAGCTCCTCAGGACATGGCCGGGAGAGGAGGAGCCGCTGGGAATACGGTTGATGTACGGGATAAACCGCGGCCGCAGGGCCAGACGGCTGCTCTATTCCTTCCTGGAAAAACATGCGCCGACAAAGTCTATACGGGACCACCTACTATCTTATTAGGTACCTTTCCTTTAGTTCCTGGTTGGTTG
This sequence comes from Candidatus Bathyarchaeota archaeon, assembly GCA_007050885.1. The sequence goes on from SMYQ01000001.1 coordinate 177,781, forward strand.
ACATCTCAATTGCCAGGGGCAGCCTTGAGAGCCCGGGCAGGGGGTCCCGCAGGGACATTATATCGAAGTTGGAAGTCTCACCCAGGGACCTTATGAAACGCAATATGCCACCCTGCTTGCTGAAATGTAGGATGTCCCCAAACAAAAAGTATTTACAGACAACACCCGTCCTGTATTTGGTCACAGGTTCCGTGTCGCCTTTCAGGACGATGTCCCTGTAGAGCCTGGGAAAATCGACGCCGGACCTTATTGCCAGGGCCAGTGAACCCCACCAGCGGGGGTTGACTTCGAAAAGCACGGGCCCCTTCTTGGTTATGCCGAATTCAACCATGGCTATCCCGTGCCACTTTGTTTTCGTCATGAGCTTCTCGGCGAGCTCCCGCGTCTTCCTGTAATTTACAGAGACCCTCATGGTGCTTGGTCCACCATTGACCGGGTACTCACGTATCCGCTTGTGCTGGAAGACCGCCCGCGGCTTTCCTTTGTTGTAGAGTAGCTCCACCCCTACAGTCGCCCGTTTCTCCACTTCCTCTTGGACGATTATTTTTCCATACTTCTCCAGGAGTTCATGTCCCACTTGTTTCATTTCCCACCTGTCTGATATTTTCCTGCTGCCTCGGCTGCCTGAACTTTTGGCCGGCTTCACCCGGATTGGGTAATCCCAATCGTCCGAGTAGCTTCGCATGATCCATGTTTTTGGCATGGGAATTCCGAGCTTCTTGGCGAGTTTGAAAGTGTCGCCCTTGTCTCTGAATCTTTCCCAATTTCTTTTTCCGGGCAGAAGTGCGTTCTTCAGGTGTTTCTTCACTCCGAACTCGTTGGCTCCGTCGGTCACCAGGAATGCAACGTCAAATTTATCGAGTTCCAGCTCGCTGTAGTCTTTGAACATTTTTTTGTGCCTGGTGAAACGGGAGAAAAAGCCTGTGGAAAAGCGGGCCCTGCCGAATGCCGTCACTTCGTCGCCTTTTCCAACCGAGCGAATAATTCCCAGCGCGTGCCTCAGCTCGGCGTCGGTGACCGCTACGGAAGCCATGTAATGACAAACGGGAACGCTTTTTAAAGAAGGGGTTCCCTTCACCTCTCGAGGTCCGGCTCCGTTCCAAACCCTCCGACAAGAACGCTTTTTAACAGCGGCCGCTTATCCGCGTATGAACGAGCTGATTCGCAGCAGAGTGAGGCGGTTGAAAAAGCTTCTGGATTTGGGGATAAACCCCTTTGAAGAAGTAAGGTTCGAACGCAACTCAACGACCGCCAAAATCATCAGAAACTTTTCAAAGCTCAAGCCTGGCGAGGAGACGAAGTCTTCCCGCACGATTGCCGGGAGGATTATGTCAATCCGGATTCATGGGGGCGTATCATTCGTCAAGCTTGCCGACCACAAAGGGACAATCCAGCTCATGTTCCGCAAGGACTTTTCTCCAGAGTCGTTCAAGTTCCTGGGGGAGTACCTTGACGAAGGCGACATAGTTGGCATTACCGGTGACGTGGTCAGGACCAAGAGGGGCGAGCTGAGCATCCTCGTTTCCAAGGTCAAGCTGCTGTCAAAAGCCTTCCGACCCCTGCCAAGCGAGTGGTATGGCCTCAAGAATGTGGAAACCCGTTATAGACAGAGGTATCTGGATTTCGTAATGAATTCACAGGTCAGGGAAGACGTTGCAAGGATTTCTCGAATGATAAACGGGATGCGGGAGTATATGGTTGCCCAGGAATTTATTGAAGTCAATACGCCCGTGCTTCAACCAATTTATGGAGGCGCATTTGCCAAGCCGTTCAAGACACACCACAACTTTCTGAAACAAGACATGTTCCTGAGGGTGGCGCCCGAGCTTTACCTGAAGAAACTGATAGTCGGGGGCTTCGACCGGGTTTTTGAAATTGGGCCCTGCTTCCGCAACGAGTCTGTCGACAGCCGCCATAACCCCGAGTTCATACAGCTTGAGGCGTACCAGGCATTTGCCAGCTATGAGGACATGATGAAGCTTGTGGAGAGTGTTGTGTCAGCAGGCGTTGAGGCCGCCACAGGGAGCACCACCACTGTTTATCAAGGAAAAAAGGTGGACTTCAAGACGCCCTGGAAACGCATCACCATGGAAGACTCGCTTAAGGCTGCAGGGATTGACCTGTATGGCATGAGTGACAAGGAGCTACTCAGGGAGGCGAAGAAGCTCGACATAGAGGCGCTTCGGGTGGGCGACGCGATTGAAGGGATATTTTCCGAGAAGATTGAACACACGCTGATACAGCCCGTCTTTGTGACGCACTTCCCGTCAGACATAAGCCCCTTGGCCAAGAAGTTCCCCGGTACCCCGCGCATGGCGCAGCGCTTTGAGGCATATGCAGGCGGAATTGAAATAGCCAATGCATACAGCGAGCTCAACAACCCCATTGAGCAGTATGAACGTTTCCGAGAGGAAGTGGCCCTCCGCAAGAAGCGTGTTGAGGAATACATGCCGATGGACAAGGATTATGTCCGGGCCCTGGAGTATGGAATGCCGCCTACAGGCGGGCTGGGCATAGGCATAGCCCGGCTGGCAAGTCTTGTGGTTGACAAGTCCAGCATAAAGGAAGTTATTCCCTTCCCAACCGTTGCGGGCACGGCCGACGTAAAGAATATTGCTGAAGAGTTCAAGATAAAATTCAAGTGATGCCCAGGGCCGTTTCCAACTTCTTGTCGACCTCTTCCCCCGGCTCCAGGGGATAGACGCGGTTGACAACCAGTTCGTCATTGTTCATCATTTCGTTGTGCTTTATTTTCCCGTATAGTTTCAGTTCCTTCAGCAGCGGAACCTTCTCGAGCAGGGCCCGGTATCCTGACATTTCAGCCACTTCTATTGCCTTTTCCCTTGGAATCCCTATAAGTGCCTCTGCCGCCCGCCTGAAAAATATGGCGCGCATAGACCCCGTGGCATCCTCAACCAGGCCACTCACCATCAGCTGTTTACCTTCAGAGCTTTCAAAGAAAGGGACCCTGTCGGCGATTTGCACAAGCGACCCCTTCACGATTACCAGTTCGCCCACCTTGACCTGGTCCAGTGTCTTTTCTTCAACAGAGGCCTTTCTTGATACTTTCAATGATGCAGGTGCATCCTTCGGGTTGACTTCGACACTGGAGCGGTTTCCGGCGCGTACCTCAAGCCCTGCCTTTGTCTTTTTGACGTAGCCCCCGGATATGTGGATGACGTCCCCCTCTTTTATGTCCAGCTCCGCCTGTTTGTCCCAGAGGCTGGCGCGGACTTTCCCCGTTTCGTCTTCACCCATAATGTTCTGGACCTTTCCCTCGCGTTTGTCTTTTCTGAATTCGCGGGCGGGATATGCCGTTGCGACCCTCAGGAACAGTTCAATACCTGTGGTCCCTTCTTCGAGTTCCTCGACCCGCTGTGTAGCCTTCAGGTTCAACCCGAGTTCACTGGCGATTATATGCGCGGCTCCCTCCTCACTGATAAGATAGTCCAGCTCTTTCCGCTTGGCCTCTATCAGGTTCCAAATTTCCTCTTCGGGCTTCTTTGTTTTCTCAACAATAAGTTTTACTAGCTCCACCGAATACTTGTCAGTGAAAGTTTTTATTTCTTCAGGTCATTTGTGTAACGAATGGCCATGTTTGGGAGCTCCTTTTCGAAAACTTTTGCAGGGTTCTTGTGGCCATTTTTGAAATGAATGCCCCGCTCTTCCATGAACATTTTCGCGCGCTCGGTCATATAGTCTTTGAGGCCATCGCTAAGCTCGGAAGACCTGCAGAGATTGTTGCTTACTATTATGTGGGCCAGCCAGGCCGTGTATGCAGCTTCCATTGCCCTTATCGGGTTCATTCCCTCCCCCACTAAATCATTTTTCAGGTTTTGTGCATGTACTATATGCCTGCCCCGCTCGCCACACATTTCACCCATGTAATGGGTTATGAAGCAGTTTTCAGGAGTGTAGGCAGGCAGGCCCGAATATTTTTCATTCTTTATGCGAGTTGAAAAATCTTTGATGAGTTGGAAAAAATTGTCTTCACCATATTTTTTTGGGCTTGAGAGGATTTTCAAGATGTCCTCAGGTATCCCCGTCCTCCTAGTTCCGATTTCCATGTCTTGTATGACCTTTGGCGTTTGTTCCAATAAACGAACGTATTTTTCGGACATGTTTAAGACGTGACGGCCTGGTTTATAAAAGTATTACTCCACAGTAGCACTACTGTTAACGCAGTTAAGTCCTGACTTCCATTCCCCATCTTTCCGCATACTTAAGTGCCGAGTCACTTATACTCTTGCAGAAAATGACCATCCTTGCTGGGAGACCCAGGGACATCTGGCGCTCACGGAATGCTTTCAGGTGGTTGAGTCCCACATATTCCTTCTTCAGGCCCAGATAAAACTGTTTGTTGACAGGGTCCCAGGCAGCCGAGTCGAATTTCACCGAGACCTTTTCAGGACCTTCCCTGAGGACCCAGGTTTCCATCTTCAGAGGTTTCCAGACTCTGTAATGCCTGGGAAATTCCCCTACCCCTTCCCGGAAGCTGGCTTCGACAGGGTTGTAACCCGGTTCAACTGCGTAAGTGATGCCGCCTATATTCCTCGCTTCAAGCAATCCATAATGTTCCAGCAGGTTGATTGCCCTCTTGTTCCGTGGTGTCTCTTTTACGGGTCCCTTCTTTGCAGCTTCGAGGGTTTCCTTTTGTATCCCCCCACCTTTGAAAACAAGCTCCCTTGCTTTTTTCTGGAGCTTGCCCTCCTGACCCTTGGCGTAAAATATCCGGCCGAATCTTTTGCCCCCTGCGATGACGGGCTGTTCCGTGTGCAGCCAGCCCTTTTTTATTTTTGACAAGACAAGTCGCATATGCGTAGTGATATTTTTTTCAGCCGTAGTCTTTCCAATCTTCCGGCCGAACTGCATGCGGTATGTCTGCACAAGGGACGATGACATTGAAGGCAAACGGGGCGTCAAGTAATTGAGTGCGACTTCCCAGATTTCCGATTCCGACAGGGGTCCCTTTACAAGTTCTGTCCCGACATGGTCACGCAGCGATTGCTCAAGTCCTTTTGTGGCGATGCTGATTTTCGGTCGCACATAATACTAATACCTATATAATTAAACAGTACTGGTTTTCCGGTGATGACTCTGCTCTTCTGATTGGTGATGAAGATTATGAGTGCTGACATAAGTTCCGGAAGTGTCAAAATCGATGGAAAGAGTATCGCTTCACAACGTCAAGGGGCTCTCCGAGTCCGAGGCCCGGAAGAGACTTGAAGGGGGTTACAATGAACTCCCCCATTCCGGCCGGAGGAACCTCCTGAAAATTCTGGCCGAGGTCTTCAAAGAGCCCATGTTCCTGCTGTTGGTTTCCGGCGGCCTTATATACATGTTTCTTGGCGATCTCCAGGAAGCCCTGATGCTGATGACATTCGTCGTGGTAGTTGTCGGCATAACGGTGTACCAGGAACGGAAGGTTGAGAGGGCTCTTGAGGCCCTGCAGGACCTTTCAAGCCCGCGGGCACTTGTGGTCAGGGATGGAAAGCCCCGGCGAGTCCCCGGACGGGAAATAGTGGTTGGTGATGTCATTATACTTTCAGAGGGCGACCGCGTTCCTGCAGACGGCCGCCTGCTGTTTGCCAGCGGGCTCCAGATTGACGAGTCGCTGCTCACCGGAGAATCCGTTCCTGTGACAAAGTCCATATGGGAAAAAGGTGAAATAATTCAGCCCAGCGGCGACAGCCAGCCATTTGCCTATTCGGGCAGCTTGGTCGTTGACGGATACGGTTTAATGGAGTGCGTCGGGACCGGTGTGAATACGGAAATTGGGAAGGTTGGCAAAGCACTTCAGATACTCGAGACGGAAGACACGCCTTTGCAGAGAGAGAGCAGGAGCTTCGTGAAAAAGTTAAGCATTGCGGGTCTTGCTGTATGCACCTTTGTCGTGCTGGTGATTGGTTTCAGTCAGGGGGAATGGACTCAAGGGCTTCTTTCAGGGATAGCCCTTGCAATGGCAATCCTTCCCGAGGAAATCCCCGTGGTGCTGACAATATTCCTGGCCCTTGGTGCCTGGCGCATGTCTAAAAGCAACGTTCTGACCCGCCGCCTGCAAGCAATCCAGGCCCTTGGCTCGGCTACAGTGCTCTGCGTCGACAAGACTGGAACACTCACACTGAACAGGATGGCCGTCAAACGGCTTTTCACGCAGGACGGCACGCTCGACATCGGGAACCAAATGAGGAAGCTTCCTGAAAAGTTTCACAAACTGCTTGAATTCGGGATACTGGCCTGCCGGATAAATTCCATAGAGCCAATGGAAATTGCCCTGAAAGAACTGGGTGAATCGGCCCTTTCAGGCACCAGGCACATACACGAGAACTGGGACATTGTAAGAGACTATAATCTCTCCCCGGAACTGATGGCAACTTCATATGTCTGGAGATCTCCTGGAAAAAAGGAATATGTGGTGGCTGCCAAAGGAGCGCCTGAAGCAGTCGCCAGTCTTTGCCACCTTTCCCGAACCCGAAGGAAAAAAATTCTTTCAGCCGTCCATGAGATGGCTGACAGCGGCCTGAGGGTTTTGGGCGTGGCCGCCTCATATGCCAAAGGAAACCTCCCGAAGAATCAGCATGCCTTCAAATTTCGCTTTCTGGGGCTTGTCGGGTTTTCAGACCCAGTCCGTGACAAGGTGCCCTCTGCAGTGGCCGAGGCACACGGCGCAGGCGTCCGGGTAATAATGATGACCGGCGACTATCCTGCAACTGCAAGGAACATAGCCCACCAGGTCGGCATTGCTTGCCCCGAGTCGGTCATTACCGGCCCGGAACTTGCCGATATGAGTGACGCCGACCTCAGAGACAAAATAAAGGAGGTCAATGTCTTTGCCAGGATGGTGCCGGAGCAGAAGATGAGGCTTGTCAATGCCCTGAAGGCGAATGGGGAAATAGTGGCCATGACCGGCGACGGAGTGAATGATGCCCCCGCCCTGAAAGCTGCACATATAGGCATTGCTATGGGTGGAAGGGGTGCCGAGGTTGCCCGTGAAGCCTCTTCCATGGTGCTTGTCGACGATGATTTCTCTTCAATAGTCCGGGGCGTTCGCCTGGGTAGGAGGATATTTGACAATTTACAGAAGGCTGTGTCCTATATACTTGCCGTCCACCTGCCAATACTGGGAATTTCCGTGCTCCCGCTTCTGCTAGGCTGGCCCGCGGTTCTCCTGCCCGCCCATATAGCATTTCTTGAACTGATAATAGACCCGGCGTGTTCCATAGTCTTTGAGGTGGAGCCTGAGGAACCAGACAATATGAAACATCCCCCCCGTGGTCTTAGAGAACCAATGTTTGACAGGAAGACTGTGGTTTCAGGGGTGATTCAGGGGACTGCCATGCTGGGCGCAATCCTGGCGGTATTTTCTGCAATGACACTCCTGAAGATATTTGAAAACAGAATTCGTTCCATCGTTTTCACCATGCTGGTGGTGACGAACATGTGCCTCATAATATCCAACCTCTCGAAGTCTTCACTGAAGTCCGCCATCATGAACAAGGCATTGCCCTGGGTGCTCGTGGGTGCAACGGGTGCACTTTCCGCCATCCTCTATGTTCCCACACTTTCCAAACTTTTTCATTTCGCGCCATTGACAATTGCCGAGCTTATTTTCTGTGTGGCATTCGGGGCTGGCTGTCTTATAGTCTTGGAGTTCCTAAAAATTTTTCTTTACAAGAGACCCAATCATTCCTCTTCCAGTTTGTTCAAAACATCCTGAATCATGAGCTTTATTTCATCCAGGTCGCCGCGGATGTCATCCACCTCGTCGGACAATTCTTCAACCGCGTCGAGTATGTCGTCCATGCTCACGTCCTACTTAGTCAGCGACTTATTTAAACTTCTGCCCCTTCCCGTGCCATGTCTTACAAAGAGCTGGCGGTCATTACGGTTCTCGCGGTTTCGGTTGCATTTGTCGGGAGTCTGATAAGCTATCCACCTTATGCAAAGCTGGCAGGCGTGACAGTGTTTGTTGCCGGTGTAGCCCTACTGGCTCTACGCAAACAGGACGTAAAAGCCGTAGGCGAAGAGGGCCTGGAAGGGTATGCCGGGGAAGGCGCCGAGCCTGCGGGCGAGGAGACCATTAAGCGAAAACCCAAGCGCCAGAAGGGGTACAGAAAGAAAGCCAAGATTTCCGAAGCTAAGTGAAAACACCAGGGGCAGCGCGAAGTCGCCAGCACCCACCATGCCTTTTTTGAATAGTAGTGCAATGCTCTCAAGCCGTTTATCTCGTTTTACCTGAAGCCAGAGAAATTTTATATAGGGGAGGTACAGAACGCCCACCACATCATATAGGCTGAGCAGGGCCATGAGAAGCATCGCCGCACCGGGCGTGATGAATGGCGCTATCAGTAGTGAGAAACACAGGATTGTTCCGGCGGACGAGACATTGAAAAACAGGATGTCCTTGGTTTTTCTCAGAGACAGGAGAAGCAAACCCAGCCAGAGGCCGATTCCGAAAAGGCTGCCGAGAAGGTAGCCCGAGAAGAAGACCGCCAGGTCAATAATCCACATGAGGCTTATCTTGAGCAGCTTGAGGATGACGAGTCCCAAGGTGAGCAGGAGAAGCGAGCGGAAGATTTCAGTGCTGCCTGCGATTTCCCTTCCCTCTTCCAGTTCCGGCGGGCGGTAGTCTTCAATATTGGGCCGCGATTCGACCATTGGCAGGAGGGCGAAGGCCAGAACATTTAGCAGTAAAAACGCCTCTACAGGTTTCACAAAAAGAATATCAAAACCCACTTAAATACACAGCCCTTCTACGGTCATGCTCAGTATTATGTTCAAAAAGTCAAAGGATGCTGATTTGAAAGCGCTCGAAGAGCCGCTTGCAGGCAGCTGGATAAACGTGGTCAACCCTACAAAGAAGGAGACGGAGTTCCTAATGGGGGCTGGCGTACCCCGCGAGTTCGTAAGCAGTTCACTGGACCTGGCTGAGCAGCCACACGTCGACGAGGAGGGGTCTGCATGCCTGTTCGTCCTCCAGGTGCCGTACCTGTCTGGCGACGAGCTGGAGACGATACCTCTGGGCGTGGTCTTCACGCCAAAGTACATAGTCACAATTGCAAAGCGGCAGACCAAGGTGCTTGAGACTTTCATGAACAACCCCAAGGGATTTTTCACAACAAAGCGGACACGTTTTCTTTTCCAGATTTTTTGGATGACGGTGCGGCGGTATCTCAACTACCTGTTCTATATCGACAATATGCTGGACGACATTGAGGACAGCGTGACACGTTCCCTCGGCAACAAGGAAATTCTCAACGTCCTCAAGATTCAGAAGGCACTTACCTACTTCAAGAACGCCACTTATGGTAACCAGCGCGTTCTTGACAAAATAATGATGGGCAAGTTCCTCCGGCTCTACGAGCAGGACGAGGACATACTAAGCGATATCATGATAGACAACAAGCAGGCAATTGAGATGATTGATACTTACCTGTCAATAACTGCCAACACGATGGCAGCGTACGGGAGCATTGTCGGCAACAACCTGAATATGCTTATGAAGCTGCTCGCCGTGCTGAGCATCACGCTGGCGATACCCTCTATTCTTGGCGCGCTTTATGGGATGAATATCCCGTTGCCATTCGAGAGTTCACCGCACACGTTCTGGATAATCTTGATGATAAGCACATTTTTGATGTTCGTCTCGTTCTACGGCCTTTTCAAGATGAAATGGAACTAGAAAAACCTGCCCAGGTTGCTTTGTTTCATTCGTAGTTCTTCGAGATCACCGCCCAGCGCCTCGAATATACGCATTACTGCGGGCAGCAGCTGGTTGTCCACGTAGTAGTCAGGGTCATAGTCACGTGCAGTGTCCGCAGGCACCGACCGGTTTGATATGCTGCCTTTCCCGGGCGTGACCACGTATTCGACAATCATTCCCGGGTAGACGGGGCGACCCAACCTCTTCATGTCTTTGGCAACTTTCACATGCGGTCCGATTTGCTTGTAGCTGCCAATGAGTTTGGTGAGCTGCGTGCGTATGACCAGCTTGTCCATGGGCGTCTCCTTCGTGCGGAGTTCTTTTACCAGGGTCTGGACATGTCTTTTGGCTTCTTCAATCCTGTTATTGAGAACCAGGCGGATTACGGTCTCCTGCGCTTCCCTTGCCAGATTGCTCCAGTCCCGCCTCACCCGCTCCAGCCCCTTGACCACAAGGGCGCCGTCGCTCCGCATAAGTGCATATCTCTTCTTCGTGACGAAGACGCCACTTGTGAAGAAACCCTCAAGCTCCAGCCGTATGGGCGTTGGGAACTTGCTGTTGACCTCTTTCATGAATCTTTTTACTTCCCTCTCAAAGTTCGGGCCGTCGGAACTGAGCATCACCGAATCGGTGTCCCCATAGACGACGGTGAACCCGTGGAGTGATGCCTCCTTCATGAGCTTGATTACGTAGTCCCGTGCCCAAGAAGTGATGGCCTCCGCCGCCGACAAGTTGTACCACCTGGCATTGGCGTATCCCAAATAGCCGTAGAAACTGTTGAGAAGCAGTTTTAGGGCGTTCTGGCGCGTGTATATTATTTTGTATTCATGGCTGTCACGCTTCAGCTCCTTGAGCCGCCCCTTCAGTTTCATCCGCTCCTCAAAGAGCGCGCGTATGGTCTTGGGGATAAACCCCTCCTTTTCGGTGCAGAACCAAGTGCCTGAAGGGGCTTTGTTCTTTTTGCATTCCCGGTGCGTGCACCCCTTGGTGTCGGGGGAAATGTTGTGGGCCATGATTATCGTTGGATAAAGTGACCGGAAGTCGCATACCGCTATTGGCGAGTGCAGACCTTTTATGGGCTCCTTTACGAAGGCCCCTTCGTAAGTGATGCTTCTCCGGGAAGCAGCTTCCTTGTACCCGGGTCTGTTGGGTGCCAGCATCCCTTCATTGAAGGACCTGCTCATCAGCAACCACTCGACGACTTGGCCCGGACTCATCCTTCCCACGTCGAACACAGTCTGGCCTACAATCTTTGCCATTGAATAGAGCATTGGCAGTATTTCAGTGGCGAGATTGTATGTAATCTTTGAGTCCTGAAGCGAATACTTGTACAGCAGCTCGGGGTCATTCTTCCAGGCGTCCTCTATTCCCACAGCCCCGCCTATCTTGACCTTTTCTTCCCCTATAAGTTCCGAAGCCACGGTGTTCAGGGTAAGATTTTCGCTTTCCATATACTGCGCCAAAATGTTTCTGATGAATACGTAGAGGTCAACATTTATTATGCCCGGGACGGCCGGCGCAATGTCCCTTCCCTTCTTTACGAAGGCGACCTTTTCGCCATTTATTTCAAAGGGGATTTTCAGTTCCTTTGCACGCTCCCTAAGGCAGAACCAATCAAATCCGTCGCTGTTGTAACCTACAATCACTTCCGGTGCGTATGTCTCAACAGTCGTGAGGAATTCCCGTATAAGCTCCGCTTCATCCTCGACTTTTTTGATGTCTTTTACGTTGTAGTCTCCCCAACCTATGACCTTTTGTATGCCTTCACCCCAAAAGCTGACCATTATTACGGGGCTCTTGCCTATGTCCTTCCCTTCCTCGGGCAATGTTTCGATGTCAAAAGCGAGGACTTTCAGGTCATGTATTTCCTTTTTTCCCCGTCGGATTTCCGGCAGGACTTCCACAAGTGGCATCAGGCCGTGGTCGATCATGTACCTCCGCACGAAGGGGACGTCCGCTTCCCGGAGCTCGCCGAATTCCTTCAGGGCTTCCCTGGCGGCCGGGACGTTCTTGGGGTGGTTGAACAAAATCTTCCATGCCTTAATTTTCTTTTTGATGTCAATCCGTTCGGCGTCCTCGATGCCAACGACCTTGTTTTTTGGGAGCTCTGCCTTCTTTGCGCCTTTTGCAGGAAGCAGGTAGATATATGGCAGGAACTCCGTGTCCTCAATCGTTTTCCCCCGGCCCCGGAGCACTGTCTTGACGTGGTCAGCCCCGCTGTACTCGACATCCAGCAGAATCATGCAATCACTAACAGGGGTATCTAATAAAGTTCGTGCTTCAAGAGCCGATGCTTCTCTCAATTTCCCTGAGCTGTTTTTCCAGCTGCTTCACTATATGTGAATTGTCGACAAATTCCAGTTTGCTCCCGCAGTGCCTGCATACGAATCCGGATTCCATTGCGGTTTCAAAGGGGATACGTGTGCACCCGTTTTCACAGATAAAGAATTGGTGGTCGCGTTCATGGTCAAGGCGCGTGCGGATTTTACCTTCCTGTTCCCTTCGCAGTCGGACGACGAGCGAATCAAGCTTGTCGTCGTAGAATTTCCAGAGGTAAATATACCACCCTGTTTCCTGGTCCTTGATTCTCCGGAATTTGACCAGCCTGTTGTCGTACAGCTTGTACAGGATTTTCCGGACGGTCTTTACATCCATCCCCAACCGCTCTGCGAGGCTGAATTCGTCCATTTCGGTTTCCTCGGCGAGCTCGCCCACGATATCGAGGGAATTCGCACCAGCTACCTTTGCCAAGGCATTAACAATCTCAGGTTTTTGTAAAGAGTCCATCCCCACTCACTAATACCGTATAGGGCGGTTTTCCTTTATATTAACCTTTCATTACCTGAAAGTCAGAACAAATACGGGCCGGCCAGATTCAGAATCAACAGGATGGCCGTGGCAATGCTCGCCAGGCGGTAGTTTTTTTTGCTCAACTCGGCCATTATCCGGCCGCCGTCCAGTATTCCGAGCGGCAGAAGGTTGATCAGACCCACACCAAGGTTCAGTTGGAAGCTTATGCTCAAGACTCTGCCAAGGAAGCCCAGCACGTCACCCAGGAAGTTTTTGTAGTGGAACTGCGGCTGCAGGTAGACACCCAGCTTCCCTTCCCCCGTCAGCTTTCCGAATACTGTTGCGTTTTTTGTGGTTACCTCTACGGCCCCTTCGGGGCCGATGTCATCCAGCACGTCGCGCAGGAGGTCGACGCTCCTGACGTCGCGGCCGTTTATTTTGAGGACCACATCACCCGGGCTCAGCGCCAGGTTGGTTGTGTTCACCACCTGCAGGCCTTCAGGCTCTATGAGTCCGTCCAGAACCTGGCTTGTCGGGAAGAGCAAGCCCAAGCAGAGCAGGGCGAGGATGAAATTGCCCATGGAGCCCGCCGAGAATATCCGGATTTTTGTCAGGCTTCCTTTCTTCTCAAGTTTTTTCTCGTCAATTTCCACACCAGCAGCCGGTATGAACAAGAACAGTATGAGTGCCGTGTATTTTGACTTTATGCCCTCGGCAGCCGCCATTATTCCGTGCATCCCTTCATGGAATATGGCCAGCAGAAAGACGGCAATAAGACCCTCGAAGAGGGGGATATAAATGGGTGAGCCTGGGATTCGGACGCCCGGGACAACGATGCCGACCTGTGCCGGCCCGCCCCCGATTATGGTTATGGCGCCCCGGACAAGGAATGCGGCCGCCACTATCATGCCAACAATCCCAACAAGCGCGGACAGGTTCCCCAGCCGCCTGAAAAATCGGGAGTGCTTTTTCCCCAGGGCGTACATGGCCTCAACGGGTCTGTCGAACTTTGCCATAAAAACTGGGAATTTGAACTCAAGCTCCATGAACAGAGTCTCACTTGACGCTATATAACTTTATGCAGATTTCCCGCAAAACATACATCGTTGTTAATGCGCTTCCCTTGGTTCCTCTTGGGCTGCCGGTTTCTTCCGTAATCCACCTAGCATCCCCTTAGTTCTTTCAGGCTCTTGGCGTTCTGCCTGTTGACATAGGTGAGTGTCCACTCTCCTGGAAAGTTTGGGTTGCCTTCCCGCGTCAACTCAATTCGCTTGTCGTCCTTCCCGTAGTATCTGTCCTTGAAGCCCGAGCGGAGGAGTTCCCAACCCAGCTCGTCTGGCATATTGTCTTCCTGGAACTTTTCCCCCTTCTCGAAATTCCAGACATCCTTTACCTCGTAAGAACCGTTGAGTCCGTCGTCCAGATGTTCTATCTTGAATGCAAAATAATCCCACCCCTTGCCGCAGCAATAAATGTCATCGTTTCCGTCTGGGCGGATTGGTGTCAGGCAGCCTTTGAATTTTTTCAGGTCCTTTTTTGTCAGGATGTCGCCCTTCTGCATGAACTGATGGCTATTCCAATGTTATAAGATTTCTGCTCAGGTACTTCCCCGTGATATTGTACAGTTCGTCCTTGAGCTCGTCTAAAAGGGTTTTCCTGTCCTTCTTCTCGCTTATTTCGATTATTCTCCACTTGTCCCCCTCTGGGTCGAAGCGGTCCAGTTTGGCCCTTATCTTTATGCCGTCCACTATGTATGTTTTTTCAGGGCCGCCACCGTCTGGGCTTTCCTGGAGTTCCAAGTCCCTTAGCTGCGATGTGCTGTATATGGCACCCACCCTTATTTCGCGGGTGCCCCTTGTTCTCGACTGGATTTTGCAGAACTCACCATAAGCGTGTTTCCGGACCTTGTATTTTGGCCGGTCCACCGGCACATCAATAGGTCTGTCCGGAAGCGGGACAGGTATGGCCGACCCGTAGTCTGCGACAGAACTGCCGAGTAGATAGCTCTCCGCCACCTGTTTTTTGTTCATTACCAAGCAAGTCACCAGGGAAAATGCAGGCACATTCCCACTATTAATGTGTTTTTACTTTTCGGGCCGGCATTTCAGGGAGCATATAGCTGGTTGTCAAAAGATATTGTTTGGACACGCAGCTTGTTGTCCCCCTCTGGTTTTGCCATGATAAAACTTTCCCCGTTCTGGTACTTCAGGTTTCCCATAAAGGTCCCCGAAAAACCGAACCCGAGTTCCTTCAGGGTGTCTTCTCCAACAGGCTTCTTGAAATCATAAACCTTCTTTATTGTTTCGAGGTTTCCGCCATTTTTCTCCGTCACCAGGGCCCTGCCGTACATCAAGTAGGTGGTGCTTCCCCCGTCTTCATTCAGTATGTGAGGCTCAAAAGAGAGCAACTTGCCCTTTTCTACAGGTTTGCCCAGATTTAGACCCATCCATGTCTTGGGTTTTTCGTCCACCGAAACGTATCTCACGTGTTTAACCATTGTTATCCCCCAGGTAACTTTGTATTGCAACTGCCCGGTTATATATGTTTCTAGTAACACTTGGTTTCGTAGCCGCGGGAGTTCAGGCCCAGAAATACACACTTGTCAAACTTGCATGCGACTGCACCCCCGGTGTGCGCGGCATACAAAAGGTTGCCTCTGGCCGAGCTGCTGTTCATCCAGGTTTCCACAACGTCCCGCCAGTCTTCCCTCACCCATTCCAGGCAGGGACTATTGTAATCCATTCCCGGTACACCATTGATACTTTCGCGGACATTGTGCCCGGCACCGAAACCCATGCTGGATTTCAGGTCGTCGACGCACCTCTCCGTGTAGGGGTTGGTGTACGCGTAATAACCATAGCTGATCATGTCGTCGACGCGTTTTTCCGCCAGCAGGTACAAGTGCGAGTTGAATTCCATTGCAGGCGTCCCACCCTCGTTCCTCAGACTGTTTATGTAGTCAATTATTTCCCTGGAAGTTTCCTGTGTGGTTGAGTATTCAGGCACATGTCTCGGGCATCCGATTTCCCCGTCCTCAGAACTTTCCATGAAGTACAGGAATATGCCCATTCCCCCGACTGCAAAAATGATTATTGCAATCACCAGGGCGATTTCCTTGGCCACGTATGATATATGGCGCGCCAAACTATTATTCTTTCCCCTTGCAAAATTTTATAGTTTAGTGTATTAAAGTTACTAAATGGCTGACATAGAAGGGCTGCTGGATGACCTGGGGAATGATACCCGGCGCAAGATACTGTTCCTCCTGGCGGAGCGGCCGCAATTCGTATCAGAAATTGCAGAGCAGCTCGACGTGGGAAGGAAGGCAATAATCGAGCACCTGCGGCGGCTTGAGGATTCACGACTCGTCTCGTCGGAAGAGAAACGACTAAGTCAGGGCCGGCCGCGGAAGTACTACGAAATACGTCGTGAAGTGTTTTTCAATGTGGGCATCTCCCCTGGGTTCGTCGACTTTTCCGAACTGGAAAGCGGAAAGGAAATAGACGAGGTCGAGAAACTCGACATGGAGATGGACGAACTGGAGGTGGCCCCGCTCCAGGAGAGAAAACTGGCGGGAAGTGTGATATTGAACAAGCTCGAGAGCCACATGGAGCGGCTCGAGTCGGAATGGGTGGAGATGCAGCGGCTCCTGAACAGGGCCAGGCGGCTTCTGAACAAGTAATGTTTTATTCTGTCCCGAGAAGTTAGTGTATGGCTTGCTCCTTCTGCAAAATTTCCCGCGAAGAGGTGCTGTGGGAAACTGGCACAAGCATAATCGCGGCCGGGTCACAATTCCGTCACGGCCACCTGAAGGTTGTCCTGAAGAGGCATGCCGAGGATTTGACGGAACTGCCGCCCCAAGAATATTCAAGGTTCTGCTGGGACATGCTTGAATGTGCTCGTGCGGTGCAGGAGGTATTCAGACCGGACAAGCTCAACTATGCGCTGCTCGGAAACTGGGTGGACCACGTTCACTGGCACATATACCCCCGCTACAAGAGCGACCCGGACTTCGGGCAGCCCATGGTGATGCACTGGCTGAAAGACGGGAAGCGTGTAGCAGCCCCGCCCGTTGAACTGGAAGAGAAGCCGCTGACTGCGGAAGAGAAAACCCGGTTAAAACGGGCTCTGGAGGCAACATTTGGCACCGGAGAACAGTAACTTTTGGTAACTTTTTACGAAAGTTATTTAACCACAGATAAACGAGGAATACTTGTCGCAGATGCTCCGCCCTGCTTTGCGGGGTTGGAGGCGGCACCAGACCCGACAGGGCGTTTAGGCGCCCAGGATGAGGCTTCTGGCTTCCATCTGCGCAATAATATGACCTCTGCATTCTGTGAAATGCAGGGAGATCAGTGTGCAAGGTGTCTGAACGCTAATTCAAGACCATAA
>SMYQ01000151.1 GCA_007050885.1 Candidatus Bathyarchaeota archaeon
GGTGAAAACTTCACTGCGTTGACAGCCGTTTCATGGCCTTGGAGTCGTTGAATGAGTTCGCATGAAGGGAAGGTCCAAAGATAGATATTCTCCCCAAGGCCAGCACCAATAAGATATTTGCCATCAGGGGAAAAATCAACGGAACTAACATTACGGCCGATTTCTGTTAAAGTTAAAAGCTCTTTACCTGTCTGAAGGTTCCAGATTTTTACTTCTCCATCGTAGGAGCCTGAAGCAATGTATTCACCCGTCGGGGACACAGCTACTGTGGCTACGGTTTTTTTGTGCCCACTAAGTGTGTATTCAACATCTCCTGAAGAGTAATTCCAGATTTTAACTGTGTTATCTGTCGAACCTGTGACCAAAAATTCCATGGTTGGAGTTAATGCAATCGCATTGACACTATTCGTATGACCAAAGAAGGTGTGTTGTTGTGTCCACTCCTGAACTGTCCATGCATGGACAAGGTTATCCTGTCCAGAGGTTAATAAAACGGAGTTGTCTGGTGAAAACAGGACTTTGGTGGTGTGACGCGTATGGGCATCGATGACAATTGGTGATTCCATAACCTTCACCAAAGTAACCATTCCAAGCTTCTAGGAATGGAAACTAGTCTACCATTGTTCTGAGCCCAGTAAAAAGCATAACTAAAGACTATTTTATTATCTGGTTGGAGTTCAGGGTTGGTATCCTAGGTCCTGATAAAGTTGTATGACCTGTAATTTCCATGGGTCGAACTGAGCAGGAGATTCAGGAAAGGTCTGGTAAAGAGCGAGCATCTTGGCCATGGCTCTAGAAACACTTTGTATTCGTCGAAGTAGCCCGAGTTTACGTAATCCCCGCAGTAGTCGGCCAGCTTTATCAATAGCAGAGAGCTCTAATCCTTCACCAGCATTAGCCCGTAATAAATCTTCGGTGGTTAGAATCCGGTTATTAATCACAAATTCGAACTCCTCATTGCCCACCTCCTGTAGTAGATGGCGCATGAGGTCCAAGGAGGCAATCTTCTGTCCGTAACCCTTCTGATTATAATCTACATTAAACTGCCAGAGCCCCGCAGTTGAAATATCACCGGCTTCGATAGCCTGTTTGATAACTGGTGCCGCGACATGTCCTGCTTCTATGGCTGAACCAATTCCGCCTCCATGGATTGGATTGACGTGGCAGCCGGTATCCCCGACGAAAACGATACCGTTGGCAACATAACTCCAGAGAGGGCGGCGAATCGGTGCAGCTCCTCCACCTCCATGAATAACCTTAGCACCCTTGAAGATTGGATTCGTGGTTAGGAAATGCTTGAAGAGTTCTTTGGGTCGATGACCTTGCCCACCTTGTGTACCCAAACCCACGTTAACGACGTTCCCTCCACGGGGAAATATCCAGATATAACCACCGGGGCTGAACTGGTCGTCCATGATTATCCAGCAACGGTCCGCTGGTTCGAAGGGTGCTCGAAGCTCTAAGATTTCCCGGTAACAGACCGCTTGGTCTCGGAGAGCTATTTTCTGCTCAATATTTGGGTCCTTCATTTTTCGTCGCAGACTAGCGGACATGCCACTAGCATCCACGGTGACCTTTGCATGGGCTTCATGTAGAGCGTTGGTTTTGGTATCTTTGTATTTGACCCCGATTACGGTACCATTATCAAAAATGGGGTCCAAAACGTTGGCATGATCTTGAATATGAGCTCCCGCTTTTTCTGCATAGCCGAGGAGGCGTTGTCCAAAATAGATGCGGTCGATGGTCCAACCATCACAGGGCTCTCCCTCTAGCCGTTGACTGACAGTGATGTAATTTTTCATGCTTGGGGGGTAGATGTCGATACTATTGATGGTGTTGCCAAGTTCTTTACCAGTTGGATAGGGGATGCCTGCATTCTTGAGATGGTGAAGAGCGATACCTTCGCCACAGACTTTATCTCCGACACGATTGCGGGATAACCGTTCTAATACCAGGACATCGAGTCCCAGTTGAGCAGCTTCTTTTGCTAGATGGGCACCACCTGGTCCTGCGCCAACGACAATCAGATCATGTTGAGACACAAAGATTCCTCCAGGATGTATTGTTTCTTCCCTAGATGGGGTACTTAAAACCTCACTTATTCAATGAACGTACCTGAATTTGGAGGGTATCATCACAGGGAACACGAGCCCCCACAGGGCAGACACAGCTGCATCTAGTGCACCAAAGTTGGGCGGCTGGAGAAAGGGGACGTTTATGTAACGAACAAGATAGACAGCGGTCTCTGTCGTATCTTCCCCCCTTAAGAGCATTCACTGGGCAGGCTTGAATACATTGTTCGCATTCTGCACACCAGGGATTGTCAGTGATGATCGGACTTGGAGGTATTATTTCAGAAATTGCGACTGCACGAAGACGAATTCGTGGTCCAAAATCAGGAGTCACCAACAGATTGTTCTTTCCAATGACCCCCAACCCAGCTAATACTCCCGCCTCTTTCAAATAGATAAAACCCGAATTTTCCTCGTCAGATGAAGGTCCATAGGGAAGCACCTTCGCTTCGATGTTGCGTTTGAACATATCTAACGCTAGCCGATAGGAAACTGCTCGCAGGATCTCATCCTCGAATGCTCGACCCGTTGTTGACCGACCAGCACCGCTAGTAGGCGGGGCATGTAGCCACAAATCAAGGAGGGGATCAACCATATGCAGGGCTAAGACGATAACGGTTTTCACTGAGGGTAAACTAAAGGTGGGTCGATTTTCAGGGGGATAGCGGTCGAATCGATCGATTGATGCGAATCCCACGAGGTCAGCACCCCATCTCAGGACATTGTTCCGTATTTCTACAACTAAAGATGTTAACATTGGAATTACTCCTTTTGAAGATCTGAAACTAGTGTGCACTGCAAATAGAAAAAAGTGCTTTTGATAACATCGAGGTTTAAAGCAGCTTGGCTAGAACTGGATCCACCTTGACCCGATGCTGTTCGAATCCGAGTTTCTGAGGAGGCGTTCCTACAGCTAAGTTGAGTAGTTCGGGATAATAA
>SMYQ01000169.1 GCA_007050885.1 Candidatus Bathyarchaeota archaeon
CAAAGAGAAGCCGGAGATTCTCGCGGGACTGCAGAACTGCGATGTCAAACTCACATTTTCCAATAAAACCCTACAACAGGTTGCCAAATATGAAAAAGATGGGTTTGCACTTGCTGCAAGAGCAACGATGAGCGACCCATTAACTACGAATTTCTCAATCGTGAGAAAGTTCTACAATCAATTGAGACCATTAAGCGCCTCGGAACCGATTTCTTTTTGCCCGGAAAAATCAAGATTCGAGAGATTCGCCACGAGTTGGCAGGGGAAGCGCAGGGGGCTTCACCCATTCCCCTTGCGTATTGGGAGGGCCTTCGATCTGCCTGGTATTTCATTGACGCGAGCCAAGTAATCAATGAAGCCGGAGAGATGAATCCATATTCCCAGTTATTCATTGTCATAAGCGGAAAAGGAAAAGCAATTATCGCTGATGAAGAGCTTGATCTCCAGTCTAGGAGAGCGTTTTATATTCCTCCGAATGCTGTCCATCAACTCCGAGCCGAAGAGCTAGTAGAGCTTATTTGGCTGGCTTGGGACGCACCAATATGAATATGCTACCATCGGCCCATTTCATCGATTATAACAGCGATGCGTTTCATGGCTTTGATGTAGTTGTCCACCGTTACACTCTCATTGGAAGAATGAACACGGGAATCATGATCGCCGATGCCGATGGAGATCATGGGCACAAAATCTTTGAAGAGGTAGAGCGGACCTGAGCCAGGACAAGTGGGGTGGATGCGGATAGGGTGCCCAAAGACGACCTGATTTGCCCTATCGACGATATCAACGAAGGGATGATCGATAGGAGTTTTAGCTGCAGGGTAGCCATCGTGCCAAGCGATTTTGACATCTGTGAAATCATGGATGTCCAAATGATTTCGGAGTTTTCTGATGAGGTCAGAGGGGTGTTGGTTTTCAACGAGACGGAAGTCAATTTTTGCTGATGCTTTGGCTGGTAGTACCGTCATTGACCCCTTTTCTTGATAACCACTAGTGAGTCCATCAATACTCAGGTGTGGTTGATAGTAGTAGGCTTCGCGTAAAGCGTCGCCTTTATAGTTTTTAACAAAAGCGTCAATGCCATAGAACTTGCGTCGGGATACTTCTTCAAGGTCAATCTTTGCTGCAAATCGTCGTTCTTTTTCGGTCACGGGGACGACATCATCATAGAACCCGTCGATTTGAATGCGTTCATTTTCGTCTTTTAACGAGCTCAAAGCCCAGACTAACCGAAAGGGAGCAGAGGGTAAGATGGCTGAATTACTAGAATGAGCATCATGGGAGAGCCGTTCAACTTCCAGTTGGACATAGAGGATGCCCTTCAATCCCAGCCAGGCTTCCTGAGTTCCATCAAAACCAGCACTGCCAAATTCCCAAATACCTCCATCCGCTCGAAGGAAATCTGCATGCTTCTTGGTGAAATCTAAAAGATTTGGGCTACTAATCTCCTCTTCTCCTTCAATGACGAACTTTATGTTAACGGGTAATTCGACACCTGCTTCCTTGTAGGCACGAATGGCCCAAATCCGGGAAAGGGTGTCACCCTTGTTATCAGCGATACCTCGGGCGTAGAATCTGCCCTCGCGAATTTCGGGCTCGAAGGGAGGTGACACCCATAGGTCAAAGGGTTCAGCGGGTTGGACATCATAGTGATCGTAGAAGAGTAGCGTGCGTTTGGCACCAACATCGAGGTGTCCTGTCACAACCGGAGCACCTGATGTTGAATGTAACTCCGATGGAATGCCTGCGTCTTCTAGCATTTGTTGGACAAGTTCAGCAGTCTCTTCGATGCCTTGACCCTTCGCAGCTACTGTAGGTATGCTGCATAATTTCTTCGCGGCATCAATAGCGTGGTCTGCGTTTTCATCGATTTTCTTTAAGACCGGGTCTACCATGATCGCCAGCTCTTGACCCTTAAGGCGTGATTCTTTGACTTTAATGTTGTACCTTGTTCTGATACCAACACCTGATTTTGTTAGAGCAGCCACTAGACTTTTTTACCTGATAGCTTAACCGAGAAGCTCCACCACACCCAGTGAGAGGAGTTCTATGCC
Source organism: Candidatus Bathyarchaeota archaeon (assembly GCA_007050885.1). Next base: position 2,055 of record SMYQ01000169.1, read on the forward strand.
GAAAAAAGTTGGAATCCGTCGAGAAGATAAAGCCTTCGAGCTTCGTACTCCCATTGTCCCCTCGGACGTTCTGAAGCTAGCCAAGGAGCATGGATTTGAATTTGTGGTGGAACCATCAGAACAACGGGCTTTTTCCGAGGAGGCATACAGGGAGGTGGGAGCCAGCGTAGGAGATCTTCATGGAACCGAACCTCAAGTCATCTTCGGGATTAAGGAAATCCCCAAAGAGGTTTTCGAACGTGAGAAGGTGTATTTGTTCTTTGCCCATGTAATCAAGGGTCAAAAGTATAATATGGCGATGCTAAAGCAAATCCTTGATGTGGGAGCTTCCCTCATCGATTATGAGTGTATCGTCGAAGTTGAAACTGGGCGTCGGCTTGTCTTCTTTGGAAACTGGGCGGGATATGCTGGAATGGCTGAAACGTTGCGAGGCCTTGGTGAACGGCTTAATGAACAAGGAGTCGCACCAAATCCGTTTGCAGATCTAAAGCCTACCTACCAATATAGCGGCATTGAAGAGCTTCAAACAGCGGTTAGTGCCATTGGTAAACGGATTCAAGCCGAAGGGTTTGCTTATGAACTAGCGCCCTTGGTGGTTGGTTTCATTGGATATGGGAATACCTCACGAGGTGCGCAAGCTATCTTCGATTTACTTCCACACAAAACCGTTTCACCAGCAGAATTACCCCACCTTACATCCGATAACCATCTCTTATACAAGGTGGTCTTTCGAGAAGAAGACACGGTTCGCCCTAAGGATTCCAAAGCGACATTTGACCTGCAAGATTACTATGACCACGGAAAAGCCACATATCAATCTGCCTTTCCCCAATACCTCCCAAACATATCCGTTTTGATGAACTGTATATACTGGTCAGATATGTACCCCCGGATGGTTACCAAACAAGAACTGAAGAAGCTATGGAATCAAACTGG
>SMYQ01000091.1 GCA_007050885.1 Candidatus Bathyarchaeota archaeon
CCTGTTGCCTCAAGGACATATTCAACTTTAAGATCTTTCCAGGGTAGACTTGACGGATTTCTTTCTCGAAGAACTTCAATTCTTTTACCATCTACGTTAAAGGCATTTTCTTCAACTTCGATTGTATTATCTAGTTTTCCTAATACTGAATCGTATTTCAGCAAATGTGCTAACGTTCGAGAATCCGTAATATCATTTACAGCAACTATATCGAATCGATTTTGGAATTCATTATCTCGTAGAGAGGCTCGATAGAAATTACGTCCTATCCTGCCGAACCCGTTTATGCCAACTCTTTTTTTCATGTTAAACCTAAATTGTTTGATTTCGGACTATATTTTTTTTCCTATTCTGACTTTTGGAATCTGTCTTTTAGCTTATCGAGTACTTCAGGTAATGTGGTATATTCCATTTCTTCAGAACTGAGTCTATGTGGCATAAAGGGACCATGTAATCTCATATAATCGGCTATTTCGCTGGCTATTGATCTTGATCTGTCAAACGCTGGATCATTGAACATATCAGTTGGTCCTATGAGTTTAGCATTGCATATTTGGAATCCTAATCCTACAACTCTAGGTGGTCCATCAAATCTAGTGCATTTGTTTTGAGATTCAGAAACGCTTACAGGCATTAATGGTCCATTATGCGATCCTCTCATCCATCCTGCCACAAGATGTGGAAAAGCGAAAGCCTCTAACACCTCTCCAACTGCTGGGAGACCACTTTGAGCTCTAATGATGCAAACTGGATCATCTTTCCCTATATATCTCCCGGCAATCAACGAAAGCTTAGTTGTACTTGCTGCTGCAGCAGGTAGTCCATCAGACCTATAGATTTTTGAAATGACGTATCTATTTGGATCCCCAATCAAAGCTAATAGATCATATGATTCTTCTGGCGCTTTCAATTTTACAATCTTTCCATCATGGGTGTCCAGAACTTCAAAAATGAACCCATCATGAAGGTTGATATCAATAACAAGTCCTGCTGTGTTGAAAGGATCTGCAAAAATTTTGTATAAAGGAAGATTCCAAGCTCCTGGAGCACATTTATCCGCCATAAAGATCAGGATTGGATCGCTTTTTCTCTCCTCAAACTCTAATTCTGCTACGCCAGGTCCCATTCCCTTTACATTTCCGGAGAATGCGTCAGCCAGTAAATCTTGGCCTGCACCATAAAGTTTCAAAGGTTTCGAAACTTTCTCTGTAACTTCACTCAGAACATTCCATCCTAATTCATGAATGTTTTTGTCATTTTCACCTTTTTTATGACCCATTATTAGTTCAAGATCGTCGCCAACATGTGTAACATGAAAATCTTCAATCAAACCTTTGTCCTTTGCTTTTTTCATTTCTTCATTTGCAAATTCTATCTGTTGCGGGTGTACAACATGATGACCTGGGAATCCTCCAACATCAGCTTTTATGATTGAGATTGTAGTTTTGTTAACAGACATCTAATTCATCTCGATAATTTTCGAATTTTGATACTTTGAACTTATGTACATACTTTTTTGATTAGTTAACCTTTTTACGTAATACTTTGCGTTGATCTAAAAGCACGGTTCGTAATATGTGAAATCTCAAAGAATTGACAATAATCAAGCCATAACTCGCTATTTAAAGTGAAAAATAAAGAATTAGGTAAAATGAGTAATCTGTTAATTCATATAGTTTAGATATGCGTTTTAATAATTGCGTGAATGTCTCCATGGTCTCAAATCTAATAAACTATCCATTAATCCTCGTGAATCTTAAATCATATTCTGAAACAATGGGAGCGAAAGCAGAGGAATTAGCTGAAATCACACAGCAAATTTCTAGTGACACTGGGATGTGCATTGGTTTGGCGCCCCAATTTACCGATATACAACGATTGAAACGATTTGAAATTCCCATTTTTTCCCAGCATATTGATAGCATCTTTCCTGGAGCACACACTGGACATATACTTGCTGAAGCTGTAAAATCATCTGGTTCAGTAGGAACAATATTGAATCATTCCGAAAGACGAATGCTGCTTTCAGATATTGAAAGCGCTTTAAAAAGATCTAAAGAAGTAGGTCTAATTTCTGTGGTGTGTGTAAATACTACCAATGTAGGGATGGCAGTTGCCGCATTTGATCCAGATATAATCGCGATAGAACCTCCAGAACTCATAGGAACTGGAATCGCTGTTTCAAAAGCAAAACCTGAAATTATTTCAGAATCAGTTGAAGCAATAAAACGAATAAACAAAAATGTAACTGTACTGTGTGGAGCTGGCATCACATGTGGAGAAGACGTTTTTTCAGCAATTAAATTAGGCAGCAGTGGAGTATTAGTGGCCAGTGGGATCGTTAAAGCTTCCAATTGGGAAAATATTCTTCAAGAATTTGCTGACGCCGCCTTAAAAGCTAAGAAAGATGAGTGAACTGAGTGAAGATAAAGCTCTATTGTCCAAGTTGTTTAATTAATAGAGCTTTTGTAGAATCACAAAAAGCTTCAGATGATCCAGAAATAAGACTTAAATCGCTTCTTGATTCGTTCAAAGCTATAAGTTGTAATACAAACCCAAATGTTACACCCGCCTATCTTGGAACAATTAGAGATCGAACAATAAAGAAAACTTCTAAAAATCCTGATCCATTTCACGAAGAAAAAATCATCAGCAATCAAAGAGCAATAGAACTTTTACCTCTGGCTAAAAATTATATAGAAAAGGCTGAAACACCTTCAGATAAATTTAGAAAAGCCTGCTTGATCTCTATAGTAGGTAATGCTTTCGAATTCGGAATTAAAGATTATCACTTTGATTTTAACGATCTACCAAAGTGGATTGAAGAAGTCGAAAAGGATATTGGGATAGATCATATTAGAAAGATCGAAAGATTAGCCAACAAAGCTGATAGAATTCTATTTTTAACAGATAATGCTGGAGAAATTGCATTTGACAAAATATTGGTTGAACAACTCAAGAGCATGGGAGCAT
>SMYQ01000298.1 GCA_007050885.1 Candidatus Bathyarchaeota archaeon
GTGCCAAGTCCTTACTGGAGCATAAAAGCCAAAATCAAAGTTGGTCGCAGAGTTTTTGAGACGAAGTATGAAAAGAATCCCATTGTAACTAAGGCGGAAGGCGAAGCAGTAATTGACAGCTGCCAAGACAAAGAGGCTAAAACAGAGAAAGTATCGGTTAAAACATTCCGGCAACAGCCGCCTTTGCCTTTTGATTTGGGTTCTCTGCAGAGTGAAGCCTATAGACTTTTCAGGTACACGCCGATGCACACTTCGAACATTGCTCAACGCTTGTACTTGGCCGCTTTAATCTCATATCCTCGAACCAGTAGTCAAAAATTGCCGCCTGAAATCGGTTACGCGGCAATATTGAAAAAACTTAGGAGAATCCCAGAGTATAAAGAAGATGCAGGGGAGCTTCTCGCCAAGCCAGCGTTGAAGCCAACCGAAGGAAAAAAGACAGACCTTGCACATCCAGCGATTTATCCCACTGGCAACTTACCTGAAAAAAGCCTCAATAGTGCTGAAAGAAACGTTTGGGACCTTGTTGTCCGAAGATTCATGGCAGTTTTCGGTGAACCAGCCATCATGCAGAGTGTAGAAGTCATATTCAATATTAACGGAAACAGGTTCCACTTGAATGGGAGACAAACGTTGGAGGCGAGGTGGATTCGCTTCTACGCGCCTTACTTCAAGTCTGCTAATACAGTTTTGCAGCCGATAGAGGAAGGAAAGAATATCTGTGTTAAAGAGGTGGTATTGGAAGACAAGTTTACAACTCCACCGGCTAGGTACAATCCAAGCAGTCTTCTCAAACGAATGGAGAAAGAAGAAATAGGTACCAAAGCAACTCGTGCGGGAATCATCCAAACGTTAAACAATAGGAACTATGTTCGCAGAGAAAGAATTGTTGTTACGAACCTCGGTTTAGAAGTTGTTGATGTACTTAACGAGTACTGTCCAGCAGTAGTATCGATAGAGCTGACCAGAAAACTTGAGGAAAGAATGAATGATATTCAACAAGGAAACGAAACAAGAGAAGACGTCTTGCGAGATACAATTGAATTTCTGAAGCCAGTAACTAAGCAACTGAAAGAAAAAGAGCACATCGTCGGCGAGCGTTTAAGCCAAGCTTTAATGAAGGCGCGGCTGGAAGAACTAACAATCGGCGCGTGTCCAGTCTGCCAAAATGGAAATCTGGTAATTTTACGTTCCAGAACATCAGGCAAACGCTTCATTGGTTGCACAAACTATTTCGAAGGCACCTGTAAAACCTCCTTTCCTCTTCCCCAGAAAGGTTTAGTGAAACCAACTGGTGCTGTTTGCAGAAGCTGCGGCCATCCCACCGTACGGATTTCGATAAGAGGTAATCGCCCTTGGAACTTGTGCATTGATCCACTATGTCCGACAAAAACGAGAGTGAAAAAGCGTTGAACTGAGTTTGAGTACAAACAACACTACATGCAATAATCGCTTTTCCAGTTATTAATTGGCCATATTGTCATTATCCTTCCTTTTCGGATAAAAAACCCTTAATGCGCCCTAGATCATAAGATGACTCGTGATCATTAGAGTCGGCATTAACAAGTTGATTGTTTATAACATCGCTACTTCTAAGGGTTAAGTCTCTCTACGTTGGAAGGGGTTCCAATGTATGCGGTGTTTGCCAAGCCAATGAAAAGCCCGGTTTCCACCACACCAGGAACCATCTTAAGCTTAGCATCAAGCTTCGCAGCATTATCTATTACGCCGAAAAAGGCGTCTATGATCACGTTTCCGTTGTCGGTTACGATGGGCCCAACTTTGCCCTTTCCTTCCCTCAGAATAGGAGTTCCACCAAATGATTTTATTCTCCGCTTCACCACTGCAATGGCAAAAGGCAAGACTTCAACCGGCACTGGATGACCATTTTCGCCTAGAGTTTTCACCTTTTTGCTCTCGTCAGCTATGATAACGTTACGTTTAGACGCTGAAGCCACGATTTTCTCTCGGGCTAATGCTGCACCCATACCTTTGATAAGGTTCATTTTTGAGTCTATCTGGTCGGCACCATCAATGGTTAGGTCAATTACATTATGCTCTTCCAATGTGGTTACTGCAATCCCGTGTTTGACCGCTAGCAAAAACGCTTGATAACTGGTTGGAACACCCAACAAACTTAGGTGCTCATGTTTAATTCTCTCACCCAGCGCTTCTATGGCACATGCAGCTGTGCTTCCGCTTCCCAAGCCGACAACAAAACCATTTTTAACATGCCTAACCGCGGCATACGCTGCCTTACGTTTAAGTTCTTCAATGTTTTCAGGATTCAATTTCCATCTGCCCCAGTTTGTCCAAGACTTTTTCCACTTCGCTTCTAATTTCCTCTATGCGCTTCTCAGCTTCACTCTTCGGGCTTGGTTTCTCCGCAAGCTTTCGTCTCTTTCTAGGCTTCTTTTTTGCTTCTTCCTCTTCTTCCTCTTCTTCCTCTTCTTCCTCTTCTTCCTCTTCTGCTTCGTCAAGCAATAATGTTTTCGGCATTTTCACGCGTATCTCTTTCACGGGTTCTACGTCAATTTTTGACCGTAATTCCTCAACTTTTGAGCTTAAATCACCGAATCGTTCGCTGAAAAGTTTCATTAGGTCTTCCCGCATGCCTTCAAGCTCGTGCAATGCCACGATGGTTTCGTCTTTCGCCATGGATTCTTTGACAGCTTTCATGCGGCTTTTGTAGGAGGCTGCAAGCCTTTCTCGTTCTTGTTCGTTGATTTTTCCTTCCGCATGTGCTTCATAAAGTCTCCTTATAGAGTCGCTTAGAATCTCCCTTTCCAAGTCGAGAATACGCAGTTCATCCTTTGCATGGGATGCATCATTTGTCTGCACGCTCTTCGTAACTTTAAAAGGTAAACCCGTAAACTCTGGTTCCGCTTGAGTCTTCAGGGCTGGTTTTTCAGACCGTTTTCTCCGTATTCTCATGGCATAAATGACAATCATACAAGCGATAATTACCACTAATACTATTGCCGTAATAGTTGCGGAATCCTCGAAAGCCATGATATCCTCTGTACTTCATTGGTTTTGGTATATATATAAATTAATAGCAGATTTCGTAAGTTCTCAGTTTTCAAATATACAAATAAATCTAATAAGAAAGAGTTAAAATTCTTTAAAAAAACTTAAAGCCGCTGGATAATCTGCGATTTAGGCGGATAAAATTTTAATTTTCTTCCGCCCTCAGTTATCCGCAATTTCCATATGCATGGCAACGGATTTTTTATTACATCCATCACTTATGGTCAAGGCTAACAAAAATAGGACCAAAAGCTGTTAATCCAAGCGTGTATGGGGATTAAAAATTAGTTTAAGAGGGATTTCATACCAACACACTTTTTTATCGAAGTTCTGTTTCTATATTAAAATAGGAAGCAACAAAAAGGCTCGAGGAATTCAGTGAATAGCCTACCTATATGCATCATGCGTCTTTTTCTTTTCTTCTACGTGAAATGATGTATTCGACAAAGGCTACAAGCAGTGAGGATGACCCCGTGCCGATCAATACAAGAGTTGCAGTATCAAACATCTTCTTTCATCTCTTTTTTTTGCACTGTGAGGTTGATTGAGTTATATAAAGTGATTTGAGAAATTTTCATAATTTTTATGATTTGGGGTTTGGATGAAATTTTTATTCTGAAATAAATTCACGTTTTGCGTCTATGTTCGCGTTAGGCTTTGTCCGGTTTCTAAGAGTTTTAATTAGAGATGATATTTATAGCATGGTTGATTCAGTAGATAGCACTTCGGAATGGGCGTTGACAAAGTGAAAAACAAACGGGCGACAACAGTGTTGCAGGTGCTATGTGAAGAATTTACGATGCCTAAGTGGACCAAAGTGAAGAGTGACCCTTTTAAAACGTTGATTGTGACGATTATCTCGCAAAATACTACAGACAGGAACACAACAAAAGCCTACGAACGCCTATCGAAGCGGTTCGAAATCAAGCCCGAAGTGCTAGCGAACACAGAAACCAGCTATATTGAAGAAGCGCTGAAAACTGCTGGTCTCTCCAGAAGCAAAACCAAAACAATAAAACAGGTTTCAAGCATAATTCTCGAAAAATTTCACGGCTCCTTGCAGTCTGTATTATCTTTGCCAATTGAGGAGGCAAGAAAAGCCTTAATACAAATACCCGGGGTAGGACCGAAAACCGCTGATGTTGTCTTGCTATTTTCCAAAGGGCAACCTACGATTCCTGTGGATACGCACGTTAACCGCGTTTCAAAACGGTTAGGCTTCGCACCAGCAAAAGGAGACTACGAAACCATCCGCGCAAGTCTCCAATCACTCTATGATCCTTGTGACTACTTGTCTGTCCACATATTACTAATTGCGCATGGAAGGAGATATTGCAAAGCGCGACAACCGTTATGCACGCAGTGCCCCGTGAACACTTACTGCCCTTCAAGAGGAATGTGGAATGACCACGCTTAAGCTGCCAATAGAAGTCATAAAATATTTCCCTTACGAAAGCGTGCGCCCTCAGCAAGACCAGTTCATAAAGACTATTTTTGACGCCGTTCAGGTAAGGCGTTCAGTTCTCATTGAAGGAAGCAATGGGTTAGGCAAGACCATTTCAGCGATTTCTGCGTGTCTCCCAATTGCGGTCGAGAAAAACATGAAGATACTGTACGTGGCTCGTACTCACAGGCAACACGATCGCGTAATAGAAGAATTGCGAGCCGTGTTTAAGAAGCATCATGTTTCAGGCATTTCATTACGCGGGCGCAACCAAATGTGCCTCAACAAGCTGGCGGTTAAGAACGCTTTTGACGCCAAGTCGCTTATGGAAGCCTGCGAACTTTTGAAAGCTAAAGGCAAATGCCCTTATCACAAGACCCCGGAAGAGCAAACCTACGATTACCTTATGCTTAAACAGCAAATCGCTAGTCGCCCATATAAGGCATCTGAAATCCAGAAAGTCTGCAAGAGAAAAGGCGCTTGCTCCCACGAACTCGTAAAAGCCGCCCTTTCAGATATCAAAGTCATCGCGTTGAGCTACCTTTACGTTTTTGACCCTGTAATCCGTGCCACTTTCCTCAAGAACATCGAGACAAACCTGCAGAAAATCATCTTAATCGTTGATGAAGCCCACAATCTGCCCGAGACAGCCATCGACATCTCAAGTAGAAGCCTCTCACTTTTCGTAATAAAACAAGCCGAACTTGAAGCTCAGAAGTATCAGAACAAAAGAATTGAAGAGTTCGCCCGCTTTTTCAGAAAAGAAGTCGAAAAACTAACAGAAACCATGCTCAGAGAGCAAATAATCCCTGCAGAATTTATAATAAAAATCTTGCAGAAACATGGAAGCGTAGCTAACCCAAGCGACTTTTTCGATGAGATACACGAAGTTGGCAGTTCAATCAGGCGTAACCTACTTGCCGATGGAAAGTACCCACGCTCTTACATTCACAGCATGAGCGAATTTTTGCTTCGATGGTTGGAAACTTTGGGCGACGACTCTTTCATAAATATTGTAAGCAGTTACTTCACCAGAGACAAAGGGAAAGCTGCAAAACTGGAAATAGTTGCGCTGGACCCGTCGAAAGTTACCTCGCCAGTTTTCTCATCCACCTACGCCAACATAGTCATGTCCGGCACTCTTCAGCCTCTAGAAGCTTATGCGAGAATAACCAAGCTTCCAGAAAACACGGTGCAATGTGTCCTGCCATCACCTTTTCCCAAGGAACACGTACTCTCTCTTGTATGCTGCGGAGTCTCAACAGCCATGGAAAAACGAACCCCTTCCATGTACCAAACAATGATAGAAAGAATTAACGAAGTTGCAAAGAACACGCCAGCAAACACTGGAGTTTTCACCGCCTCATTCGACGTGCTAAACGCCCTGCTCGCTGAGGGCTTGGAAGCAGCTTTGGATAAGCCATTGTTCCACGAATACAGAGGCATGAGCTCCAAGACGAACGAAGAACTCGTGGCTGGTTTCAAAGCTTGCGGTGAAGGCGATGGTGCAGTTTTCCTCGGTGTTCAAGGCGGAAGAACCTCAGAAGGCGTGGACTTCCCTAGCAACCAAATGAATACTGTAATAATAGTGGGCGTTCCATATGCGGAGCCCACCCCGAGAGTTAAAGCGCAGATAAGCTTCTACGAGGCGTGCTTCCCCAAACTAGGACGCGAATACGGCTACGTTCTCCCAGCCATGAAAAAAGCATCCCAAGCCGCTGGGCGCCCCATAAGAACACTGAGGGACCGAGGCGCCATAGTGTTCTTGGACTACCGTTTTTCCACCAGCTACTGCCGCAGGTTCCTCCCCTCATGGGTAAGCAATCACATGAAAGTCCTTCAACCAAAAAATGGTGTATTAGCACAAGAGATCCACAATTTCTTCAAACCTTAAGCGTTCAATCTCTTTCGTCTAGTCTTCTACGGGGATAAACGTGACCCGCACGCCCCGCTATGCGCATGGCTGACGCAATATCCCTGAGACCACGCCTGTGCTTGTTATGGTTCAGCGGACGATTTGTTCCCGCCTCGCTCACCACCTTCAAAGTCACCTCCATAGGCAAGTCACGGTCAAACTCATCTATCAGCTCCTTGTAGGTTGGGACTCCGTTGCCGACTTTTATGGTGACCGTGGTAGCGGTGAAGTCAACTTCCCCTATGAGGTCCTTGACTTTGACCAGCGCCTCGTGGGCGCTGAAGCAATTGACTGTTTCGTTAACTTTCCCGTCGGCTATAACCACCAGCCCAATCACTTCGCCCGGGTCTACACCAATGATAATTCTTTCGTAGGCTTCTTTTCCCTGCAAGATCTTCCTGATTTCGTTTGCCACAACGTCAGGCGCGGTATCACCATCATAAACTAGCACTTTTTCATGGTTCATCAGGTGCTTTTCATGTTCAGTGGTTATGACCACTTTGATGTCTGCTGGTACCGCTTCGCCGGGAACAAGACTCAAAAAGGGAATCTCGCGTTCTTTCAACTTTTTCACTATCAAAAAGTAAGCTTTCCCCTGAACCGTGGCAACTGCAACTTCCGCTGTCATACAAGCTTCCTATACGTGTATACGTTTAAAGGTTAGTGGCTCGCATCTGCGATTTCTTTCCGGATAACTTTGTAGCACATTCTTTTCTGAGCATAACAGTTCAAGGGCAAACGTTTAAGCGCAAAACAGATTATTAGTTTGAAGTTCATACTCCTTGGATGTGCATTAGCGTGATAAAAAAAGTCTTAACTGGCTGTAATTGCATCGATAACAAACTAAGCGGTGGAATATCTCCAGGAACTGTTACCCTAATTTACGGAGAACCCGAAACAGGAAAGTCAACGTTAGCGATGCAGTGTGCAGTAGAATGCGCGATCCAAGGTTACAAAACATTATTCATAGATTGCGACAACACATTCTCCGCTAAAAGGCTCTCGCAGGTGGCAGCGGGAAAATTCGAAAAAATCGCCCAACTCATTATTCTTGTGAAACCAGTCGACTTCAAAGAGCAAACAGCCCTTATAGACCGCATCGAAGAGTACACAGCCAAAAACTTCGGCTTGGTAGTGATTGATACCTTCAATTCTCTGTACAGGGCTAAAATTGCTGAGTCTTCTAGAAAAGCATTCGGCGTAAATCGCGAGCTGAACCGGCAACTAGCTATTCTAGCGCAAACAGCAAAAACAAGAAAACTGCAGGTGATAATAACAAGCCAAGTGCGAAGCATTTTCAACGAACCCTACATTAGCGTGGCACCAGTTGCCACCAGAGTTTTAAAATTCTGGGCTGACACAATAGTTGCCATGAAACCCACGGAAAATCCACAAACGATCAAAGCTGTGATTGAAGCGAAAGGCAAGAAAAATCAAGAAGAACCCTGCTACTTAAGAATAGACGAAACTGGAATACATGATTGCCCGTTCAGTTAGTGATGGTTGATTAAATGGATATTGCTCTATTAATTGTTGAGGCGTTAAAATTTATATTTCCCGCCTACTGCGCAAACGCGGCACCAGTACTTGTCGGCGGCGGACTCGTAATGGATTTTGGAAAAAACTTTATTGACGGGAAACGAGTTTTAGGGAACAACAAGACTTTCAGAGGCTTTTTTTTCGGTTTAGCAATAGGTATAGCGGTTGGATTAGTTGAGTCGATGCTTTTTAATTATTCTTTTTTATTTAGCTTGTTTACGCCTCTTGGCGCACTCTTAGGAGATTTGACCGCCGCGTTTCTGAAAAGACGATTAGGAATTGCGCCGGGGGGTTTGCTTCCGATTGTAGATCAAGTTGACTTTGTGGTAGGCGCCATTGTTTTCGCGTTGCCTTTGGCGATGGTGTACTGGGAGCTAGCAGTTGCAGCTCTCGTAATCACGCCGCCCATTCACTTACTTATGAACGTCGGTGCATACAAGTTGAAATTGAAAAAAAATCCTTGGTGAAAGGTCATCTACCAAGTTTAATCAGGATTGCGTCTTCTAGGAATATGTACGCTAGAAGCAAGAGCGTCACGCCTATGACTAGCATCATGTATGCCTGTCTTGGTTTGTAGGCGTATTTGGTGCTTTGGTATATAGCCAATAAGCCAACGAAACCAATTGCGTAGAGCATGACTGCTATAACGCTGTCGGATATGAATTGTTCTCCAAGGTCGGGATATATGAAGATAAATCCGCTCGGTGTGTAAAATGCGGGAAGAGGTTCTGATATGATGGTATATAATCCTCCACCGAAAAGAAAAATGGCATAGGCAAGTACTACTACGGAGATAGCAAGAGACGAAGGTTTTGTGGTTGAAATTTTGTCGAACAGTCGACGCAGCGAAAAAGAAGTTGATGATGCTCGTTTCTTAAATTTTTTTGACATTTCTTGTTTCCTCATTTGTAATTAAGTAGCTGGCTACTTCTTTAATCCATTCTCCTGTTAAAGGGTTTTGCTCTATCTCACTTAAATATCCTCTCCAAGAAATCTTTAAGGCCTTTCTCCAGTAATCATACTTCTCAACAATATTCTTGTAAGCTTTCAAGTGTATTTGACAGAATTTTTCTGTTACGGCTTTTCTTCGGCAAATTTTGCAATTCAACACGTTTCTCTTCCTTGACTGATTGTTGGAAAGATGATTCCTGATATTATGTGGTTTTTTCTGTGCCCTATTATTTATAGATTCTATTTAAGGGTCAGCTGAGGTCTGTTTTGCTGCTCGTTAAAGACTATACCCCCCTTACTCAAAGGCTGGAATCAAAGTGGAATTATCGTTTGATAGGTTTGCGACTATGAGAATACCATTACTTGCAGTAGCTACAGTAGTAACGTCTGTCAGTTTTGTCATAGGCCTACTTATCGCTCGAAAACTCAGAAAAGAAAAAAGTGATTCTATGAGAAGATGATAGGCCAGCAGAAGTAAGTGTTTTAAACCTAAAGTATAAAAGTAAAAATCATGTTCATGCCGCGTAAGATTCTGGAAGAAAAACTAAAGCAGATATTAGCCGAGGATGTTGGAGAGGGAGACGTGACCTCAGTGGCTGTTGTTCCCGATGGGTTAAAGGTTGAGGCTGTGGTAGTTGCGAAGGAAACAGGAATAATGGCTGGAATCGAAGAAACCGTGATTTTTGGGGAGAGCCTTGGTCTAAGTGTTAAGGCACAAGTTGCAGACGGCGACGAAGTTAGAAGCGATAATGTAGTTTTGAAGATTTCTGGAAACGCTAGGGTTATTCTTTCGGCTGAGCGAACAATTTTGAATTTGCTCTCACGTATGAGTGGCATCGCCACAGCAACGCGGAGACTTGTTGAAAAGTTACGCAAAGCCAATTTGAGGACGAAGGTGGCAGCCACGCGTAAAACGGCACCAGGGTTGCTCTATTTTGACAAGAAAGCCGTGTTAGTCGGCGGCGGTGATCCACATAGGCTACGCTTGGACGACATGATTCTATTGAAGGATAACCACGTTGTAGTAGCTGGAAGTGTCGAGAACGCAGTGAAAAAAGCCAAAGCTGCTGCATTGTGCAAGAAAATAGAAGCAGAAGTCACTAGCGTAGAGGATAGTTTGAAGGCAGCGGAAGCTGGCGCGGACATAGTTATGCTGGATAATTTCTCTCCGAAACAAGTCAAGGAGGCTGTTGAAGCGCTTAAGAAGTCAGGGTTTTTTGGAAAAGTATTGTTGGAAGTTAGTGGCGGAATCACCGAGCAGAACTTGCTGGAGTACGCTTCGGCGCAAGTTGACGTTATAAGTATGGGTGAGTTGACTCATAGCGTCAAAGCGTTAGACATCAGCTTGGAAATCATCGCCACAAAATAGTTTTTCACATTTAATTCCCAAGAATCAGCAAAATAAGCACTAATATGTTCACTGAGGAATGGGTAATAACCGCTACTATATAGGAATTCCAATGGTGATAAACATAACCCAGAACCAGCCCCGCGGACAAAGCTGAGAGTATATAGACCAATTGTGGGTCAAAATGGAAAAGCCCGAAAACAAACGCAGAAGTTAAAACAGCTGGCATAAACGAGAACCGGCGCGTCAGAGTGCTCTGAAGAAAACCCCTGAACGCAAACTCTTCACAGATCCCCGCCAAAGCCAAAGCAGTCGCCACATAGAAAAGTCCCATAGGATAAGCGGCAAGCTCAGTTATCATAGTGTTTGATTCAATAACGGCTTGGCTCTCGCCGAAAATTATTAAGAGCACCGCAGAAACAGACAGGTTTACAGAGAGCAGTATCGCTCCGGAAACGAATCCCCACAGTACCAGTTTAGGATTAACATCTAATCCGACGTAACGCTTAACGTCAACGCCTTTATACAGCAAGTATCCAAGTGGCACAAGCAGTATAATTAGTTCGGAAAGTACCAAAGACAGACCTTTATCCAGTGTAATGTAAAATAAGCCACCTAGAAGCATAGTCAAAATGAAGGTTACCACAATAACCAGAACAGCATCAACAGTGGACACGGGAACAACTTTTTCTTGTTGCACAGGACGTTCTTCATTCAACTTCAATCAATCCTCGAACTAAATAATTGCCCAACTTATTTCTTTAGTTTTACTTGTAAAGCGCGAAAACCTCTGGCACACGGATTCAAGGTTTCCACCATATTAACTTTGCCTAAAACACCTTCAGTGTCTTCAGCGTACCCTCGAACGTCATGCTCCGAAGCAATAAGCGAATGCAAATATAATCTTCTCCCAGTCATGCAGGGCTGACATCTAGAAGGCAAACCCAACAGCAACTCTTCTTTTTCCTCCAATGCTTGCCCACAAGCAATCAAAACAGCCTCAGCGGCAGCCGTCAACTCCGCAACTCTAACGGGAATACTCTCTTTGCCGATAGCCAACACGTCCAACCCATACACCCGTTTGATTTCACTAGCAACCTTGCGTAGCCGAGGCAACAACCGTAAGAGATGCTGTCGTGCCTTGCTGGAAATTCTCATGTTTGACAACTGAATTGGAGATAAGTCTTCGAGCGGCAAGGAGCCCAAGGACAAGTCCAAATGCACAACGTCTGCTTTTACGCTACCCAGCAGGTCCCTACAAAGCTCAACCTCGCCTACTATCACCTCATACCCGTTTTTTGCTTCCTTGAAAATCGATTTGACCAACCGCGAGTGTGCCTCCCTGTATGGTTTTTCAACCAACACCGAAGCTGAGGCAACAAGGTACAACGGCGTAAATTCCTCGTTAAGTATCGCCACCGACGAATCCGCCGATATAATTCTCAAATGTCTCACCATTTCAATATATGAGGCGATTGAGATTAGCTTTGCTCTTCAGCTAAGTTTGCAGTTTTCAAGTTCATTGCCAAAAGATACATTTCAGAGCTTTTGGCGCGGCTTGCCTTCGGCTTTATGACCTTGACAACCTCAAAATGCTTCTTAACCGTTTTAACAAAGCCCGGTAGCATGTTGCCTTCAAACACCTTGGCAAAAAAGTTCCCGGAAGGACGCAGAATGCGCAATGCGATTCCTAACGCTTGAGCCGCTAGGTCTATCTGCCGTGCATTATCAACTTCCCATATTCCCGAAATGTTCGGCGACGCGTCTGAAAGCACGATATCAGCTTTCCGAGGCAGAAAGTCCACAATTTGCTGAAGTGTTTCAGGCTCAGTGAAGTCTCCAACAATCGTTCGCACGTACTCTTGAGGGAAAGGCGAGATCGGTTTCAAGTCCACGCCTAAAACAAAACCGGTCTTGCCAACAATTTTCCTAGCTGCTTGAATCCAACCACCTGGGGCCGCTCCCAAGTCAACTACAACGTTGCCTTTACGTATGAAATGATACTTGTTTGCCGTTTGAGAAAGCTTGTAAGTCGCTCTTGAGCGATAGTTTTCAGCTTTAGCCTTTTGGTAGTAGTAATCACGTTTTCTATCTTGGATCCAGGCTTTTGGCAAAAGAATCGTCACCTAACGCGTCTGGATCATTTTCTCCTAAAGACACGATCCACTCGGTAAGTTTCGCGCAGT
>SMYQ01000080.1 GCA_007050885.1 Candidatus Bathyarchaeota archaeon
CCAACTTGTTACTATGGTAATTATGGATACTGGGCACCATATGGATACTATACCTACTATTATCCAACTACATACTATGGATACTGGGCACCATACGCCGGCTATCAATATGGAAACACATCATACTACTCAGGATTAACGGGTACAGCTACAGTCGAAATATCAATCGAAGGTCTACCCTCTGACTATTACGCGTATATCTGGATTGATGGAGAGGAACAAGGATCCATTCAGGGAGGATCATCAGAGGAATTCCAAGTCAGCAACACAGAATCACATCTCTTCGAGATTGAAAGTTACATAGCGGGACCAGAAGGCGTCATATATTACTGTGGCGAGTCTTCATGGACTTTTGAAAGTACAGAAGGAACAGACTATCAATACTCCAACTCAGCAACTTCATATGATACACGAGATTCATCATACTATCCTATAGCTTCTTACACGAACCCTCCAAACCCCTATAGTCCAAGACCCGAAGTCTCTCATACATTCGATTATGGAGCTGAATACTTCTTAGCAGTAGAGAACCCGTATGAATATTCGACTGATCTAACAGGATGGAAACCAAAGGATACAACCGTGACATTATCTACTCCAGAGAGAGTTGAAAGCTCAAATCAAGAGAGGGGAAACTTCAAAGCCTGGATGATCAATGGAATAGAGCGAACCGATAACACAATTACCTTGACAATGAACGCGCCTCATATTGCTATTGCGGTATATGAGAATCAATATTATCTTGAAATCCAGTCAGACGCAAGCCCAGCTCAAGGTTCGGGCTGGTATGAAGAAGGTTCCATGGCTACAATCTCCGTTCCTCCTGAAGTATCCATGCCTGGTTTCTGGGGAATACTCGGAGCAAAACATCGGTTTGTAAGTTGGACCGGGCCAGTATCCTCACCAAACAGTCCCACCACTACAGTTGTTGCTGACAGTTCAGAGACAATATATGCGGTTTGGAGTGAAGATTACTCAGGTGCCTACATCATCTTAGCAATAATATTCGCTGCCATATTGATATTGATATTCGCTGCAATAATTGTTTCAAGAAGAGGCGTAACTCTCAAGAGATATAGCAACACAACGGCACTAGACTCATTGAATCTCAGATATTCTCAAGGCGAGATCTCAAGAGAAGACTATCTTAAGATGAAAAAAGATCTCGAAAAGGAATAAAGCAATTCATTCAGAGGAGCTCCAGAGAGAGCTCCGAAACTCCTTTTTTTACATAAGTTTAACTGTAGATTAATTTTTAAAAAATGTATTGAAATTTAATATTATCAATCATTTTCTATTGTTTTTTTCATATCAAGATATTGCTCCTTTGTAATTTCACCTCTTGCATATCGCATCTTCAAAGTGTCTAATGCTTCATCACCATTCCCAACTTGTTCCCGAGGAGACCCCTTTGCGATTGCAGGAAAGAACAAAATGAAGAACCAGACAACCAAAATTATTACTAGAATTCCAAACACCAACCATACTAGTCCACCGAGAACGGCTCCAATCCCTTCGGTCACTTCTATAAACGATTCTCCTAAAGATTTGATCTCTGGTTCAGCAATAATTCTCAAGATCACAGGTAACAAGTAAGCAAACAAGAATATTATAAAAAAGGCAACTATAATTCCTACTAGTGCCTTTAGTAATCCAAGTAGTTTATCATTAATCTCTAAACCATTTTTATTCAATAGCTCCCCTCTTAAAATTTATTCATGCATACGTTATGGAAATAAACCAAGTTTCAAATGGTCTTCCTCTAATCTTTTCAAAGCCAAGATATATGCAGCAATTCTCATACTCGCGTTCATCTGTTTAGAAAGGGCATACACCTCTTCAAAGGACTTACCATTCTCTTCTCCTGATTATGGCCTTACCACTTATTATAGGATCGTGCACTAAACGAATATTGCTTCGATAGTACTCTGAATCCCAGATGCCACTATTGTACCAACTGCAATAACTGTTGCAGCCATTACTATTGCCGTTGCAACATTTCCATTCTGAAGTTCTTCCCATGTGTCAATACCTTTTATCATTTTGCTTAAGACTGACAGACCAATATATTGCGCGACTACAGCTAAGACTAATGAAAATATCAATTGTACAAACCCAAATGCTATGCCAACTATTTCCATTGTCCTGAATAATCCTAGAATTCCTGGCCCTATGATTATGGCAACAGAAAGAAAGATACCAGCCATATAGATTGCAACCGCATTATTGCCTTTGCTTAGCTCTTCCCACTCATTGATTTCTTTTGTCAGCTTTCCCAGTACCCATGAAGCAATGTATAGACCTATCACAGCGAAGGATATGCTTAAAACAAGTCTCAGAAATGCCAAGCCTATCGATGCTAGTCCCATAATTCATGTCCCGCGCATGTGTAATATTACATTAAGTGTTATTAAATTGAACTTGCATTACTATGTAGGTGTTTGATGACCCATGGCTGAAATCGAATTAGCTCTCTTGATACCCATACTTGCGATAATTACTGTAATGGTTACAATAACTTTGGACCATCGTAGAAAAATGAAACTCATAGAGAAGGGATTATGGAGAGCAGAGATCGATGAAGAAAAATCAAGATCTGATGACATTCTTCATGGAGGCATAATCGTAACGGCAGTTGGTATTGCTCTCCTCATAGGCTACCAACTTTCTTTAGGGACATGGATCTTAGTAGGATTAGTATTGCTTTTTGTAGGGATCGCCATGATATTGAGTTATTCTATAACGAAAAGAAAATAATAAGATTCACAGCCATTTATTTGACAATAACAACATCGTAAGATAAAGGATATTTTTATAATGACATTATTGATAAAAAATTCTCTACAACTTGCTAATATCTTAACCCAAGAATCTAGTGAAATGATAATCTTTACTTTTTCAATATTTTTTTGTTTCATTAATCTAATATTACTATATCTTTTCCTCAGAAAATAATATAAAAATTAGT
>SMYQ01000014.1 GCA_007050885.1 Candidatus Bathyarchaeota archaeon
GTTTTTTTCATATCTATTATCCTTAATGCAGGCCAATCTCTTATAGCAGGATTTGGGTGATCTAATTCTGTTTTTATTCTGACAACTGCTTCGCCTTCATGATATCTCCCTTCAAGCATACCATCCCATCTAGATAGATTATCGCTAATAGACAATGTTCTGCATTCACAATTTTTCTTGGTAAGAATTTTTTCTCTGAACTTTTCGGGTTTACATGTACAAACATAAGCTCCTCCAATTTCAAGCAATTTTCTAGCATGTTCATAATAGATTTGAATTCTATCGCTCTGAATATACTCGGAATCCCATTCGCATTTCAACCATCTCAAATCATCTCTGATCATATCGTAAAATTCTAGTGAAGATTTCTTTAAGCGAGGATCAGTATCCTCAAATCTAAGAATAAAATCTCCATTGTACATTTTTGCATAGTCATGAGAAAGTACTATCGCTCTAACTGAACCAAGATGTAATGCACAGTCTGGATTTGGTGAGAATCGAGTAATGATCTTTGGAAACTTTTTAACATTCTTAAGGGGTGGAAGAATTTTTTGCTGTTTTTCTTTAGTGCCTTGAATTGAATTAGGCCATTTTTTCATTAAAAGTGATGTTTGTTCCTCGATTGTGAGCTGATTTATTTCAGAAACAATAGTTGACACAAATTTTTTCAATTCTTTAGCTTTTTTTCTTAATTCAGCTCTTTCTCCCAACACTCTTCCAATTACTGCACTAACATTCGCTTCTCCTTCATGAGATGTTGCATTTATGAGTGCATGTTTTTTTATGACCTCTTTGATTTCATCTGTAACGCTCAAGATAATCACAATAGATCGCTTTTGATTCTGATATCAAAATTGATTATGGATCATATATGATTTAAAGAGTTGATTACCTAATTTGCATATACTGTTATTGTTGTTTTCAGATATCATTATTCAAACTTAAATTTGCAATTTAGATATGAATATATAAAATATAGTTTCTCTAACTGACGAAAGTGTTGGGATTGCGAAAAATAATCCTAATCAAAATTTACTTTGCTTTGGTTTTATTGAATTCTCTTTTTAGCCTTCATTATTGTTTGGGAGAAGAAAAGTCAATTTTAAACAATATAGATTTTGAGGCTGTTAGGTTGAGATCATGGAGTGTAGAGGGGCCAGCTAAAGTTGTTGAAACGTATGTTGTTTGGGGAGAGATATCAGAGATGGAAGAGGCGACTGATTTCCCAGAAGCTAGTCCTCACTCTGGGAAATATTTTTTGGTTCTTGGGGAAGAAAATGTTCTAGGTACAATATCGCAAAACATTAGAATACATGAAAATGCTACTCGAGCAACAATTTCTTTCTGGTATTCATGTGCTCCGACTACAGGTTCAAAATTGAGTTTCTGGATCAAAAATGAAGAAGGAGAGCTTTTGAGGAGTGTGAACTTTATTGGATCAATCGCTTGGAAAGAATTCACATATAATGTCGACTCGATAAATTTTGGAAAAAAACTAACAATTGGATTTGATGGGGAAGGAATAACTAATTATCAAGCAATGGCTGAGGATCGCATGACATATGAGTGTTTGATGCTTCTTGATGATGTATCTTTAATTGTTGATGAGCCAGCATCACCACAAACACAAACTATGACAACAACTACCTCTAAGATCACAACAACAACCTCTTTATTGACAGAGACTCCTCCATCCAGAAGAGCCCCTCCAATAGAATTGTTCTTAGACGCTCCAAGTCCTTTTGAAATAGCTATAATTTTATTGGTATCTTGGACTACAATATCATTAGCTATATTATATCGTTCAAGAAAAAGGCGTGAGCAAAAAGTAAGTCACTAAATAGTTATTATGATTTGAAAGCGCGCTAATGATTATGAATTATGCTTCTAAATCAAATGATTTTTAATTAGTTCTTCTGTAGTTGGCTTGGTTATTTTTAGAAGTTCTAGACTTTCAAGTGCCGCTCGATGGCCTTTTTCGGAAGGTGAAGCACATGCGTCGGATGGTACTATCAGTTCATATCCTAATTCGAATGCGTCAAGAATTGTTTTCAATAAGCAGAATTCAGTCCGTACACCCGTAATAATTAATCGTTTAATACTTTTTTGTCTGAGGGTAAAGTCGAGTTCGCTTCCAAAGAAGCCGCTCATCATCCTTTTCTCAACAATTATCTCATCTGGTAGTGGAGTCAAGTCTTTAATGACTTTCACTCCTTCAGTCCCTCTTATTGTGTGAGGTTTTCTTCCAAGTTTCTCGAAAAGCAAATCGTCAGGGTATCTGCTGTCACACGCATATATCACTGGTATTTTTTTCTCTCTTGCTTTTGTTATGAGTGTTTTAATGTTAGGAATTATGTGTTGACAATATCTGCCAACATTGTCTATCTGCATATCTACAACTATCAGTGCAATTTTATCTTGATTGGATTTATTCAATTTCAAAATCTCTTTAAGTTATTTAGCTGAGAATCCGTGCAATCCAATTATTTTATTTAGATTCCAATATTCTCCTTGATTATAAACGAATGGTGAAGCCTTACTGAAATCTATGGCTCCTTTTTCGTTAAGAATATTTTTGTCCACATGAACTTGGACTATTTCACCAAGAAATAAATAATGACTGCCTAACGAGATTTTATTTTTCGAAATACATTCCATATTTACCGGGCATTCTTTGATGAGGGGCGGTTGTATCTGTTTTGAAGGTTCAGGAGTAAGTTTTGTTTCAGCAAATTTGTCTAGATTTTTACCGGAAAAAACTCCACAGTAATCCGTTTCCCTAAGGATCTTAGTGGGTGGGATATTGACAGCAAATTCGCCTGAATCTTCAATTAGCCCACAAGAATAGCGGTGAGGACGAATGCTTATTCCTATGGTGGGTGGCTCGGAACATACGATTCCATTCCATGCCAAAGTTATGATGTTAGGAGTTTTTTTTGAATCTATGCAGGTAACGAGAACAACTGGGCAAGGATATAGTGCGGTCCAAGGACTTTTCGATATTTTCATGAATCTCACTTCTGATGTATCAATTCTTAAAATTTGCTGATTAAATTTGGAAAATTTCAGATCGCTATAACGCCGTTATTCTTATATCTTTCAATATGTCTCAATCGATATAGGCACATCATGATCGCGAATAACATGTTGGAACTCGTCGGCAACACGCCCATGGTTAAAATCAATAATATAGTGCAAAAACCTAGAATGGATATGTATCTAAAATTGGAAAAATTCAATCCTGGCGGATCGATTAAAGACAGAATAGCGAAATATATGATCGAGCATGCCGAGAGAGAAGGTGTTCTAACAAAGGGTAAGATAGTGATCGAACCTACAAGTGGGAATACAGGAATAGGGTTGGCAATTGCATGCGCTGTTAAAGGATATAGGCTTGTTCTTGTTATGCCTGAGACAATGACTATGGAAAGACGAAAGATCCTAATGGTTCATGGAGCACAAATTATACTCTCTCCAGGTTCAAAAGGAATGAATGGGGCAGAGGACTTGGCCAAGAAGATTGTTGATAAGGATCCAGAAAAATATTTCATGCCAAATCAGTTCTCTAATAAATATAATGTGTTAGCTCATCAGGAGACCACTGCTGAGGAAATATGGAGTGATACGAAAGGAAAAATTACACACTTTGTCGCTGGAATAGGGACATCTGGAACTCTCATGGGTGTTTCAAGTAATCTTAAGAAAAGGAATCCGGCGATTAGAATAATCGCGGTAGAACCCGACGTAAATACTCCAATTCAAGGCCTTAAGAATCTTAAGACTCAATATGTCCCTTCAATATTTGATAAAACTGGTATTGATGAAACACACTATGCCAAATTATCTGATGCTGAGGAAACTGCCAGAGTTCTCGCTTTGAAAGAAGGAATATTTTGTGGGCCAAGTACTGGAGCAATTCTACATGTTGCTTTAGCTAAGGCAACACAATTGGAAAATGGAGTCATGGTTGTAATGGCCCCCGATGGTGGTGAAAAGTATCTTAGTACAGAATTGTGTGATGTTGACAGATGTCTTGAATGCATTCAAAGACATGGTGGTCCATGTGCCTTTATGGATAAGGACATAAAACCCAATACAATTCAGAAATAAGTGCGCAATATCATTTTTTATTTGTGTGTGCCTTCGCTGGTGAGAGAAATCAAATTTGTAAAGATGTTTTTTTAAATTCGGAAGTGAATAGTCTCAATTAATGGAAATGACCTATTCTCAATTGTTTTTATTAATAAAATAATATGGGGTAAAATTGTATTAGTTAATGTGTGTTTTCTATTCTTCAACTGTGATTGCTTGGGTTGGGCATTGTGTTTCGCAAGCACGACATACTATGCAGGCATCTTGATTGACAGGCACTGATTTCTCATTCTGCATTTCAAAAACGCTAACTGGACAAACGCTTACACATATTCCGTCCCCATTACACTTGTCTTTATCGACTGTTACTTTTGGCATAATTCCCACCTCTCTGATTTTGGTTTGAATTGAAAATATCGTGTCCTATATATCTCTTTAATTAAAAGAAAAGAATGTGTTTAATAGTTTAAATTGAATTTTAGGTGCCAGCTTTCCAACTTTTAAGATACTTGATCTGCTCTTCAGTTAAATCATCAATTTGTATCCCCATGCTTTCAAGAGCCATTTTAGCTACTCTCTTATCGATCTCTTCAGGGACTCTATGAACTTTCTTATCTAAACTATGACCTTTCTTTGCAATGTATTCTGAGCAAAGTGCTTGATTAGCAAATGACATCATCATTACTTCACAAGGGTGACCTTCAGCAGCACCTAGATTTACCAACCTTCCCTCTGCTAAAAGGTATAATTTATTTCCATTTTTCAACGTATATTCTTCAACATTTGGTCTAACCAACTCTTTCGATTTAGACATGGATTCCAATTCATTTACCTTGACTTCGATGTTGAAATGACCGGAATTTGCTAAAATTGCGCCATTTTTCATTAATCGCATTTCCTTTTGTGTAATCACCCCGACATCCCCTGTTGCTGTTACGAATATGTCTCCAATTTTTGCTGCTTCTTGTATTGGCATAACTCTGAATCCATCCATAACGGCCTCAAGAGCTCGAATTGGATCAATCTCGGAAACAATTACGTTTGCACCCATGCCACGCGCTCTGGTAGCTATTCCTCTTCCACACCATCCATAACCACACACTACAAAGACTTTTCCTGCTATGAGAAGGCTTGTTGCTCTTAGGATTCCGTCTATTGTGCTTTGACCAGTTCCATATCTGTTATCAAAAAGATATTTTGTGTAAGCATCGTTGACAGCTATTATCGGATATTTCAATTTATTAGATGTTGCCATTGCTCTGAGTCTGATTACTCCACTGGTGGTCTCTTCTGTTCCTCCAATCACATTTTCCACAAGTTTCTGCTCTTCAGTATGTAACAGGCTAACTAAATCTGCACCATCATCTAATGTAATGTATGGGGCATGTTGAGCTACTTGCTTTAAACACCAATAATATTCTTCATTGGTTTCTCCACGCCAAGCATATACATGAACTCCACTCTTAGATAAAGAGGCGGCCACATCGTCTTGCGTTGAAAGTGGATTTGACCCACACAAAGCTACTTCTGCTCCTCCAGCCGTTAAAGTATTGATTAGCACTGCTGTTTCTTTAGTAACGTGTAAACATGCACCTACTTTCAAATCTGCCAACGGTTTTCTTTTCTCGAAATCTTTTCTAATATTAGTTAAAACAGGCATATGTGCTTCTGCCCATTTAATGGATTTCAAACCGGACTCTTGAAGTCCTTCATCTTTAATTTTGTATTCCAAAGTTATCGTGCCACCCTCAATTAATTTGGTTCTTTTTCAATATACGACTCTAAACTATCAGAATTAAACTCTTTATCATTGATCACGTTGAGTATAAAGTTGAAAATCTTTCTTCTCTTGAATGTTTCAAGATCTGGGTAGTAAAGTGGGTGTGCAATTACCGTTCCCCTGAAAGCATAAAAAGGGGGCATGTATCGTAAGATGTCTTTATCCTTTGTTTTGTTGATGTATTCGTCTAAAAAAATCCTAAAAAGTTTTTCGAAATGAGGTGTCAATTTTCCATGTTTCCATATGCTGAAAAAAAGATAATTAATGCTAAGTCCAGCGACATCGTCAGCTGGTTCTCCAAATTTCTCTCTCGACATATCTAATGCAAGAATAGAATTGTCGTCTTTAAATCTCAAATTTCCAAAAGGATGAACGTCTCCATGTATTCTCGAACATCGCTCAGAAGAGTATTTGATTCTATTTCTCCAGCGTACTGTCTCGACCTCTACTTTCTCCAATTCTTCAATTGATGTGAAATCTAAGTCAATCGTTGGTGGATATGTGTCTATAACTCCCATTAACATCTCGCCATGCCCAATTAAATCTCGAATGTGCCTAGCGTATAGGTTTGGATTTTGATTCTTTTGCGAATGTAGTTTCGCCAAATATTCAGCTATGACTCCAGCACGGAGTCTATCCTTATCCGATAAACTCTGTTTCTCAGCGATTTTGAAAAGGTCATTCGAGTAAGGAGAACTTTCTGATTCAGGAATTTCATCGACAAAATGTAAAAATTCAATAGAGTCTCCAATAGATTTGATTGTCCCATCTGATGTTAATGCTGCAACATCAAAAGATTCTGAACAAGTTCCAACAGGAGCGCTTCTCAGTAAACTGTGTTGAAGCAGTAATACTGAAGAATGGTCAGATAAATAATCGTGGCCCCATCCAGTGTCACCACGGACAACTCTCATAACAATTCTTTTTATCTGATTGCTAATTGTAAGTATAATTAGAAAACC
Source organism: Candidatus Bathyarchaeota archaeon (assembly GCA_007050885.1). Next base: position 6,835 of record SMYQ01000014.1, read on the forward strand.
TGCATTATGAAATCCTTCTCCAATTTTTTCTATTGAAATCAATTTTGTAGATCCACCAAAAAGTGTTCCTAAATAAACTTCAATTTCCTTAGAATCGATCTGAAAAGATTTTGACCCAACCAAGATTTCATATTTCAAAGTTAATTCGCTCCCTTCTTGCTCTTTATGATGCAATTATGAAGATTTGTTCATGTATTAGAAAGGGCTTCGATTTGAATATCAAGTGTTTCTCTTATTAGGAGCTTTAGGAAGCAATTAATGCGGGGTTTTTTAGTGAGAGCGAACGGTTGGGCTATCTGGATTACTGGATTGCCTGGAAGTGGGAAATCCATTGTGGCTCATACCTTAAAAGAGAGATTTTCAAACAAAGGTATACGATCTCAAATAATCTCTTCTGATCAACTTCGAAGTATTCTAACGCCAGACCCAGTGTATTCAGAAGAAGAAAGGAATATGGTCTATCAGACCCTAACTTACATTGCAGAAGTTCTTATCCTGAATGGTGTAAATGTAATAATAGATGCGACTGGAAATAAGAGAAAATACAGAGACGATTGTAGAGCTAAAATTGAACGTTTTTTTGAAGTATATCTAAGATGTCCTCTTGACACATGCATTGAAAGGGAGAGTTCAAGAGATGAAACCTATATGGCTCCTAAAGACATTTACATGAAAGCTCAGACAGGTGAGCGCAGTTCTGTACCAGGACTGGGCGATCCCTATGAGGCTCCAAAAACACCCGAAGTGCTAGTTGACTCTAATAAGTTGTCCCCAGAGGAGATATCCAAAATAATAGTAGAATATGTGCAAAAAACTGCATTATGAGCTGAAATAACTGTATTTGTTGATAAAAAATTGAATTATTTCAAATAAAGCGGTAAATATGGTATATATCATTTCAATTGCGGCATTCTTGAGTATAGGGTTATCTACCTAATCTTCAAAACATTATGCATTTATGAAATAACACTAATCATACATACAGAATTCTCTTCAGAAATCAACTTAGAGTATTTAATTCCTACGTTTCCACTGCAGATGAAAAGAACTAGATTTGAGTCTATTTACAATCAAAGATTAACTATCTATGTTCAGATATCATCATGAAATTATGTTTTTTTACAATTTTCTTATACAAATTTTCAAACATCTCAAAGAAGAATGTGTTTCTTACAAAGTAGTTTGTAAAAGACACAAATTTTGGTGCGAAAAAATGGCACGTGATATAATAAAAAACTGGGATAGCAGCAGTAGAGAGCCAGTAGTTTCATTCTCACGTATATCTGGACATGTTCGTCCCCCTTCCCCTATCAAAGAAAGGATCAATAAATCGATAATGCGATTGAAAGTTCAAGAGGGAAAGATTGAGAACTCCTTGATGAAATTGCAAAGACACGACAAGAATCTGTTCAATAAGTGTGTTACCGCAAGAATTGGCAAAGATAGTGCTCGAGCAGCTATGTATGCGAGTGAGTGCGCAGAAATTAGAAAAATGGCTAAGACAACACTAGGGTGCCAGTTAGCGCTTGAAAAAGCTGTCATAAGACTAGAAAATATCTTGATTCATGGAGAGAGTCTAAATGCAATGGGTCCAGTTGCTGAAGTAGTCAAAGCAATCAAGTCACAGATTGGAGGAATTATGCCCGACATCTCATATGAACTTGGACAAGTAATGGAAAATCTAAATGAAACCGCAATGGAAATGGGCGAAGTTACAAGCCAGCCATACGATGAAGTCACACCAACAGCTGAGGCGCAAAAAATACTTACTGAGGCAAGTGCTGTAGCAGATCAAAGAATGAATGAAAAATTCCCCGATTTGCCAACTAGTGTTGCAAGTCCAGTAAGAGCCAGATTCGAAGAACCAGGTTCGAGTCAATAATACAATAATTACTATTGGTGTCTGATCATGAGTCTTACTATGGATGATCTCTCAACAAAGATTGGAGAAACAGTCAAGGATTTTTCAGGAAAAGAACTTGGAAAATTGTTAGGCGTTACCTCAGATGTCAAAGGACATGTAAGCAGTGTGACTGTTGAATTAGCACATGGCGACTTTGTCAATATACCCAGTACTCGTTTGACAATGAGGAACAACTCTCCTATGGTTCTTCAAGATTCGATCGTTGAAGCTGAAGAAATTTCTCGAGAATTAGATTTGTTAAGAAGAAGAGATCGGGCTTTAATCGAATTAAGAGCGAGTAGCGATATTGACGAGTTAACGTACGACAGACTCAAAGATCAATACGGTCAAGCTAAAGATGAACTTTTGAAAAGGAGTGAAACTGTTATCGATAAACTTGCGGAACGAGTTAAACAATTGGATGAACAAATTAAAACTGTTCAGTCATTGATCGCAAACAACAAGATGCAATATACATCTGGAGAAATAAATGAGAATGTTTATTGTAATGCAAATGAATCTATCCAAGGAGCACTAAAACGATTTAACTTTGAGAGAGATGAGCTTCTCGGAAAAATAAATGTGCTAATCTCTTCAAGAGATAGTGCAGAGGCACCTGTACCACCGCCATATGAAGAGAAGGATCTTCCGAATATTGAACCCATTGAATCGACACCTGTGGCTCCACAGAAAGTCGATGTCAAATCAACTGAAGTGAATGAAAACTCAAATGGATTAACCAAAGTTCAGAATCCGAGAGATATAGTGGTTGTCCGTATGGAGCCCTGATAGAGGTCAGATGTTCCCTTGCCCAAATGGAAAGGTTGGGGTTCTAAAGTCCAGCCTTCCATGAATGAAGTTATTCCTGAAATCCGATATAAACTCAGTAATCAGAAGGAAAAACTAGAGGACGTAGCTGAGAGACTATACCAGCGTGATAAAGAAATACTACAAAGATGTGTCGGCGCACAATTATGTGGCGACGATGATCGATCTAAGATTTTTGCTAATGAGTGTGCCGAAATAAGAAAAATGTATACTACTGTAAAGGCCGCTCAAATTTCATTAGAAAAAGTAATCATAAGATTCGATTCAATATCTCTATTTGAAGATGCGTTTGTTCAAATTAAGCCAGTAATGGAAATAGTTCGGAGCATGAGAGGCGATATCGAAGGATTAGCGCCAGAAGTAGCCAAAGAACTAGATGGAATAAATTCAGTCCTTGAAGATATCCATTCTGAAACAGGGCAAGTTTCTCCGATAAATTTTGAATTAGATCTTGCAGGTGAAGAAGCTACACGAGTACTGGAAGAATCGAAGTTAGTTGCAAGTCAAAAGGCAAGTGAGCGATTTCCTAAACTCCCAATAGAATCGAAGGTGACAGGACAGGCTAATTTATCAGAAATACTCAAGGATTCTGAAAATGCTTTGCTTGATATAGGTAGTGAAGAAATCACACAATCAAAATCTGAATCGATAGTTCTTGAAGAAGTATTATCATACATCAAATCAAAAGAAGGCCGATTATCAGTAAAAGATTGTGCGGACTCTCTTTCAATAAAAACTAACGATGTCCTTACAGCAATTGACAGTCTAAAAGAACAAGGAAAACTTGTCGTCGAGAGAGAGGCAGAATAGTTTGATTTGTAAATTTTTAGGTGATGTACTTTGTCTGCAGTAGAAGAATTAGAACAAATTGCCGTAAAATATGCAACAGAGGCTATCAGGCTAGATAAACAAGGATCAAGAGGACTTGCAATAGTAAAATATCAAAAATCAATCGAGATTCTTTTCAAGTTATGTTCTCTTTATCCAAATTCTTCTCAAAATCATGTGTATATGGAACATGTTGAATCATATAGAAAAAGAATCAAAGAAATCCAAAATAAAGTAAATCATCAAGAACCTGTAGAGAGTGCACCGTCTGGTAGTGAAGCAAAATTTGAGCAACTAGTTCTAACCGAAAAACCTGATGTCCGCTGGGACGATATTGCTAACTTGATTGAAGCAAAAAGAGCGATCGAGGAGTCCATAATATATCCCACGAGGAGATCCGACCTCTTTCCTTTAGGATGGCATAGGGGTATACTATTCTTTGGACCACCTGGATGTGGTAAGACTCTATTGGCAGCGGCAATTGCTACAGAGATCAATGCTTCATTCTTCTGTGTTGATGCACAATCAATAATGTCGAAATGGCTTGGAGAATCTGAAAAGAACGTAGCCCATTTATTTGAAGAGGCAAGACAAATAAGCTCACAAGGAAAACCAGCAATAATATTTATCGATGAAATAGATTCGCTAGTTGGAATCAGGTCTCAGGAAGTTGGTGGTGAAGTAAGAACTAGAAATCAGTTTCTAAAAGAAATGGATGGTGTAGTTGACAAGAAAAAAAGTCTTCAAATATATGTGATTGGAGCAACAAACAAGCCCTGGGCTTTAGATGATCCATTTCGAAGAAGATTCCAAAAGAGAATATTTGTACCATTACCGGAGGCAGATGCAAGGCTAGAAATGTTTAGAATTTTTTCGAGAAAACTTGGGAAATCTCTAACCATTTCGGAAGATGTAGACTTTGACTCTCTTGCGAATATAACTCAAGGCTATTCTGGGAGCGATATTTTGAATAATTTCCAAGGTGCTCAAGCATTAGTTGTCAGAGAATTTTTTGAGAATGGGGATCCTGATGATAAGCAGGCAAAACCTAGACCAATAACAATGAACGATTTCGAAAATGTTCTTCGTGTTAGACGGCCCAGTGTAGATCAAAGCTTGATAGTTCACTATCTAAAATGGTCTGAACAGTATCAGGCTGCATGAGGAGAAAATGTGACGATGAAAAATATCAATTCAAAAGACTTGAAAATTTTAGCAGAGTTAGTTTATAATTCAAAAGCAACGCTAACAAAGTTAGGCGATAAATTAGGATTACATCCAAATGTGGTCGCATATAGAATAAATAAACTAGAAAATCTTGGAATAATACGTGATTATACAGTAAATCTTGATCTTGAGAAACTTGGTCTATCTGAACAAGTTTACTTAGGAGCAAGTTTTCCACCAAATTCTAAACGTGACACAGTCATAAGACAAATTTCTGATCTTCCACAAACAATTACAGTAGTAAGTTCTTTTGGTTCTCCAGAAGTTATTTTTCATCTTATTGGTAAAAATAAAGAAGATATTGACAGAGTCATAACAAAACTTCGAGAATACAATGTTAAGATAGATTATGCAGCATCAGTTATCAAGACCTATCAAAATGGAAGTATCGGGGACTGTCTGAAAAATATGGCTGACGGAATCGAAATGAATGTTAGAGGTGAAACACAGGATGGCTAGCTATGCACTATTATTAAAATTGTTTAGTAAGCCAGAATATCGTACATTACTATCTGTAGTAATGATTACTGTTCTTACTATAATACTGTGGTTTGTAATAGCGA
>SMYQ01000173.1 GCA_007050885.1 Candidatus Bathyarchaeota archaeon
ACAAATACCGTGTCAAATCCTGCCTCGACCATCAATCGCATTAGTTCTTCATCGTCAGAGAGATTTATAGATGCCTGTGTAAAAAGCGAAAACGGGTATTTTCTCTTTTCCATCCATTCACTCATTGTCGGCAGAATTTCTGACTTCAACTTACGTCTATTCCCGATGAAATTATCATCAGCGAAAAATACCATACCTCGCCACCCCAGGCTCCATAGGGTTTCCAATTCAGCTACTATCTGGGCTTTATCTTTGGTTCGTGGCATATGGCCATTCAACATGCCGATTTCACAGAACTCACAATCCAAAGGACAGCCCCGAGAGTACTGAATACTCATTGATTGGTATTCTCTCTTATCGACGAGCGACCATAAAGGTACATGGGTTTTCGTTATGTCTGGGCGTTCCCTAGATGTGTAGATGTGTTTGGTATATCCCTTTTCCAAATCTTGCAGAAGGGCTGGTAGCACATTTTCAGCCTCACCCATCACAACGCAGTCTATATCATCGAAATCAAAGTGTTCATGCCTGCTGGCAAAAAGGGGCCCACCAGCAATAATCTTATTCCCAAATCTCTTACACCTGCTAATAACCTCCCCCACCGAGCTTCGTTGCACCAGCATAGCGCTGATAAACACGTAGTCAGCCCACCTAAGGTCACTATCATTTAGGTTCGTTGTATTCATGTCCACAAGCTTTTTCTCCCAATTATCGGGAAGCATTGCTGCCACAGTCAACAAGCCCAGTGGGGGAAAAGCCGCCTTCTTGGAAATGAACCTCAAAGCATGCTTGAAACTCCAGAAGGTATCTGCATACTGTGGATAAACAAGGAGTATTTTCAATTTGCGCTCCTTTTGCGACAATAATATCGCTTCTTACTTGGGGTTGACAATATGTTGAGTCAGGCAATTGCACATGCCATCGTTTCGTTCAACGTCAACCGGCTCAAGAAGAAGCAGCTTATTCAAATGTTCATTTCGCGACCACCAGTCGGTAGACCCACTTTTGGAGACGAGATAACGGGAATTCCAAAGAAGTCTACAAAAAACTAGCGACGCGCAGGAAGCATACCCTCAGTCCGGAACCACTCCACGTGATCACGGATGGACTCTTGCCATGGCCTGGAGGTGAAGCCGAGTTCCTCACGCGCCCGTGCTGAGCTCACCAGCGAGTTACTCCGCAGCACATCAATAGAGTAGGCGGTGAACACAGGCTTACGTCGAAGTAGTCGGTAGTACATACTCGCAAGTGTCCCTGCAGTACGGGCTATTACGGTCGGTATCCGGTAGGTGGGAGCAGGATAGCCGATACTACGCGCCAGTTCCTTCATTAACTCTGGCACATCCACCTGTGTGCCGGAGAAGATATAGTGACGACCCGGCTGCCCTTTCTCAGCAGCAAGAATGAGACCACGGGCGACATCACGCACATCCACGAAATCGTAAGCGCCACTTACGTACGACTTCAGATGCCCGCTTGCGAAATCCAGTATGAGCTGTCCAATGTTTGAGATACCATAATCCCAGGGGCCAATGACTCCTGTCGGGCAGCAGACAACCGCATCCAGTCCGCCTTTGCTAACTTCATCAAGGAGAAGAAGTGTGGCACGGGCCTTGCTCCTGGCGTAGTCGCCCAGGACGCGGTCAGGATCAAAGGGTTGTGACTCGTCGATAACCGTCCCACGAGGTGGCTCAGCGATAGCGTGAATGGAACTTGTGTAAACGAGTCGGTGCACACCGCTGGCGCGACAGGCGGCGATGACGGTGCGCATGCCCCCAACATTCACCCGCTCGAGTGCACTCGCCATACCAGGCATAATGGTGACAATACCAGCAAGGTGAAGAACGAACTCGGCTCCTGCGAATGCCGATTTGAGGCTTACGAGGTCGGTGACGTCGCCATAGACGATTTCTACATTCAGACCAGCAAGAGGGCGTTTGTCATCGTCAGGTAAAACTAGGACGCGTACCACGGCACCCTCTGCCAGCAACTCGCGGACAAGAACATTGCCGATATGTCCGGTTGCCCCAGTGACGATGACCACGCTTCTATTTGCCCCCTCTTACATTGTAGAAGTGTGAGAGATGGCTTGTCAACGAAAAACGACAGACATTTCTCAAACCTTGCGGAACTCAATCCAGCTTCACAAGGCTGCAGCAAATATCAAGCGCTAAGAGTTCTTCAGCCCCCGCGTGTTTTCCTCATAAGTGCAAACTACACTGGATGGCTGATTGTTCAACGTATCCCAATAGAAGTTATGGTAGAATACTTTGGTGGAGAATGTTTCAGATAAAGCAGAATTCCGTGTCCTCATAAAAGATGGGGTCAATTATTATTATTTTCTAAAGGTAGAACACCACGACTCAGAAACGTTCTGTTTCTTTCCTGATGCAGGATTTCATTTCACGGAACATAGAAGTGGTGAAGCCCATATCCAGACCAAAAAAACGAAGAAAGACCTGCTAAAGGAATCCCGCTTGGTATTGCTACTGGTTCAGCGGGACAACCGTGGGGTAGCGGCTTCAGACATGAGACTCCAGAAGATTTAGGTGTCGCCTATTCTATTACCGACCTTTCCGTTCCCTTGGTTCTCTAGACTTAGAATTGCAGGAGTACCATCGGAGTGTTGAAGGGTGTTTCATAATCGATAAAGCTCTCTTCCCAGAGGACACTAGTTTAGTACATGTCGGACTCTGGTATGTCCCCTCCAGAAATAAATCCAGCTTCGAGTTTGATAACAAGGATATTCCTGAATATTTATTGCATAGAGTAACCCAATGTGAGCCTCAGATATGGATTTTTGCCAAGCCTTTCGCTTGAAACTCAAGGTCACATTCTACAATCACTGAAAAAAGGCTGCTATCGCTACACTGAATTTACAGATTTGGGATGCGCAATCT
>SMYQ01000037.1 GCA_007050885.1 Candidatus Bathyarchaeota archaeon
CAGAAATATCCTCCTCAATTATCTAATTTTCAGCAATCAAACTCAAGTCCATAATATTGAGATCATCGCGTCTTTAATGTGTCGCACGACAATTTTTTAGACTATCATAGAAAATTAGGCTCAAAGCCCTCTAACTTATCTCAAAACTGCTCTTTAGGAAAATCTTAAGTCAATCTTTGTAGTTGCTGTAGAGATGTGCCGAGGTAGCTCAGCCTGATCTATCCTTAAAGAGGTTAAGGAGAGCACCCGACGCTTGATGTGGGTGACGCTGAAGACCGGGTTGTCGCTGGTTCAAAACAGTTAAGAAAACTGTGAAATTCCGGCCCTCGGCACCAATAATCTGTATATCAGCATGCAAGTCCACTATACTCCTTATTCGATATTGAAGAATTTGGTGAACTGTAATTTGATCTCTATAAATGGTAAGCTTTAATCTTCCCTAATTGAGAAAATAGATTGGTTAGTGTTTTTTATGAGCTCGGGTGAAATTTGTCCAAATTGTGCCATTGAGCAACCTAAGGGATCTAAATATTGTGATAGATGCGGTGCGCCAGTTCAAAGTGAAGTTGCTTTGAAACCTGTTAAAAAAATGTCTAAGGATGAAGTTGAGAATGTTCTACATTGGCGTGAGGAGAAAGACCAAGCTTTCAAAGGTCATTTTGCATCGCCAATACCTGAAAATATGAGAGGACAATTTGTTGGTCTCAATTATTATCCAGTAAATCCTTCCTACAGATTCCTGTGTAGGCTTAACAAGTACCCTAATCCAGCCTCTGTTATGATGATGACAAGTACAGGAGAAGAGAGGGAATATCTCAAAGTAGGACATTTCAGTTTCATTATAGGTGGAAAGACACTTACTCTTCATGCATACAAGGATCTAAGACAAGGGCCAAGTGAAAAAGAGTCACTATTTATTCCTTTCAGAGACAGCACATCAGGTATAGAGACATATGAGGCCTCAAGATATCTAGAAATAGAATCGACCAAAGAAGGGGAATTTCTAGTAGATTTCAATAAAGCATACAATCCGTTCTGCGCCTACATTGATACCTATAGTTGCCCATTACCGCCGAGGGAAAACTGGCTCGGAGTCGAGATCAAAGCCGGAGAGAAAAAATACAAAGAGTAATTGCACGCCCACTTTAACATCTATATACTATTTATTGCACCTTTATGGACTGTCATAAAGCGGCCGTTGTCCAGTCTGGCTAAGACTCCGGCCTGCCAAAATTGCAGACCGCCGGTGACCCGGGAGATCATATAATGATCCGGGAATTCAAATCCCGGCGGCCGCACCATACTCGTAATGAATAGATACCATTTTTAGCGTGCGCGGCTATTTGCTCTTGAACCGAGTTATGGATATATAATGTGGTTAATCGATATGATAGTTGCCGGATTCAGACTTGGTTATGTTAAGTCTTGACAAAATCTTCAAGCCCAAGAGCATTGCGGTAATTGGAGCCAGTGACGAAATAGATTCTATTGGATATATTCTAATGAAAAATCTCACTAAGTCAAGATATAAGGGCAGAACATATCCAATTAATATCACTGAAGCTAAAATTTTAGGATTACAAGCTTTCAAAACTATTCATCAAGTTCCAGAAACAGTAGATTTAGCTATAATAGCAACACCTGCAAAGACTGTTCCAGAGATAGTTGAACAATGCGGTAAAGCGGGAATCCAAGGGATCATAATAGTCTCTGCTGGATTCAAAGAGATTGGGAATGAAGGTAAAGCGTTAGAAGATAAAATTCTGGAAATTAAGCGAAAATATCACCTAAACATTATTGGACCAAATTGCCTGGGCATAATACAAACAAGTATTGGACTTAACGCGACTTTCCTAACTAGAATGCCTCAGCCAGGTAAGATAACCTTCATATCACAAAGTGGGGCGCTCGGTGCCGCAATTCTTGATTGGGCTATTACAGAGGATATTGGATTCAGCAACTTTGTATCCATAGGATCCATGATCGATGTCGACTTTGGAGATTTAATCGATTATTTCGGCACTGATCCAAAAACCAGTAGCATTCTCATGTACATTGAGGGGATAACTAATGCAAGAAAATTTATGAGTGCAGCGAGACACTTTGCAAGAACTAAACCAATAATCGTTGTCAAAGCTGGAAAATTCGGGGAAAGTGCAAAAGCTGCAGCCTCTCATACAGGTTCTCTCACCGGAGAGGATATGATCTATGATGCAGCTTTCAAACGTGCAGGCATCGTAAGGGTAGAAGAAATTGCGGATCTATTCAACATTGCCGAAGTATTAGGAATGCAACCAATCCCAAAAGGCCCGAATCTTGCAATTATCACAAATGCTGGAGGCCCCGGAATAATGGCTACTGATGCGCTAATCTCCAGAGGCGGTAAACTTGCAAAACTCAGCCCAAAAACAATGGATAAACTAGAAAGTATATTGCCTTACTACTGGAGCAAAGGTAATCCGATCGATATACTTGGAGATGCACAAGACGATCGCTACAATTCCGTTTTTCAAGTATGTCTTGATGACGAAAATATCGATGCCTTACTGATAATCCACACACCTACCGGAAGAGAAAATCCAGTTAAGATCGCTAAAAGAATAGTCAAACAATGCAAACTCAAGTATACTAATTTTTCAAAACCAATCCTGACATCTTTTATGGGTCATGAACAGGTAGAAGAAGCGAATCAGATTCTGAATCAAAATGGTATCCCAACGTATTCAACACCTGAACAAGCCGTCAACACATACATGTACATGTATCAATACAAGAAAAATCTGGAACTGCTCTACGAGACACCTGAAGAACTGCCAGTAAGCAGAGTACCACCAAGAAGACCGCTTACTGTAATAATGCGAAACGCTGCGAAGGAAAACCGTGAAATACTAACCGAAATCGAGGCAAAGCAGCTGCTGGAATATTATGATATTCCAGTAGTAAAGACGTTAGTAGCAAAAACAGTTGAGGATACAATCTCCCAAGCCTCACATATAGGATACCCCCTTGTTCTAAAGATCCTCTCTCCACAGATAATTCACAAAACTGATGCTGGAGGAGTTATGCTCGACATAAACTCCGAAAGTCAACTCAAAGAAGCATTCAATAAAATTATAGCAAATGCTAAACAGTTCAATTCGAAAGCTGAGATTCAAGGAGTCACAATTCAACCTATGATTAAAACTAATGGCTACGAGGTTATTCTAGGAGCAAAAACTGATCCACTCTTTGGCCCAGCAGTCCTATTTGGCATGGGCGGCATAGGAGTTGAGCTTTTCAAAGACGTAGCTGTCGGTCTACCACCATTAAACACAACATTAGCAAAAAGGATAATGGAAGAAACAAAATGCTACAAACTATTGAAAGGCTATAGGAATGCACCTCCAGCAAATTTGGCATTGTTAGAAGAACTGATGGTAAAATTTTCTCAGATGCTGGCTGATTTTCCAGAGTTAAAAGAAGTAGATATCAATCCACTATTCATAAATGAGAAAAATGCCCTCGCTCTCGACGCTAGAATACTAATAGACACAAAACATGCATTAACTAAATTCGAACCACATGAACATCTTGTTATCAGCCCTTACCCTAAAAAGTACGAAACTCTCTGGACTCTCAAAGATGGAAGAACAATCCTCTTAAGACCAATAAAACCCGAAGATGAAGCTCTATGGCTTGAAATGTTTCAGAACTTCTCAGAAGAATCAAGACGATACAGATTCTTCGAAATCATAAAAGACGCACCCCATGAAGTAAGAATTCGATACTGCAATATCGACTACGATAGAGAAATGGCAATAGTCGCAGAATTAAAAGATCCTGAACATCGAAAAATTCTAGGAGTCGTCAGACTGATTATTGAACCTGATGGAACATCCGGAGAAATCGCATTCATAGTAGCAGATCCATGGCAAAGACTAGGACTAGGCTCGAAAATGGTTGATTACATGATCGAGATCTGCAAAGAGAAAAATCTTGAAACAATATTCGCAATAATGTTACCCGATAACAAACTGGCAATTGAACTAATGAAGAAAATGGGATTCAAAGTTAAACAGCTAGAAGATGAAACCGTAAAAGCTACACTTAACTTGAAAGAGGAAATAGGTGAGGCCAAACCAATATCCACACCATCTCCAAAGATGTAACATAAAAATTGTAGAGTTAGCCAGCGCATTAGCGTGAAGCTCGCACGTCAGTTCCGGTTTTAATATCGCGGAGTATAAAATTTAATGTTTAGAAAATATGTGGTGCAGTAGATGGAAATCATCTTTTCAGAGGATTGTTTAGATTACTCGTATTTTGGGCATATAGAAACCTCTGAAAGAGTTAAGATAGCCAGTGAAATTCTGGAAAAAACGGGGTATAGTTTTGTGGAACCTGAACCTATATCCGAGGAAGATCTTTTACGTGTCCACTCTACGAATTGGGTTGAAAGAGTTAAGAGAGGAGGATTCTTTGATGAGGATACACCTGGTTCTAAGAATATCTATAAATATGCAAATCTATCGGCTGGAGGAGCACTGCTGGCCGCCAACGTTAAGGGCTTCTCACTGCTCAGACCACCCGGACACCATGCAGGCAAAAATGGAAGAGCCCTAGGCGCATCAACCCTTGGATTCTGTTATTTCAACAACATGGCTATAGCTGTGAAACATCTCAATCAACGAACTCTCATATTGGACATAGATGGACATCATGGAAACGGTACCCAGGAGATTTTCACGGGACACCCCAAAGTTACATATATTTCACTCCACCTAGTCCCAGAATTCCCCGGTACTGGCCTGAATTCAGAAATAAACTGCTACAATTTTCCGTTACCCCCAGGAACGGGTGATAAGTTGTATCTTAAGACATTGGACAAGGCACTGGACCACGTCGATATGAAGAAGATAGACATAATTGGAATTTCAGCTGGATTTGATGCCCACCAAGGAGACCTTGCTTCATTGGATTTAACCTCTAATTGTTTCAGAGAAATCGGTAAAAGGGTTAGAGATTTAGGAATAGAGGTTTTCGGAGTGCTAGAAGGCGGCTATTTAGGCGGAAACATAGCATCAGATCTACATCATCTAATACAAGGATTAGAAAAAGGCTAAGCGCGCGCTTGTTCCAATTTATTGGATTAAAAAAATTTCCACTGGAAACGCATAAATAAATAACAATGAATCAGAAACCAGTCTTACAAAAGATAGACCATGCGCTAATGAATCTTGGAGAATCTAATGAACATAGAATCATATTTTCCTCAATACCCTGGAAAAAGAGAAATTTCGATTAATGATAAAGATTTATTGAAACAAAAATTATTCAAATTACAACCTCAAATCTCTGAATATACTTTTACAAATCTTTGGATATGGCGGCAGCATAGGCCCGTATACCTATCTCAATTAAACAAAACCGTCTTAATATTCAGGAAAAACCTTAACGGACAAATCTATCTTTTGCCCCCCGTCGGAGAAAAAGTGTCTTTACTTGTTTTCGAAAAGATGAGGAGTAAGGGCATTAAAGATCTAAATGGTCTTTATGGATTCAGTAAAGAAGAAGCGAACAAATTCAAAGAAAAAGGACTAACTGTTATCGAAGATCGAAACAATTGGGATTATGTGTATTCGGTTAAAGAATTGATTTCACTCGAGGGAACAAAATATAGAAAGAAAAGGCAGAACATTCATCAATGTCTAAGTGATCATGAATGTGTATACAAACCTATAACATCACAAATCATAAAAGAGTGTTTGGAGTTACAAAATGATTGGTGTAACCTGAGATATTGTATTTCTGATCCAGGTTTGATGTCTGAAGATTGGGCCATTAAAGAAATTCTAACTAACTTTGATAAATTATCCGTTTTTGGAGGAGCAATATATATTGACGGTCGAATTGAGGCGTTCACAATAGCTGAAAGACTTAACAGCAATTCTGCTGTGATCCATTTTGAAAAAGCTAACCATAACATCCGAGGATTATACCAACTGATAAATCAATGGTTCTGCAAACACAGTCTTCAAGATTATGAATATGTAAATAGGGAACAAGATTTAGGAATCCAAGGTTTGCGAAGAGCTAAACAAGAATATTATCCGCATCATATGGTAGAAAAATGCACGATCAAAATAAGCTAGACAATCAGTCTCTTTTTCATCAAATTTATAGATAGAATTGTGAGGGGCACTGCAACCACGACTAACCATAGTAGACTCAAGGTAATACTAGAGTATGCTATACCTGTGGTCAGCCACCTAGAGATGTTGACAGCATGAGCTAGGGGGAATATTAGCAACGAAATCGTTTGGATCTGTTCGGGCAAAATGGACATTGGGAAGAAAGTACCACTGAACAAATACATGGGAGTAATTAAAAGAAAAATTGGATAATTAAAGAACTCAATTTTTGGCACTAAACTTGTAAAACACATTCCAATAGAAGCGAATACTACACCCACCAGAAAAGATAGCGGAATTAAAAATAATGACTCAGGAAATCTAACGAGCTGTAATGCAGATACAACTAATAATATTATTGAAGCATTTATCATGCTCTTGGTAGACGCCCAAAGAATCTCTCCAAAGATAACCTCATCGATATTCAGAGGAGTATTGATAATTGCATCAAAAGTTTTTTGATAATACATTCGAACAAAAGATGCGAAAGTAGATTCGAAAAAAGCTGAATTCATCATAGATATACATATCAGAGCAGGTGCTATGAACTCAACATAGGGTAATCCATCTATTTCTCTAACAAAAAAACCTAATCCATAACCTATACCAAAAAGATAGAGAATAGGTTCAAGAAGTTGAGGAATGAAATTGATCTTTATTGTCTTCATAAATACGTCTTTGTTTCTCAACCATACCTTGTAGGTTCTAGAAGATATCTTTGGAATGGAAAAGATTCTTGGCATATTCAGATTAATCCCTCAAAGCTTTCTTTGTAAGCTTTAGAAAAACGTCTTCCAGAGATGCTTGTCTTACAGTAACCTTATCGAAATCGCATCTTTTCATTAGTTTAGAAGTCAATTTCTCGGGCTCGGCTGCAAATACATGCACTCTATTCGCGAATTCCTCATATTTGTCTCCATCTTCTGTGAGGCACTTCATCACTGCTGGAGTATTATTGACTTCCACAACGTGTGAACCTACATGCTTTTGAATAAGTTCCTGGGGGCTTCCCTCTTCGATTATCTTACCAAGATCCATAATCACCAATCTATCGCACAGCTGTGATGCTTCTTCCATGTACTGGGTCGTAAGGACGACTGTTACGCCTTCTTTCTTCAAGCTTAGAATCTTGTCCCAAATCATATGCCTGGCTTGAGGGTCTAATCCTGTTGTAGGTTCATCTAGAATCAAAATTCTTGGTTTATTTATCAGAGCGCGTGCCAAAATCAGTCTTCTTTTCATTCCTCCAGATAATTTATCTATAATCATATCTTTCTTTTCGTTTAGTTGAACGAAATCTAACTGTTCAAATGATCTACGTTCAGCCTCTTCTTCAGATATATTGTAATATCTAGCATAAACAAGGAGATTTTTTAAAACAGAGAAATCAGGATCAAGATTATTCTCTTGAGGAACAATTCCCAGGATATCTTTTACGGATCTAGAATCTTCTTCCACGTCTATCCCGTTGACTATTAACCTTCCTGAAGTCTTAGGTGATACACATTGTATCATCTTCATAGTAGTAGTTTTTCCAGCACCATTTGGACCCAGAAATCCAAAAATCTCATTCCGATTAATTTGAAAATTGATGTGGTCTACTGCTAAAAAGTCGTCAAATTGTTTCGTCAAATCTTCAGCAGAAATTGCAATAGGCATATTCGATATTAAGGATTTTTTCATTTAAAGGGATTTTCTCAAAGTTCGGTAATCGCTTAGTATCTTGATTATTTTCTCCAACTTGAACGATTTTAGCGTACGCGCTTTGAACATTATTTGTAACAGGAAATTGTTATATGATATGAAAATATGGCAATAAAAACATCAGGATAGATTTCATAATTAATCATGAGGTGTTCAGGTTTGCGAGGTAAAGCATTCTATAGATGTACGGTATGCAATGATATCCACTACGGTAACATCGCACCAAAAATATGTCCTACATGTAGCTCAAAGGATGCTTATGTTCATATTGCAGAAAGAGAAGCAAGGGTAATACTAAAATTTCTTAAGATAGAAGAAGGAAAAAAATTCAATGAGAATGAAGTTTTAAAGACATTTGAGGATTTCACAAAGTCAAAAGACTTCACTTTAAATGCAGATAAAGAACGTATCAAGTTAATTGTTCAAGGTGTTCTTGAACATGAAGAACAATACGGCCTCAAATACTGCCCTTGTAGAATGACAAGCGGGAACTTTGATGAAGATCTAAGCTTAATATGTCCCTGCAACTTTAAAGTTCAAAACAACTGGAAAGAAATAGGAGAGTGCTGGTGTGGCCTCTTCATAAAACGGAAGGAATATTGATGGCAGAAAAAAAACAAATTATTATGTTCTGGGGAAGAAGATGCCCCCACTGTAGAGCAATGGAACCCATTGTACAAAAACTCGAGGAAAAAGAAGGAATAAAATTTGAGAGACTTGAAGTATGGGAAAATAAGGAAAATGCTGACAAAATGCGAGCCTTAGCGGATACAATCAAACCTGCATGTGGTGGTTATCTAGGAACTCCAGCCTTCTACGATCCCAACAGAAATTCTGCTCTCTGTGGAGAGAAACCTTACGAAACTCTCAAAGATTGGGCCCTTGCAAAAATAGATGAATAAATTATTGCTAATTACGTCTGTGGAATAACATTTCTAATTCTTGCGTATACGCGAAGCAATTCTTTTCTTGAAGATAAGCGATAGCCCCAAACCCAACAACAGAAATGCGACACTTATCGCCATTGATTCATCCCCCCATAACTGGGCGGCAAATTGGGAGGGAGTAGCCAATAGATGAATAAGCCCATGAAGATCAACATTAATTTCTTCATCTATTAGCTGAACATTAACAACATCTGGTATTTGGGATAAGCCACGTACAATCAGTAGTGAAGATAAGGCCATGCATATTAGGAGAAAACCGAATAGTGTAGCCCAGAAACTTCTCTTTTCAAAAATCTCAACATTGCTCAGAGAATATCACTTCTAGCTTGAATTTTTGCTTATTGGATTCAACCTATAGGAATTTCAAGTTATTAATACTTAGATGTTGATTTTGTAAACACTCGAAATTGTGCTACTAAGCATGCATTCATAAATAAACTGATATTTTTTATCTATCTATTTTTTCTTTTTCTTGGGTTTCTTAACTTGTCTTGGTTTTCCCATAACTATCACCTCACATATTCTTTTCGACTACTATTTGTATCCCAGTGTTTATTATTGTTCTTGTGTTTTTTTTATTTGTTTTAACATTTTATCTGCTTGTCTTTCGGTTCTTAAAATGACATAAATCATGACAACGACTAGAATTGTCGCTAGAATAGCTGTTATTAATTTTACAAATAACTCTTCACCTGGCGGCACTATCACTTCAATGAATTCCTCTATTACATCTTTCCAAAAAAATGCGACAACAAGAGTAAAACCGTATATAACCGCCTGTTCAATCCTAAATCTGATATTCTGGTTAGACAAAGCCATTCAAAAATAAATTACAAATATCAAACCTATTAACTATTTAATCCTCTCACCCATATTAGAGCTAGCTAGCAATATCATATATAGATCATATTTAGATGCTATAATCTACCTTTAGGAAAAAGTAGAAAGGTTGTTAGCATATTGGATTGGACCTATCTTCTCCCCATAGGGATATTTGTGATTTTTATCGTAGCATTGATCGGCTATTTTGTTTCTATTTATAATAGATTCTTCAGTCTCAAGAATTCTGCAGAAGCAACATTGGGACAAGTCAGAGTGGCTATGAAAAAAAGGTTGGATATGATCGAGCAGCTTGTAGATTCTGTTAAAAGTTATGCAAAATTTGAAAAAGAAGTTTTTGAAAAGATTACTAGCCTTCGAGCAAAAGCAACTGACGCAGGAGCAGGAGCGCTGAGAGAAGTCGATAAAGCATCGAGAGCCCTTTTTGGAAATATTGTAGCGGTTGCAGAAAATTATCCAGACCTTAAAACTTCTAATACAGTTACAAGTTTGATGGGATCAGTGAAAGGTATCGAGGATGAAATCGCTCGACAAAGATATACCTACAATAATATTGTACAGGAATTTAACATAAAGCAGGATACAATTCCATCAAAATTTGTAGCTCAAATGATAGGACTTACAAAAATGGAATACCTGCAATTTGAAGAAGAAATAGAGAAACGTCCGAAAATTGAATTTTAACTAGTTCCGATTCTAAGTGTATATTGAGGATCGCGCGCAATTGGAGTGGTTCATCTCACAAGGTCATTATTGTCATAAATGCAACGAAGAAATCAAGTGTCCCAATTGTGGAAGTATGAAAGTTGAAAATCAAGGTTATGAAGTTTATTTATGTAGAGAATGTAGTTATCAGCTTAAGCATTTAACAGGTGATAGTCAGACATGCAGGACTATCTGACATTTTATAGAATCTAAAATTAAGTCATCAATCTATGTGTTTTCCACATGAGGTGCAGTATTCTGTTCCAGGTTTTATTTGTGCTCCACAACCAGGGCAATAACCCGTTGACGGTTGGGTTGCTCTCTGAGTAGGAGTTCTTCCTCTTCTTAACAGCATCACAATTAGAACAAATATCAAGATCGCTATTATGATTAACATTAGGTTTGAAGGATTCTCAAGGAAGCTAGATGCAGAAAATCCGCTCTGTCCCGTTTCGCTATCTGGAGAGCTTGGAGCTCCTGTCTTATCTCTTATTGTAAGTTCTGTCGTGGCTGAATGTGTCTTGCCACCTCCAGATGCATCTACCGTTACAATGTATGTCGATGTTGGTGTAGATTCCAGAGTATCTATTGTTAGTGTGGCTGAGAATGGTGGTTTACCAGACTCTGGACTGAATGTAGGTGTTGCACCGGTTGGAAGACCTGAAGCTCTTAAAGAAATCACTTGATCGAAATTCGCCAATTTATTAACATTCACTGTAAGTGAGACGGACTCTCCCTGATCACAGTAAACATTTGATGGTGTGATGGATACTGTAAAGTCTGTATGTTCTTCAACTATAAGTTCAGCATTAGCGGTTTTTACAAGTCCCCCCCCAGTAGCTGTCACAGTCATGGCAGAAACTCCTGCCGATGTCATCGTAGAAGTATCTATTGTGAGAGTAGAAGAGAAGGCTGGAGTTCCTGCATTCTCAGAAAATTTATACTGAACATTTCCGGGTAATCCGGTAAGGCTTAGACTTACAATTTCAGGAATTCCACTTACCACGCTTACGGCAATTGTATAAGTTACAACATCTCCAAGAGAAGCTGTTCGAGTTTGAGGTGAAATTGTTATAGAGTAATCAAATTCAGGAGGTTTTTCCTTTACAATTATTGTACCACCAATCTGATGTGTTACTCCTTGAGCTGAACCAATAATTATCATAGGATAAGTTCCAGAGGATGTGGAAGGTAAGGTTTGAATTGTTAAGCCTCCCTGCGCCGTTAATTGATATGTCATCCCGGGACCTAAACCGCTAACTTGGATGGTTACCGTAGTACCAGAATATGCTATATCACTATAAGTCAAACTTATTTGAAAATTAGCAGGCTGACCAGCCTCAACTGTAACAGTTGGAGGTAATAGGTTAATGGTAAAGTCAAATGGTGGAAGGGGTGGCAACTGGTTTGTGGTAAATGTTAAAACTCCACCAGCATAGGCGATTTTAAGTTTATTGCCAATTATTTGATAGGTTTGAGCCGCCTCAAGAGCAGAGATAAAGGTACTCTCTTGGTTCATAACCTCAGGTGGATTACACAGCATCATGGTTGTACCGTCAATTGTAATACTCAAAGAATTTCCAGGACTTA
>SMYQ01000257.1 GCA_007050885.1 Candidatus Bathyarchaeota archaeon
ACTCTCCCTCATCCTTTTGATGCGCCAAAAAATGATCTTGATATTTTTATTGAGTTAGCTGATCGACTAGGCTTCGGGACCACATTAACGGAAAACAGCTCCCCCGTGCGCCTCCTTCACCGAATCTACCAAAGCCTTGACATTCCCCTCACCTATCAGGAATTTAAAGCAAAAGGCTATTATCACTACCCGCTCGCTCCTGATAACCCTCAGATCATGAAGCTGTTTCATGACTTCATAACTCAGCCAGACCAGCATCCACTACCAACCCCCTCAGGTAAATTAGAGATCTATTCTCAACGAATCTCAGATTTCTTCGGTGATCATCATCCTTCTGCCCCAGTTATTCCACAATATATTTCCTCTCCGGAAACCAAAAATCCCAATCGCCTGCGAGATTACCCTCTCATTCTAACAACACCTCACCCTAAACTTGGACGACACTCTCAATGGCAAAACTTATCATGGCATCGCGACGAATATCAGATGCGGATCCAAGGATATGTTCCCGTCTTGATCAATCCAATTGACGCACAATCGCGTAGTATAGAAACAAGCGACCTAGTTCGCGTCTATAACGATCGAGGCACTATCTTATGTCGTGCCTATATCACACCAAGAATCCGCCCGCAAGTCGTCCGCATCAATGAAGGTGGCTGGTACACTCCTCAACAACCAGGATTTTCCGGGTCACCCGACCTAGGAGGTAACCCAAACATCCTCCTATCGCGACACCAGCCAGAAGCTCTCTGCGATGGCATGGTGAACTGCGCCCTCGTAGGGATCGTAAAGGAGATACAATAATTGGTTCGTTACGGCATGCTAATCGACATAAACCGTTGCATTGGCTGCAGTATCTGCGTTAAAGTATGTAAAGATGAACATGCCACTTCTCATCTTCCCCACTCATCAGCGCAACCAGCCCCCTCCTATGGATATGCAATCGCCTCTTTTGGATGGCCTCAAACCCCCCAAATCCTAACACCATGGGTCACTCCAGGGCACCTCTGGATGAAACTTGATGAACGTATAAGAGGCTCATTTCCCCATGTTCAAGTACAATATCTTCCACAACCCTGCATGCACTGTGACCCCGCCCCATGTATCCAAGCCTCACTAAATGGCGCCGTAGTCCGGCGATCAGACGGTATTATACTCATCGATCCAGAAAAAAGCCAAGATCAAAAACACCTCGTACACGCATGCCCCTATCACCGAATATATTATAATACACACCAACAAATTTCCCAGAAATGTACCTTTTGCGCCCACCTAATAGACCTCGGGGAGTTACCTCGCTGTGTCACAGCGTGTCCTCTCAAAGTGATCCTTTTTGGCGATCTTCACGACGCTAACAGTTTACTAGTAACACAGATTCAAGCCCTCAATGCCAAACCGCTTCAAACCGTCTCTGGCACTAATCCTGCAATCTACTACACGACTTACCCCAGTAAATCAACTTGTTAACACCCTCAGACGTATAGTAGATTCTCCCCCGGTTCACGCACCTTTTTAAAAGCCTAGTGCCTGATAGATACATCATTGAAACAGGAGATAGAACAAATCTATCGACCTTAATCATACCTCATTATGTGCGCACTTTCAAAGAAGGAAGGAATAAAATTGAATCAACAGACCAGATTTTCCACACGAGCGATTCATGCAGGAGAACAACGTGATCCACAAACAGGAGCAATCACAACACCGATTTACCAAACCTCCAATTTTGCGTTCACCTCCACTCAAGAGCTACTTGCATATAACCGAGGCGAATCTTCAGCGTACATTTATACCCGTTATGGCAACCCTACACTAACAGCGGTTGAAGCTAAGATGGCTGCGTTGGAAGACGGAGATGACGCAGCGGTCTTCGCTTCAGGCATGGCTGCCATTACCACAGCGATTCTGCCTTTTGTCGAACAAGGCGATCATATTGTCGCAAGTCGTGACATATATGGAGGAACATTCAATTTTCTCAATACAATATTACCCCGTTTCGGCATAACTACGAGTTTTGTAGATGCTACCAACATTGAGATGATCGCAGAGACAATTCAATCAAACACGAAACTCATTTTTTGTGAATCGCCAACTAATCCCACATTGAAACTAGTAGATCTAGTTCAACTAGCTAAACTTGGACGAGAACAGGAACTCCCCATTATTTTTGATAATACCTTTGCCACACCCATAAATCAGCATCCCACTCGCTGGGGTATTGAGATCATCGTTCATAGTGCGACAAAATATCTGGGAGGGCACAATGATCTGATGGCAGGGGTTATCATCGGTTCCACCGAATATATTCAATCAGTGAAAGAACTATTGAAAATATTTGGCGGTGTTCTCGACCCTCATGCGGCTTGGCTGCTACTCCGAGGTTTAAAAACACTCCCTCTACGAGTGCACCGCCATAACCAAACTAGTCTACAGGTTGCTAAATACCTTGAGGACCATAACAAGGTTCAACATGTTTATTACCCCGGTCTCGAAAGCCATCCCCAACATTCATTAGCAAAAACACAAATGCAAGGATACGGAGGAGTTATCAGCTTCGAACTGAAAGGAGATTTTGTAGCTGCAAGTCGATTTGTCGACAATATGAAGACTGCATTTATCACTCCAAGTTTAGGCGGAGTAGAAACACTCATTACGCAGCCATCTACCACCTCCCACTACCATTTGGATCCACAAGAACGTAAGAACGCGGGAATCTCTGATGAATTAATCCGTCTCTCTGTGGGTCTAGAAGATTTCGAAGATATTCTTGCAGGTCTCGACCATGCCTTTACCAAAATTTAACCTTTTTAATCAACCCATAACCTCTTTACATACACAATTTCACTTGGATCGCA
>SMYQ01000276.1 GCA_007050885.1 Candidatus Bathyarchaeota archaeon
AAAATCTCGTATAGATCCCCATGGAATGGAATATCATTGGATACATGGAAAAGAGAACTCGCAGCCAATAAAAGCAACTGATGTCTACTTTTCCTTGAAAGAAAAAAAGATTGTAATAAGTCCAATTTGTATTTCATTATCCGAAGATAAGCTGGTGGAAATCGCTCGACGTTATTTTCAGCCCCTTCTTAATAAATAAGTTTATGACCAGTTCTTTTCTCTCGATTAGAAAGAGTCCAAGTTCAAGTTAGCATAAAAAACAAGTGCTTTTATACAAGAACATCTTTTTTGGCAGCGGTGACAAGGCTTTTTGCCAGCAAAAGTGGGATCAAATAAAGATGATACCTATCTTCGGGCCATGCAGCTTATCACAGATAACATTCAGAAGAATATCGATTTCCTCCGTGAAAACAAGAGCAATGTAATCAAATTCGTTGATGTCATTGAAAAAGCAGCGCGGGAAGATAAATGCATATTCGTGGTTGGGAGCGGTCGTTCGGCCATGGTAGGCCAAATGTTCCAGACCCGTTTAGAACACCTGAACGTGCCAGTATATTTTATTACAAATAGTCGATCTGTTCCGCACCTTGATAAGGGTGATGTGTTGATCGTAATCTCAGGTAGTGGGAGGACAGCAATCGTAAAGGCTATTATTGAGAGTTATCTTGATCAAAACCCGAATATTTTATCGATAACCAGTTATCCCGAGAGTTGGATTGGGCGGATGAGTGATCTGGTCGTGAAGCTTCAAGGCCGCACAAAAATCGATATAGCCCGAAAAGAAAAAGGCGAAGATGCAAGCTTAACCCCCGAGGGTACGCAATTTGAAATTGCAGCTGCTGTCTTTTTAGATGGCATCATTGCCGAGTTAGTAAAACGGTTTAATAAGAGTAATGAAGACCTCCTTGCAGCTCATTCGCAGAGCACCTAATAATGCCTTCAATGTAATATGATCTAACCGATTGGCAGATCTTCAATGAGACTGTGATTTCGAAAACTATATGAGCCATTGAACAGGCAACATCAACTCGAGGCGAGTACAAATGGCGATAAAATACCAATGTCCGCTTTTTGTCTGGAAAACTGGAAAATTACTAGCGAATGTCCACCAAGCACTGAGTGATAAATGGGAAGTGCGGATGCATCATATGGGGGATATGGTCGAAATGAGAATCAGTGCTAGCCAAGACATGGATCCGCTTACCCTGAACCTATTTGTCGTTTCTGGTAAGGCTTTGTGGGGTTATATCGATCTTCCCGTAACCGCGACACAGATGGAACTGCTTAACGATATTAGCAACCAGTTGAAGACGAAAACCGAAGCAGCGATTGGACCTTCGAAACGTCGAGTGAAATTCAAGTTCGAAGGTGAATCAATAGAAACTGAAACCACAACAGCAGAAGTCTATAATTGGACAATGGACTACGGACTTCGATACTCGCTGCAATCGGTCACACGGTTACTAACTGCCCTTGATGCAGCTATACGTGAGCATGGCGGACGAGGGATCGAGGGAAACGAATTCTTCGTAATTTACAGAGATGGTAACCTTCACCTTCAAGAACCCTCCCTAAGTTTCGTTCTTGTATCGGCTTGGGGGTATTACAGCGCATTTCTCTATCTGGGAGAGGAAAGCCTTGAGATCCAAATCTGTGATGAAGAAGAGGAAACCTTCCCAGTTGAGCAATTTGATAAGGTTGTAAAGACAGCTAAGGAGTTCTTCGAATCTGACCAAGAAATTGTGCTGAAAGAGACCTAAACAATGGCAAAGTGAAGAAACCATTGCCGTCCCCTAACCCACTACTCCAACCCACCCACCAAGGCACTTTACCAACCACTCTCTGGATTGCCATATTAGCGATTTTCTCTGCCATAGGTATAGTGCTTCGACAATTAGCAATTCCTACTTTCTCACCGTACGTCACACTAACCCCAGGGTTTCTCATCCCCCTTCTTACCGGTATTGTGCTAGGACCAATCGGAGGGCTTTTGTGTGGTCTCTTTGTTGGGATAAGCGGGGCATTGTGGGAACCTATCCTGATTCCCCTTCTAGGAAACGTCGCTCTTGGAATAAGCACCGGAATCCCTACCTTTTATCGTCATAAACTTCATCAAACACCATGGATTGTAGCATGTATAATCTCCGCCATCATTATCGGTGGATTCCTGCCCACCTTCACAATCGAAGTTTTGGTCTTTGGAGTTCTCCCAATTATTGCTGCTTTCGCAGCAAGTATTGATGCTGTTCAAGCAGGAATCTGGATTGCAATAGCAATCATTCTCACCCAAGGCATTATTGAGCCAATTCTAAGTAAATATTCGAAGCCAAATTCAATTCCGGAGTAAAGATTAAGTAGGTTCCAGCAAATTAGCGGCTAAGAACCCCCTCTGCTCTGCCCAATTCGTGGTGAGAAATAAAATGTCTGAAGAATATTTGGAAAGCTCCGAAACAACATTGACTTCAGAAAAACCAGAAAAAGAACCTGAAGCAGAACTCCAAGATGTGATTGTTCGCGAATATCCGAAGACCGTTCTCCTTTATCCCATGATTATCATATCACTGATTCTCGCTATAGCAGCCATGCTAGTGTCACTTTTTATTTTAGATCCAATACTGCAAACGACCTGGCTTTTTACAATCGGCTTTATTTGGTTTGTCTTGTTCTTTTTCAACTTACTAATCGTTACGTTTGAATTTGGAAAATCGGTAATTGTTGCACTTGCACTAATACTTGTCATTATTGTCTTAGTAGTAGTCCTGGTATTGACCCAGTACGGTATTGGTCCACTAACTGGTATTAATCCAGCCGCCCTTCGACTCTT
>SMYQ01000031.1 GCA_007050885.1 Candidatus Bathyarchaeota archaeon
CAATTGACAAAAGCATTTGTCTTTCAGCAACCGCCGAAAGGAAACAATGTAGGAGTCATCTCACCTTCTGGAGGACTAGGAGTGATTACAGCGGATGCATGTGAACGTTCAGGATTAAAGATCGCCACACTCACAGAAGATACCTTGAACAAATTCAGAAAAGCTAGTCCACCATTCATTAATGTTGGAAATCCCTATGACATCTGGCCATCAGTCTCCCAAATCGGCATGGATGAAGCCTATAAAGTAGCTATCGACGCAATGTTTGAAGATCCTAATGTCGATGCCATAGTAGCTGGAACAATGGTTACAAAGGGATGGGTTGAGTTCAAAGATAATAGCTTCTTTGCAGCAGCTTCACGTAGGCATCCAGAGAAGCCTATAGTAGCATTCGCCACTAGTGAATGGGAACTCGTAAATCAATTGCAAGAGGATCTTGAAAAGCAGGGGATTCCAACTTATACATCACCTGAAATGGCCGCTAGAGCATTGACGACCATGTACAGGTATTCATGCATAAAGTCTTCGTGATGCCGGTTAGGCTTCTCCCCGTCCAAGAATTATCCTATATGGGTCAACCTCTTCTCTAAGTATCCTAAGTTCTTCGCTTGAAGGGGGATCGTTATCTTTTATTTTGGATGGAAGAATCAATTCGAATCCAGTGTTCTCGACAACATCATCTACAGTCACTTTAGGATTCAAAGCAAAGAGTCTCATTCTCTTTGTCTTCTCATCAAAATCAAAAGTTCCTCTAGTCGTGTAGACTTTGTATGGTCCAGTTCCTGGAGGTAGGCCGACCTTCTCTCTCGAACCAGGTCCATCGAGATATCCTGGGGAAGTTATATAATCCGTCTTCTCAACGAATCTTCGCTTCTCATGATTCATGATTATCATTGTCTTCCAAGCGAAAGATGCGAAAGCGTTTGCTCCTCCACTTCCTGGAAATCTAACTTTGGGCGCATGATAATCGCCAAGGACTGTGGAGTTTAGATTACCATATTTATCGATTTGAGCTCCTCCTAAGAAAGCATAATCTGCGAAACCTGCTTGCGCTATTTCGAAAGCTTCTGCACTGTCAGCTGCCCTCAGGGCTCGCCATGTTGTTCGAGAACAAGCAACAGACAGTGGGAGAGTTGGCATCTCGGGGCCTATTCCACCAACCTCGAAAATTGGTGTGATCTTGAGATTTCTTGTTTTTTGTGCTAGTGAGGTCACTAGCATAGGTATCCCTGTTCCAACATAGATTATCTTTTTGTCTTCAATGTCTCGGCTTGCAAGAATCGTCATTAATTCCATGACGTTGTATTCTTCACTCATTAAGAGAAACCCCCCGGCTTGACTTTTAGAAATTCCAAATCCTCTAGGAATTTCAACTTCTTCTTTCCACCTATTTTCTCTAGGTATTCTTCAAACGAGTCGACTCCGAAGACATACTTGTCATAATATTCTTTCAATGCTTTTCCAGTTGTATCTTCGCAGGCTTTTCTGTATTCTATAAGATGTTCGATATCGACATAATACATGCTTGGCATATTTCCTGGGTGAGAGCCATAAGGCGCTTTAACTACGGCATCAACGTAGAAGTATGGGACAAAGGTTCTATCTGATTCTTTTCTAATATCTTCAGTGTTCACAATTTTCTCAGTACTAAGTATTACTCTTTTAGACCCTCTAACCTTGCCCCAATCTTCTACTAATGCACCAGAAGTTATTCTAGCATTTCCATAAATGTCTGATTCATGAACATGGATCAATGCAACATCCGTAAAGAGAGCAGGTACAAGAACTACTTCCTCATCAGTAAATGGACATTGCACTTTGACCGCGCCGCTGTATTTGAAGGTATCAGAACCCATCATGTGTCTCACTGGCATGAAGGGAATTCCCATTGCTGCGGCTTTATGTCTCCAAGCCATTGAGGCGTTGTCCCATTCAGTTAGTGTAATCTCTCCTTTAGTTACTGCTTGTTCTACTATTTTTCTGCTCATCTTTGGAAGCCCTAAGACTTCAAGTCCAATTATGTAACCTGGATCAAGGTGGCTTACCAGACCATTATCAGTTAAGAAATTTACATCAATAGACCTAGTTCCACAACCTACGTAGAGATCTTTAATCCCTTGTCTTACAACTTCATGGAGAATCGCGACAGGAATTCTAACAAAACTGCAACCACTGATTGAGATTATATCACCATCTTTCATGAATTTCTTAACAGCGGTCTTTGCGTCCATAACTTTGTCAATCATTTCACGTGGTTTATTCTTTCTATTCCATTCACGAAAATCATTCGGAGTAATTTTCGGCCGCGCGAATTGCGTTCCACGTTCTAAAATCTTCATTTCCATAATACAGCATCTCGATGCATTCGAATGTCCTATGAATCCAAGGTTTTGGCTTTTTAAGATTTATACTTGATCCAAAAACTAGTGTGTTATTAATTATTCACCATATAAAGTCAGAAATGAGAAGACTCAGTCTCAGATAAACTTGAAAAGAAGCTAAATTATGCCAACAAAGTTGTTGAGATTTAAGAATAGTAACTATGCACCTTTAGGATGAAACACTATTACTTGTCCTTCTTTATCCTTAACAGCTCTTATCTTGATTTTTCTGGGAGGCTTTTTTATGCTTCTTTTCCATATCTCTTCATTTACAGCATTACTAATCTTAACGTCATCTACCTTCATTCTTCTCTTAACGAAATCCTTGACGATCTTGACTGCTTTTGGGGCTCTTTTTATTCTAGGTGCCTTCCAGACATCTTTGAGATTGATTGTGTAAAATTTCTCGTCAACTATTTCGATTTCTTCTTCAACTTCTGAAACTTCTTCCGTTTCGGCCTTAGAAGGCTCCTCAACCTGCTCAGCCTCAACAGGCTCCTCAACCTGCTCAGCCTCAACAGGCTCCTCAACCTGCTCAGCCTCAACAGGCTCATCTTTTATGGCGTCTTCTTCGTTAACGGAATTCTTGACTTCTTCTTTAGACATAGTCTGTTAACCTCAACGTTTTAGCTTGGTTCTTCTCCAATGTCTTTTCTTAGGAGTTGATCTAACTCGTCCCCTAGTTTTCGCGACTACCCACGTTGGAACTGGTCTGCTCATCTTGCCAGCTTTACCAAGCCTTTTTTTCTTTGAAGCTGGTTTATTTCTGGCCAAACCTAAATTCTCCTTATTGTATAATCTCTTTTCTGACTTTGCATACGCCTAAGTGTTTCTTTCAATTGATCATCATTTAATGGAGTTCGAAGTCTACCAGTCTGCGCGAGTTGAATGAGTTGAAGCTCAAGCTGCTCAGCAAACTCTGGCCTAACCATCCTGATATTCGTTAATCGTTGCCTAGCTTCGGTGGTAAGTATTGTTCTAAGTAGAGCCTGTTTCTGAGCTTCAAGTCTTTCTTGAGCCCTGTCACCCCTTTGTTCATCCACCATTGAGTTTTGAAGCTCAGCCAGCTTTTTTTGACGAATGAGCTCAAGTTCTTCGTCACTAGGCTCAGAACTCATTTTTATTTTTCTGCTCCTGGCTTGAGTTCTTTGAGCATCTCCGCAGAGATCTTATTAAGTAGACTGAAACCCTCACTGCTCAGTTGTCTTCCCTTTTTCTCAACTTTTGAAACAAATTTCGCCTGTTCTAATTGTTTGAGCGGTTCTCTCACTGATGACCCTCCACATGACCTCGCATGTTCCCGACCTCTTCCTCCACTGCTTCTGCCTCCATAGTCAGCTCTCAATTTTGAAACTCCAACTGTACCATGAATGTACAATTTTCGTAGTATGGAAGCACACCTTTTGTACCACCAATCAGGGTCTTGAGGTGGCTGTTCTCTATGCGCACCAGTCTTTGCTGTGATAGACCACACTGGAGGTGTGACTTCTCCGACATTCTCTTTGAGATATGTGGCTAGCCGTTTGATGAATAGATCAGCTGGCACTTCATATGGTGAAGGCAAATTTTGTTTCTCCTAATAGGGTTTTTATTCTATACTAAGGTCTAAGCACTAAATTCAAATGCTCAATATAAATTTTCATTGGAAACAGAATAATCTGTTATTGAGGGAATATCTTAACTAATTGAGGTTTAAGGCGTCATGTCAAGATCGTTAAATGATGATGACAAGAAAATGAGTAGATCAGGCCTTATCAATTTTAATTCAATAGGATTATTTCTCGATTATTATGAATTGACAATGGCTAAGGCTGATCTTGACCATAATAATTTGAACATTATTACAGAGAACTATTATGTTAGAAAAATTCCCCAAGGAGCTTATCTAGTTTCAGCAGGACTTGAACAAGTCATCCATTTTATTGAGAATTTTGAGATAGCTGAAGAAGATATTGAATGGTTGAACTCCACAAGTGGAAAAGACTTTGATGAGAAATTCTACAAATATCTCCAAGATTTCAAATTTGGGGGAGATGTATATGCAGCCCCTGAAGGCACTGTCGTCTTTTCTAATGAGCCTATAATCAACATTACTGGAAGATCTCTAGATATTCAACTCTTTGAAACGTATCTTCTCAATGTCATGAATTACCAAACATTGATTGCAACAAAAGCTTCTAGGGTAGTGAGATCGGCAAAAGGAAATGATGTTATTGATTTTGGAGCTCGTCGCGCGCATGGTCGAGATGCTGCAATTTTAGGGGCACGAGCTGCTTTCATAGGTGGAGTTACTGGGACATCGCTTGTCATGGCTGGAAGAATTTGGGGTATCCCATATGTTGGAACAATGGCACATAAATTTGTTCAAGACAGGGAGAATGAGCTTGATGCGTTTCGTGAATATGCAGAATCTTTTCCTCACAATTCCATACTGCTCATAGATACTTATGATACTCTAAAAGGTGCGAGAAATGCTTGCATAATTGGTAAGGAACTAAGAAAGAAAGGGTTTGAGCTTAAAGGAGTTAGACTTGATAGTGGAGATCTTCTTGATTTGAGTACGAAAGTAAGGAAGATCCTTGACGATGGGGGGTTAACACAAACTAAGATTTTTGCTAGTAGTGATCTAGACGAATTTGTTATTGAAAAACTCCTACAAGAAAATGCTCCGATAGATGGATTTGGAGTGGGCACGCGATTGATTACAGGAGCTAATTATAATCCGATTACTAATGAAGGAAATGTGTCAGCACTTAATGGAATTTACAAGATTGTAGAGAGAATCGAGGCAGATACTGCAATTCCTAAAATGAAAATAACTAATGACATTTCAAAGGCCACTCTACCAGGTAGAAAACAAGTCTATAGACGTTCGGAATCTGGAAGATTTATCGAAGATATGATAACAATCTGGGATGAAAAACCTGATTCAAAGTATGACTGGCACCCCATACTGATACCAATAATAAAAAATGGAAAACCTATATTCGATTTTCCATCACTTGATGAAATAAAGGATTATGCAGCTGATCAGATACAGATGCTTCCAGACGGCGTTAAGAAGAATAATGGAGCCCAAGAATACCCTGTTAAGCTCAGTCATCAAATTAATGAATTGATCAATAATATTTTGCAAAGTGATAAAAAGAATTCTCAATAAAATTAACTTGAAATTACCGAAAACAAGCATATATAACTTTACTTAGTTTTTTTTGCATTTCCTGTACTTGTTTTTGGTTTATAGAGAGTAAAAGTGCTTCCTCTTACATCTACGATCGACGATTGAGTTGCTGCTGCAACAATTTTAGTTATTTCTAATAGATCTTTATTAGCGATAGCTACCTTCTGAGTTTTAACTTTAACAAGTTTGTCAGATTTGAGCTGCTTATTCAATTGTTCAATTAAAGCATTGGTAACGCCTGTTTTACCAATCCAGATTTTCGGTTTGAGGTTAGAAGATCTTCTTTTCATTCTATGAAATCTTTTTTTCTCTGGATTTTTTCTCGGTTCATTGGATAACGTTTGATTGTTTCGCACTTGAGACATGTTATGATCACTTTCCCTTTTCCATCAGGCCTGTTCCTTATACGCGAATTTGCACCTGGAACTAGAAAAGAGTTACATTCCTTGCAAAAATACATTTTAAATCGTTTCGGTATTCTGACCTGACATTTCATACCGATCTTTCTAGCAAGTTCTACGTATCGATCGGCTAGAACAGGATCTCTACTATAACATTCTGATGCTAGCCTAAAGAGTTTTTCAATTCTTTCTTTAGCTATCATACGTACTTTATACTGATCATTATATTTCATGATTGCATTCAACTAATACTAAATGTTTGGAAATTAAACTTTCGCGATTCTCAACGGTTTAAGGTTGAACCAAGAGCCTCTCATTTAAATTAAACACATTATGTTATGCTCAAGAACATATTTCCATTAAAAGTTCGCTAGGGAAAGAAAATGCTAACTTTGATTCTCGCCGAGTCTTCAATTGAGCTTATTCCAAAAGCGATAGTTAATGATCGTTCAATCATAAGTGATGCCAAGAAACGCCGTAAAAAACCCGAACAACTAATCTTGGACAGATCTTACCATCATAAAGCAATTAATAGACTATCAAATTCAGAGAAGCGAGGACGTCCAGACATAATTCACATTACTTTGCTCAATTGCCTTGGCTCACCACTAAATGTGACAGGAAGATTAACTACATATGTCCATACTATCGAAGATTATATCATTGAAATATCCTCCAGAACTAGAATCCCAAGAAACAGCGAACGATTCAAAGGAATTATAGAACAACTTTTCGAGTCACATCGAGTACCAGCAGCTGGTAAACCTCTACTACAACTTAGAAAATCTAGTTTGAAGGAATTACTCAAAAAAATTTCACCATCATATGTCGGTTTATTAACAACCCAAGGAAATTATGAGAATCCCACAAATCTTGGGCACATCATTGTGAATCAAAAAAAGCCTGTTTTAATTATTGGAGGATTTTCTAAAGGGCACTTCACCAAAGAGACTTTAAAATTAGCAGATCAAACCATAAGCATCTTTCCCAAAGGACTTGAAAGCTGGACGGTTGCCTCAAGAGTGATCTTTACTTATGAACACGCCTTGGAATTCAGTGATATAGCGCGCACGATCAAGTGAGTTGAGAATGAAACTGTAAACATTGAAAAAGTAATTTCATTAAGCGCGCGCAGCGAGCACTACTAACAGAATAAAATAATTATGAATAATCAATGATTATTATTTGCCTATGAACTATACTATAGTGGTTGATATTTCTAATTATTTGATACAAGTTGCGTATAATCCCGAGGGTGTGGCAGCACTGATGAGGAGCCCACAAAACTGCATAGAAGCTGTGCGACCCGCAATCGAGAGACTAGGAGGAAAGGTTAACGGCGGCTGGTTTTCCTTCGGTGAATATTATGTAGTCATCGTAGCATTCTTTCCCGACAACGTAAGCGCAGCAGCTGCATCGATGATCTTCTCAGCTTAAGGTGCAGTAAAAGCAGTAAATACCACGCCTTTGATATCAGCTGAAGAAGCAGTAGAAGCTATGAAAAAAGCATCACAGTCAGGATACAAGCCCTTGAAGGCAGAGGTTGAGGCTTCCACTCTTTGCCTATCTCTTGGGAAGCAAAAACAAAACCAAAATGCTCTAAGATAACCAGCCCCACAATGCCAGTACTGGTAGTACATTCAGCATAAAATCAGTGGAGCTCACGTTAATAGAACCTAGATACAACCGCGCGAAGGCTCTTGAAACTGAGAAACTGGAGGTGATGGGAGAAAAAAATGATAGAAGAAACAAATGAAGAAGAAATGCAAGAGAATGAAGATGATGATGCCGCAGAAGAGGAAGACCACACTCATAGAGATAACATCTTCTAGTAAAGAATATTCACTACCATAGGATGACGCACGTGCATCAAACATCAACCCTTTAACATAACAAAACCAGAATCCTTGTATGTAAGACGTTAACACATGTCTTTTAGCTCCAATCAAAGGGTGTATCCATTGTCTGAAGATGCAGAACTCGACTTATGGAAACGAAAAAAACTATTGGAAATGCAAAAACGTCTCATGGCTAAGAAAGTTGAGGAAGAACAAAAGAAGAATCAAGAGGACAAACCAAAACACGACATCAAACCTAGAGATGTCTTAAAGAGAATCTTTGTAGGAAGAGCTATGGAAGTCTGGGATCAAGCATGGAAACAATACCCTAAAATAATGCAAAAGTTGGAGCCAGACCTCGCACGTCTTGTTATGAGCGGAGAAATAGAAGAATCAATAGATGAGAACCAACTCCTACACATCTTGAGAACAATAGGCCTAGATGTACGCTTCGACCTTAAAATTAAGATATTAAGAAATGGAAAACTGAAAACAATCTCCGAAAAATTAAAAGAAAAATAAAGCACCCCAAAATAAGTCAGATAATAACCCGAAAAAGATCGATTTTAAAATCCAAATAGGGTCGCCTTAAGGTTTTTTAGCAATCTTAGCAAACAATTCTCCCTATGAACATTAGATCCATAAATGCGGGATTCAATATTAAAAACGACAAAAATGATAAAATTGTTCACGAAGCCTCAAATTTAATTTTAGATTTAAAGAAAGCTTTCAAAAAGAGACATCCAAAAGTTAGGACAACTAGATTTTGCTCTCAACCTTTGATAAATGTTAAAGATCTCAACCCAAGCAAAGTAAATAAACTAACAATAAGTATGGATAGACTTTGTAAAAAAGAGAATATTAACTGGTTCTGTTTTCCTATTGGCGAAGTCAAAGATCAGAAAGATTATCGATTCATTAAAACTCTGCCAGCAATTATGAGTACTTCTAAAATCTCTTTCTCAAGCGTTATCGTCAGTCATGAAAATAAATTGAATTTTTCTGCCATCAATGAATGTGCTAGACAAGTTAAAAAGATCTCTAGAACTGACATGAGTGGATTTGATAATTTTAGATTTTGTGTAAGTGCAAATGTTAAACCTAACGGCGCGTTCTTCCCATATTCCTGGCATAAAGGGGAAGATGGTTTTTCTCTTGGTTTAGAGACAATCGATCTAATACTTAGAAACATAAGTAAGAATAAAGATCTTTCAGAAAACCGAAGAAGTATAGTAAATGCATTATCAAGTGAATTTGTCAGTATAGATAGAATTGCAAGAGAAATCGAGCAAGAAACAGGCTACAAATATTATGGCTTAGACTTATCTTTGGCACCATATCCAACTGATAACCATTCTATCGGTAAGACAATTCAAAAATTAGGGCTTGACAGATTTGGTGCAAACGGGACTTTATTTTTAACAGCATACCTAACTAATTTACTCAAACATCTGGAGAGAAAACTCTCTGTCAGAACAATTGGCTTTACTGGAGTAATGTACCCAGTATTGGAAGACAGATTCTTAACTGCAAGTAATGATATGAATATTCTCAACATGGAGAGTCTTTTACTATATTCCTCGGTATGTGGATGTGGTCCTGACATGATCCCATTACCCGGAGATGTTTCTGAAAAAGAAATATTTTCAATAATACTTGATATGTCATCATTAGCTTTAATGTTGAACAAACCATTGATAGCAAGGCTTGTACCTATTCCAAATAAGAAAAGTGGAGAATTAACCAATTTCGATTATCATTTCTTCCATAACACAAAAATTATGAACGCTAGGAAAATATCAATAAAAAGAAATATTCTTGAGAATAATTCTGAATTTGAATTCTTGTAACCTCATACGTTTACTCGTTTGGAAAGACTATTGTTTGATGACAGAAATACATAATCTGGCAGTGTACCTTAAGAAAATTGAGAAAAACAATTTTATAATCTTCACATGGTTTTAATGTCACTCATCCCATTAGAATCAATAAACCAAACAGTTTTACCTATTGGATTTACCATCGCTGCAGGATATATTTTCTTAGCTTTTTTTGGTTTTTTAAAAATCAATTTTAGTATTTTCTCTTTTTTCGCTCCAGAGATTAGGAAAAAAACATAATTTGCTCTATCGATTATCGGAAAGGTAATTGTTATCCTGTGAATTGGTTTCATCTCCAATGGAGCATTAACAGCACATACTAATCTGTGCTTTTCAAACAAAACTGGATTTGCAGGGAAGAGTGATGCTGTATGACCATCTTCTCCCATCCCCAACAATATCAAATCGAATGATTGATAATCACTTTGTTCTGTAGAATAGCCAAACATTTTTTTAAGTAACATTTCATAAAATTCAGCTGATTTCTCTGGTAAAACATGCTCAACTGGAATTCTGTGAACATTTCCTTGCGGGATATTCACTCTAGAAATAAATGAATCATATGCCATGGCAAAATTGCTTTGAGCATGATTTTTCGGTACATATCTCTCATCTCCCCAAAACAGGTGAACATGCTTCCAAGGAATTTTATTTGAGAATTCTGATGCAAGGAGACCATACAAAGTACGGGGCGTATTGCCGCCTGATAGGGCTAACGTGAAACGTCCTTTCTTAGATATTACTGAATTAATTAAGTCAGAAATTTCTTTTGCCATAACCTTGCTGGTAATATTCAGATTTGGAAATATGAATTTATTATCTCGATTTTCAATCATTTTTCTAAGCCTAGCGCATGTAGAGACTATCTGTCTCAGAAGGATAACCACTGCCTGCTGGATATAGTATAAGGGGCTTATCCATTTTCAAAAGAGGCGTATAGAGGCTCCAAGCACTTTCTACTTCATCGGAGTGTACAAATAGAGTTTGATCGCCGTTGATCACGTCAAGAAGAAGAGCTTCATATGCATCTGGAGACGATCCAAAGGCTTCTGAATATTTGAAGTTTAGACTTTGTGTAGTTAGATTCATTGGCTGACCCAAGGACTTTACCTGTATTTTGAGGTCAAAACCTTCATCGGGTTGTATTGTGATTATCAACACATTGGGTTGTACAGAACAGGCAGGACCAAAGGGTGCGAAAATCGATACAGGGGCACATTGAAATCGAACTTTTATTTCAGTAAGCCTTTGAGGCATACGTTTTCCAGTAAATAGGAAAAATGGTACTCCTGCCCATCGCCAGTTTGCTATCTCTAAACGTAATCCAACAAAAGTTTCTGTTTTAGATTCCGAAGACACTCCTGGCTCTTCCCTATAACCCTTAACTTTCTTTCCATTTATCATCCCCTCTGTGTATTGTCCGAAAACTACATCTTCCGATTTGATCGGAGTTATTTGGTGAAGAATCTTTATTTTCTCATTACGGATAGCATCTGATTCAAAAGTGGTAGGAGGCTCCATCGCAACTAAAGTCAATAGTTGTGTTAGATGGTTTTCTACCATATCACGTAGTGCACCACTCTGTTCATAATAATTTGCTCTTTTTTCGATTCCTTGATTCTCAGCGACTACAATATCTATACTTTCGATATGCTCACGGTTCCATAAATGTTCGAAAAATGCATTTGCAAATCGAAAGACTAGAAGATTTTGAACTGTCTCTTTACCAAGAAAATGATCAATTCGATAAATCTGTGATTCTTGAAAATGTCTATGAATTAAATTATTAAGGTCCTTTGCTGTTTCTAGGTCGTGTCCAAAAGGTTTCTCTATGACAATTCGTGTCCAACCTGACCCTTTGTTAAGTCCGCTTTCTCCGAGACCTTTGATAGTAGTGGGAAAAGCGTTAGGCGGTAGAGCCATGTAAAATACTCGATTACCTGAAAGTTCTTTTTGAGTTTCCAATTCAAATATTCTATC
>SMYQ01000089.1 GCA_007050885.1 Candidatus Bathyarchaeota archaeon
GGGTACGATTAAAGTTACGTCCACTAAAAAACTTCTACCTAAGGAACGGAAGAAACTGGACAAAGCTATCACTTCTGTCATCAGAACGTTTATTTCAAGTGTTCCTGAAAATTCTAGGAATTGGAAAATCTCTATATATTCACACACACGCGCGCGCTAAACCGTTTTCTGGATTGGTTAAAGTAAGCCATGGAAAAAAGGGTTTGAGGCTAGCCGTATTTTTTTAGCTAGCCATAGGCATTCCATTTAATATCCAAAATATTAAAGATATGCCGGAAACGGCAGATCCACTAGATCCATTCTGAAATCTTTACTGACTTCTGATTGTTGTCTGTAGTAAATTCTTGGTTTATCTTTGTCAGTTGGCCATTCATATCTTGTACCAGGTCTCATTATGCAAACTTTGAAAGGTGCAAATTTCTTATTCGCTATTAGTTCTAGATCGGTCGGGTCACCTTCTACTATTCCCCAGTTTTCATAATGCATTGGAATACAAACTTTTGCTTTGAGACACTTTGCTGCTCGATATGCGTCATATGGGTTCATCTTATCCGTCATTCCATCTGGATTGTCTCCGAATGTTATGAGAGCTACATCGATCTGATGTTGCTGACCGTGTTTGAAGTACATGTTTGAGTAGTGTGAATCACCTGCATCGTATACTGTTCCGGCTGGAGTTTTAATAACGTAGTTAACCGCTTTTTCATCCATCAGTTTGGAGAATTCTTCCATAGTCATCTTTTTCAAATCCTTCTGTTCTGTTATCAATACTGTCCTGTCGCATGATTCAACAGCGTGTATCTCAGTGTCTTTGATTTTAACAACATCGCCTGGTTTAACTACCACGATTCTATCCTCTGGGACTTTCCATCTCTGAAATATTTCTTTGATACGTGGGGGTGCTATGAATTTACAATCTGTGTTTTGTAGGAGAGGTTTGATTGTAAAGAAATCTGCATGGTCCGTATGTACGTGAGTAGAAACATATGCATCGCATTCCTTTATTGCCCATGGATCTAGGACATGTGGAACACATCTGATCCAGCACATTTGTTGAGCACCAGTCATTCGAACTACACCCGAATGTTTTGATAGGTCGTTGTAGTCGAGGCATCCTCCAGAACCACTGTATTGATCTATGCAAAGGTTTGCACCACCCTCACTCTTCATCCACCAAGAGGCTCCTCCGAGCCACCAAAGTATTAATGTGCCAGGTTTGGGTTTAGTTCCCTCTATCTCTTTGTTTAGTATGGTTCCCCATTCAGGGAAGACATCCCTGAGCCATGTATCTCGATCTATCTCTTTGTCAGGTCCTAGATTGAGTCCACCATCTCCAATGCCTTTTACACTTTTTGCCATTTTGAATATACCTCGTTGGGGAAGATACGCTGATACCGAATTAATATGGTTTTTGTCAGATGGAATTTTCTGAATAATTAAATGATTTCCTTAAAATAATTATGAAAATACTTTTTTTAGAGCTAATTGTTCCGTCAGAAAATCCAGTCGGATCCAACAATAATCAAGAGAAATTGATAGCCTTATTATTTCTTTGAAAGAAATTTGTAAGTATCCGGTCTTCTGTCACGAATTCTTTTTTCTCTCAATTCGGTAGATGTTTTCAAATTAACATCAGCAATCAGGACTTCCTGAGATTCGCCTCCAACAGCGACTACCTTTGTGATAGTAATGTCTGATTTTTTATCATATTGTAGATCAAAGATTTTACTATGACCTAAATACTTAGGTGGCCAAATCAGATTAGAGCCAATAAGAGGAACACGGTTTTCAAGACATCTTACAGACAGATACAAATGCCAAGGTTCTATTCCTTGTTCAATGATTTTTGAAGGAACAAATATCATATCAGCTCCATTTAGAGCAAGGATTCGAGCGACCTCTGGAAAGACTAGATCGTAACAGATAATAACGCCAAACTTAACATCTTCAACAGTAAATATTTGGTAATCTGATCCAGGTTTTGCTCTATATTTTTCTTTACCGAAAAGATGTATTTTTTCTTGTCTTCCAATCAATCTACCCTGTGGATTAATAACGGGAGCAGTCACGTAAATTCCATCTGAAAGTTTCTCGTAAAAACCTCCTGCGATTATTGTGATATTGTGTTTACGTGCTTGCTTCTTCATTAATTCTAATATGCTGAGTACAGAATCTTCTGTCTCTTCAGAAAGGTAATGTTCAGGGAAGCAAAGGAATTTGGCTCCATTTGATGCTGCCCTATTAGTTAATTCTTCAATTATTCCATGAAGGACGCTTTCATTGTCTGACTTCGGCCCTACTTGTATCGCTGCAACCTTCAGTAGCTTATCGCCTCTTAAGGTCCATAAAATTGATCATATAATCAATAATTTTTCGAGCAAGATCTTGTTTACTCATTAGTGGTATGTGAGTGGTATTTCCTTTGCGATCAATTATGTATGCTTCATTAGTGTCAGAACCAAAACCAGCACCTTCATTGCCAACATGATTAGCAACGACTAAATCAGCTTTTGATGATCTCATGACTTGTCTAGCTTTTTCAATTAACATTGAGTCAGACAATCCATATTCTGCTTTGAAAGCGATTAAACTGGTTTTTGGACTTAATTTCTTAACGACATTCACAATTTTTGAAGTGGCGTCAAGTTCAATTTTTACTTTATTATTGTCTCTGGTAGGGATCTTTGTCTTATGAGAAATTGAAGGTCTGAAATCAGATACGGCAGCACAGGCAACAAATACATCGTATTTTGTTCTAACAAGTTGCTTTTTCACTATCTTAAGCATCTCCTTGGATGTCTCAGTCCTGAAAGCGCT
>SMYQ01000075.1 GCA_007050885.1 Candidatus Bathyarchaeota archaeon
GTACAGAAACTGTTTCCAAGTTTAATTTCTTCGCCACATTTTTGACAGAACAAATGTTTCCACTAGATATACTTCTCACGTATTTTCTTGTATTTAATAGAAACGGTAATCCGCTTAAGATTATTACCTGTCATATACTTTTTATTTTAACCAATGACAATCAGAGTCATACTAGGCGATGAGATGTGGATGATATAGGAATTGTCTCTTACGGCCATACAAAATATGGCATCCTATCAGAAAACACGGAAGACCTCTTGAACAATGTGATCAGTGATTGTCTAAAAAATGTTGACAAAGGAATATCACCCAAAGATATTGGAATGGTCATTGTAAGTTGTGCCGATAATCAATTTTCAAATCAAGCTCAAACAGGAGCACTTGCCCTAAGATATCTTGGAAATTATGATGCTGAAGCTTTTCGAGTGGAAGCAGCATGCGCCAGCGGCACTATGGCCGCCTACTTGGCAAGAAAGATGTTGGCAGCTGAATATGTAGACAACGTTCTTGTTGTCGGGTTTGAGAAGATGAGCAGACTCTCAACTGAAACCGCCACATCTGTTTTGATAAGAGGAGGTTCACCTGAGGAAAATCATTTGGGGATCACACAGCCTGCAGCCTATGCAATGATGGCTCAGATGTATATGAATAAATTTGGAGCTACCGAGGAGGATTTTGCAGCAGTTTCAGTGAAAAATCATGTTAACGCTTTAAGAAATCCTTGGGCTCAATTTCATAAGAAAATAAGTATTGAAGATGTTAAGAACTCCCGTTTAATCGCTTCACCGATACATCTTCTGCATTGCAGTCCAATCAGTGATGGCGCAGCAGCGATTCTACTCAGCAGAAAACCTAAACAATTCACAGACACACCTGTACACATTAAAGGAATGGGACTAGCTCATGACACGTTAGGAGTTTTTGAGCGTGATGATCCTACTTCTGTAGTTTCAAGTAGGAAAGCCGCATCAAAAGCCTACAAAGAAGCAGATACAAATCCAGAAAATATTGATGCTGCCGAGATTCATGACGCGTTTACTCCTGTAGAATTAATGATCTATGAGGACCTCGGATTTGCTGAAAAGGGAAAAGGAATGAATCTAATTAGAGAAGGGAAAGTCAATTTTGATGGAGACCTTCCGATAAATGCAAGTGGTGGACTTAAAGGAAAAGGTCATCCAATTGGGGCGACAGGACTCGGAATGATAGTAGAAATGTACCTTCAACTTCGTGGTGAAGCAGATGAAAGGCAACTCTCCAATTTAAACTCCGTACTAATTGAAAATCATGGTGGCACGGGGGCAACATCCATCGTCACCATTCTGGAGCGATAAATATGGCTAAACTAATCTCATTCTCCCTAGTTGCAATTGTTCCCCCTCCTTTCAAAACAGAATATATCGTAGGAATAGCCGAAGACGATCAAGGAAAAAGGATTCCAATCAGAATAGATAGAGAACATCTTGATATTTTGAAAATCGGCATAACCGGTACCCTTGAGAAAAAACAGACTGATCTCGGTGAATTCACATATTTTCAACCAAAAATTGAGAAACGCTCAGAGAAGAAAGTTGCATTAATAACTGGTTCAACACGTGGCATCGGTAAAGCCATCGCCATTGAACTGGCAAGAAATGGCTATGATATTGTATTAAATGATTTGGAACTTCCTGATGAAGGAAAAGAAATAATCAAAAAAATCGATGAAATGGGAAGAACTTCAATATTCGTGAAAGCTAATGTCGCAGATTCTAATGATGTAGAGAAAATGATTAACGAGATTTTAACCAAGTTCAAGCGAATAGATGTTCTAGTTAATAATGCGGGGATAAACATCGACAAACTTGTTACAAATATGAGTCCGCATGATTGGCAGCGGGTAATCGATGTGAATCTTACAGGAGTTTTCAATTGTATTAAAGCAGTCATACCAAATATGATCAAGATTGGAGGAGGAAAAATAATTAACATGAGCTCTCAAGGTGCTCTTGATGGACCAGTCGGTCAGGCCAACTATGCTGCATCCAAGGGAGGGATCATTTCATTAACAAAAGTTATCGCCAAAGAGTATGCACAGTACAAAATATTATGTAATGCGATTGCTCCAGGTTGTATTGAGACAAGGATGACAGATTCTATGCCGCCCGGCATGCTTAGAGAAAGAGTTTCAGAGATTCCACTCGGAAGAAGAGGAAAACCAAAGGAAGTTGCAGAACTAGTAACATTTCTTGCAGATCAAGCGGATTACATCACTGGTCAGTTGATCTTGATAAACGCAGGTGAATACTTCTAAAGAAAAACTTTAACCATAAAAAGAATTGAATTGCCTCGATCTTCTCTTTCATCACGCGATACTATTATGTAATATTTCTAATACACGTTTTTCCAGTCTGAAAGCTTCATCATCTAAGGCCTTAACGAATTCTCGATGCCCCTCATCATTAATTAATGCTATATTGGCTTCTACGAGGGCATCTCTCCGCCAGTTAAAGTGATGGTCTTCAATCTTGTATCCTTTACTTACCAACAAATTCAGTTGATCAACCGAATTTTCCATGACAACAATTCCTCAGATAATATCAAGAAATCTTTGACGAATGATTTTTTTTGATAACACAAGTTAAAATCATAACACGCGTTTATTCTAATGGTCGTTTGAAATAGAATACTATTTCCAATGCACCTATTGTATCTGAAGTGCTTACCAGTTCCCAACCATCAAGGCCCATTTTTGCAATATAGGTTGCCGCAGCATCTCTAACATCATCGTCATCAGTAAGTTCTAAAGAGATATCGGTAGTATGTTTTCCATC
>SMYQ01000030.1 GCA_007050885.1 Candidatus Bathyarchaeota archaeon
AATAAAAAAAGCAATGACCGAGGAATCTGCTCTTAATGAAGATAATGCTAATAAAATTACAGAGAAAGTTGTGAATGAGATCAATAAACGATTCTACGAAAAAACGCCAGACATTGAAGATGTTCAAGACATAGTTGAAAGAAAACTCATGGAACAAGGCTTCCCAGAAGTTGCAAAGGCTTACATTCTATATAGAAAAAAACGGTCTGAAATTCGAGAGGCAAAACGATTTTTAGGTGTTGAAGATGAGCTAAAACTCACATTCAATGCAATCAGTGTTCTAGAACGTCGATATCTCTTGAAAAACGAAAACGGCAGAGTAGTAGAAACCCCAAGTCAGATGTTCTATAGAATTGCTAAAGCAGTCGCATCAGTTGAAGCAAAAAATGATCCTGACAAAGCAACTCAGAATGAGAATGAATTCTATGAGATCATGTCAAAACTCGAATTTCTTCCAAACTCACCAACAATTATGAATGCTGGTACAAAAATCGGTCAACTATCAGCCTGCTATGTTCTACCGGTTCCTGATTCAATCTACGGGATATTCAATACGGTAAGAGACATGGCAATAATACATCAGAGCGGTGGCGGGACTGGATTCTCTTTCTCTCAACTTAGACCTAGAGGAGATTTTGTTGGCTCAACAGGAGGAGTTGCGTCTGGACCACTATCTTTCATGAGAGTATTCGACACATCCACAGACGTAATTAAACAAGGTGGAAGAAGAAGAGGTGCGAATATGGCCATTCTCAAAGTTGACCACCCAGACATAATCGATTTCATAACCTCTAAAGAGAAAGAAGGGTTCCTTACAAACTTCAATCTCTCAGTTGCAATAACGGATTCATTTATGAAGGCTGTAGAGAAAGACACAGACTTCGAACTTGTTAATCCTCACACAAGCAAGGTTATTACAAAAACTAAAGCCAGAAACCTCTGGACACTCATCATTACATCAGCATGGAAGACAGGTGATCCCGGATTAGTCTTTATAGATGAGATCAA
The DNA here is from genome assembly GCA_007050885.1 of Candidatus Bathyarchaeota archaeon. Next base: position 1,009 of record SMYQ01000030.1, read on the forward strand.
TAGACACAATCCCACTCCAGAAATAGGTACTATAGAAAGTACCAATCCTTGTGGAGAACAACCTCTTCTACCATATGAGTCATGCAATCTCGGTTCAATTAATATTGCAAAATTTGTTGATAAACAAGAAATAGATTGGAAAAGTCTAGGAATTGCTGTCAAGAAATCCGTAAACTTTCTCGATAACGTAATAGATGTTAATAAATTCCCTACACCAGAAGTTGAGAAGATTACTAAATCCAACCGAAAAATAGGCTTAGGAATCATGGGTTTTGCTGATGCTCTATTAAAAATGAAGATTCCATACGATTCAAAAGAAGCTTTAAAATCTGGTGAAAGAATCATGAAATTCATTCAAGAAGAAGGGCATAAAGCTTCAATTGAGATAGGAGAAAGAAAAGGATCTTTTCCAAATTTTAACAAAAGTATTTGGAAGAATCGTGGATACAAGACAATAAGAAATGCAACAGTAACGACTATTGCTCCAACCGGTACCATCGGCATCATCGCTGGAGTAAGTAGTGGAATAGAACCATTGTTTGCCGTAGCATTTATTCGAAATGTAATGGGCGGAACCCAACTTACTGAGGTCAATTCAGAGTTTGAGAAAATTTCTAAGGAGAGAGGATTCTATAGTCAAGAGCTTATCAGAAAGATTGCACGGACAGGTTCAATTCGTGATATAGAAGAGATCCCCGAAGATATCAAAAAACTCTTTGTCACCGCTTTTGATATTTCTCCTGAATGGCATGTGAAAATGCAAGCTACATTTCAGAGATATGTAGATAATGCAGTTTCCAAGACCATAAACTTCGCTGCAGAAGCAACACCTGATGATGTCGAAAAGGCTTACTGGTTAGCGTATAAAATGAAATGCAAAGGCATTACTGTGTATCGTTATGGCAGTAAGACAGATCAGGTGCTTACAATTGGATCTATGACGCCGAAAAAGAGTGGCGGAATAGACTATGTTAGTGTGGAATCTGAATACAGTGGAGGATGTCCTACTCCGATATGTTCTTCAGGTTAGAAAAATATTAAAGAAAAATTAACATTAAGAGAGTTTCTCTAATTCTATATTTCTTCAGAAGTGCGCTTACTTTTTCTCTTCTTTTGTCTCAGGTTCGCTAACCTTTTGTGGTTCAGACTTTTTTACACCTTGCTTTTGGCCAGCCTTCTCGGCTATTTCTTCTGAGATCTGATCCATTGTCTTGCCTTCGGTTGTGATTCCCAAATTCTTAGCTGTATCAAGCAGAACTTCGGCTGATTTTGCCTGTGGTGATATAGGTTTGACAGGCGGTTCTATAGCAGGATAGGCAGTTTTGGGGGCACCTGGTGTCGATGATCCTGGAATTAATCCACCACCTCCATCCACGGCGGTCTTGTATTGTCTTATGGCATCGCCCATTGATTTGGCTAGTTCTGGAAGTTTCTTTGGTCCAAAGACAAGCAGAACTATTGCTAAGATAAGCGCAATTTCCCACGGTCCTATGAATGGCATATTATGCACCTGAGTTTCTTATTTTATTGAGGTGACTTATTAACACTACTTAAAATAGTAGTACTATTGAGCTAAGGAATAATCGAAAATAACGAGTTTATGGGTTAGCATCAATTATGCAAGAGTTTCTTGCACGTTTCTATGAATTTTTCATTCTCTTTCTTGGTCCCAATCGTAATTCTTAGGTATTCACCATTGGATAGACCTATTAATTTTTTCAGACTTCGTACCATAACTCCTTGCTTTGCAAGCATTTCTGAAAACTTGTTTGAATCAATTCCGTCTGGTAATTTAAT
>SMYQ01000090.1 GCA_007050885.1 Candidatus Bathyarchaeota archaeon
TCATTTACTCGACGAGTAGCTACGCTTGGATTAAGTTCATCATCTATCGATGTATATCGGAGTTCCTTTCCAAGTACGCCACCAGCTGCATTAACTTCATCAACAGCAAGTGCTGTTCCCTCTATCTGATGCTGACCTGCCCATCCATAGGCACCGGTCATAGTGCTTTCCACAAGGATATTTATGGTATCCTTTTCCGGCTGTGATGTGTAATAATAAGCTCCAGCTCCAGCCACCGCAACTGCAAGTACGCCGGCTCCAGCAATCTTGAACCATTTTCGTCTATCTACTTTCTCAGAATTAACTTCTTCTGACATAAGTCTCAAATCTTCTCTTCAGCAGGAAGACTAATATAAAGTTCCTTAAAAAAATGGCTCGAAATGACATTTCTTAAAACTGAGGCTCTAACTTGTAGATTTGGTGGATTGGTTGCAGTTGACTCCTTCGATTATTCGCTTAAGGAAGGCGAATTAGCATCAATCATAGGTCCCAACGGAGCTGGTAAAAGTACATTGTTCAAAGTTCTAATGGGATCCATTTATCCGACTTCTGGGAAAATAATGTTTGGTGGAAAGGATATTACCAAAACACCTGCTCACGAAAGATTGAACATGGGAATAGCTAAAACACATCAGATAACTCAGATATTCCCAAAACTTACAGTTCTTGAAAATATGGGAATAGCAGCACAATATAGATTGAAAAAAGGTCACAAATGGTTTTTCTTGGATAAATGGAATGATGAAGACACCATAAAAAAATCTGAGAATGTTCTGTCCCAGATTGATCTTCTGGATCGTAAAAATATGGTTGCTGGAAGTCTTCCGCAAGGAGATAAGAAGCGCCTTGAAATAGGAATGGCAATAGCTACCGATCCAAAATTATTATTGATGGATGAACCTACAGCGGGATCAAGCCCGGTGGAGACCCAAGTTACAGTAGAAGTAATTAAGCAGCTATCAAACACCCTTACCATGGTAATTGTAGAACACAAATTAGATGTTGTTATGGATCTAGCGGAAAGAATAACCGTAATGCATCGTGGAAAAATAATTGCAGATGGAAACCCTGAGGAAATTCGAAATAACAATAAGGTTAGGGAGATATACCTTGGCGAAACTTCTTGAGGTTGAAAACATAAACACCTTCTATGGTGATAGTCACATTCTTTTTGATATCTCCTTCAATGTTGACCAAGGAGAAATAGTTGCATGTCTAGGTCGTAACGGTGTAGGAAAAACAACAACGCTAAGGAGTATAATGGGACTTACGCCAATTCGTAATGGTAAGATAAAATTCGCGGGTCGAGAAATATCAAAAGAACCAGTATACTCGAGAACGATTATGGGGATAGGTTATGTTCCAGAGTATAGAGGTATATTTCCTGAACTTACAGTTTCAGAGAATCTTATGCTAGCAGCATCAGGGTCAAAAATAAAAAGCTACAAACAAGTATTCGATTACTTCCCAGTTCTAAAGAATTATCTTAACACTAATGCTGGTAGTCTGAGTGGGGGAGAACAACAGATGCTTGCTACAGGTAGAGCACTTCTAGGAGATAAAAAACTTCTAATCCTAGATGAACCGACTCAAGGGCTTGCACCATTAATAGCAAAATCGCTAGTGACTTCATTCCATAAAATCAAAGGAAAAACTTCAATATTGTTAGTTGAACAAAATGTCAACCTTGCGCTAGATCTGGCGGACAGAGTTTATATTATGAGAGATGGTCACATAGTTTTTGACGGTTTACCTTCTCAAGTCAAAGAAAGAAAAGAACTTCAAGACTACCTAGCTGTAGCCTAATACTGATAACAATTATAGTTGGGATTACCAGCCTTTCTTGCTAACACGTTCTTCCAATAGATTCCTGCATAGATCAAGTTCTCCATCCCAACACTCAATTTCTCCTTCTTTATCCTCAGTATCTTTTAATTCAACTTGATCAATCACAGCTCCGCATTTCCCACAGACAATCTCTCCATCTGATGCTGTAATGAATTTTGATTGGTCTTTATTCCCACATTCGCATTTGAAAGTCTTGATGGAAGTCACTTTTCGTTTCCTTCTCAATGTATTGTTAGATACTCTATAACATAAATTCACACATTGCTGAAAGTAATTTATCTAGAGTCTAATTAAAAATATCCAAAGTACATAATTATCTTAGGTTGTTGTTATGGTCTTCACAATTAAAGATCTGGCTCACCTAATATCCAAACGCAGTTTTTGCATATTGGCGACACAGGATAAACAAGGTCCACATGCTGTTGGTGTATGCTATTATGCTAAAGATCTAGAGTTGTTCATTCCAACTAGTGAAAACACTGCTAAAGTTAGGAATATTCGTCGAAACTCGAATGTTGCCATACAAATTCCTGTGCCCTGGCCATTGATTCCAGCACCGCCACGCAGTATACAATATCGTGGAATCGCAGAAATTTTACCAATAGATGATAATGAAGCACAGAGAGTCCTTTCAAAATCATCGTATATTAATCGACATGTTCTTCGTCAACTTATTGAAAATATTGATGTCCAGAAATGGGGAGAAAGCATATGGATACGTGTTGTACCGACAGGTCGAATAGAGACCTTCATGATAGGCGTACCTATTACTGTTATTTTTCGGTCACCAGAAAAAGCTCAATCACATTTTGATGTGATTAAGAGATCATCGTAATTATCCCTCTGCAGTAAAGGGTGCTACAGATGTTCAATCGTTTTCTGATATTCAACATATGAATAGATCACTGTGAAAACTACTACAGAAAGTATTGGAACAAGAATGAAAAAAAT
>SMYQ01000180.1 GCA_007050885.1 Candidatus Bathyarchaeota archaeon
AGCATTTGTTACTAAACGCTAGTTGTGAGCTTGGGCTCCCGTTGTGGTGCGACCATGTTGGCGATGCGCATGGCGACGAAATACATGTTCTTCAGGTTTTCAACAATCTCACTTTCCAGACGGTATGTCGCAACTCGATTTGGCTCGTCAGCCGTCAGCCGTAAGGCGATCCGGGTTTCAACATCATCGGATTGTTGGGTCAGTTCGGGCAAGTTAGCAAAAACAGCCAGCGCCTTGGCATCATCTTCATCAACAAGCGAGTGAACCGCCTGGTCGATTCCCTGGGAAACCTGATCCTGCAAGTGATCGAGTTGTTTCGCTGTTTCTTCACTCACCTGCACATCTTTAGACAGCCTTGCCCTACCCAAAGATATCAGGTTTACCTCAACCATGTTGCCGATGTTTCCTAGATAGTTGGCAGTAGCCAGGTAGTTAACTGCCAGCTTATTCAAGTCGGGATTGGGAACCGCTTCATGGGCAAGCTGGCGGAGGTAGGTGATGATTGCCTCATGCAGCGTATCAAGGTTATCTGCCATTGTCTCCAGGTCGTTTAGCTCCTCCTCACTTCCAGCACTGACAACGGGGATGGCTTTATCCACAACCTCGAGCGTATAATTACTCATGCGATCCAATTCCAGGCGAACCCTGTCGAGGGCAAGGGCAGGATTATTGAGCAGTTTTTCGTCCAGATATCTTGGTTCAATGATGGGAATTTCGACCTCCGGGCGGTCAGGAACGATACGGCGAACCAACCTAGCTAGAGGGGCGGTAAACCAGATGAAGATAAAGGTATTGGCGACATTAAATATCGTTGTCGACCAGGCAATCTGGCGAGCCAGGTCTTCTGGAGCAATCCGAACGCAGACTGCGGCTAATTGATCGATGAAAGGCAGCCAAATCAGGGCGCCTATCGTGTTGAAAATTACATGGAATGCTGCTGTTTGTTGGGCTGCCCGGGATTGACCCAGGGATCCAAGAACTGCAGTTACACTGGTACCAATATTTGCACCCAATACGATCGCGATTCCAGTCTCTATAGGGATTAGACCTTGCTGGGCCATGGCGATAACGATACCTATGGTTGCTGAAGAACTCTGGACAAGTGCAGTAAAGACGGCACCCACGATGACCGCGGGCACAATTCGCTCGAGAGCACCCATGGCCTCCACGAATGGCTCATATTCGGCCAGCGGCTCCATCGCTGCTCCCATCACCTCCATGCCAATAAAGAGCAGACCCAAGCCCATCAAAGCCAAACCTATCTGTTTGATCCGACCCTGATTGGTAAATGAAATCAGGGCAAACCCAATAATGGCCAATAACAGGGCAAACTGGACAATATCAAAGGCTACTAAATGGGCAGTGATGGTTGTGCCGATATTGGCGCCCATAATTACGCCCATCGCTTGCTCCAGCACCATCAACCCGGAGGAGACAAAGCCAACAACAGTCACGGTGGTCACAGAAGAGGATTGAATTATGGCCGTGAGGATGGCGCCGGCACCTACGCCTCGCCACTTACTAGTGGTCCATTTGCCTAAGAAATCCTTCATGCGATTCCCAGCCATACTCTTCAGGCCAGAGGTCATTATTTCCATGCCGAATAAAAATATTGCCAAGCCGCCAAAGAGCCCGATGATTATGCTTACCCAATCAACTGATTCTGTCATGATATCTTTCCTTTTTTGTTTAGGTTCCGACCTTAATTATCAGATGTTGTCGTTGCTCTTTTAAACGCACATGTTCTTCACAACAATCGCCTGCGCACCTCTCTGCTCAAAAAGATGGGGACATAGGTCAAAATACGAGCATCTGCGTACTTTGGGGCAACTTCGATAACCACTCTTCTGATATCCGAGCGAGAAGCTCTCCCCCCCAGAGCACTCCAAATCTGCTCGATAATTGCCTCCAGGTCGATTTGAGAATTCTCATCAGCGCCGAGGCTAATTACTGGCTTAGGACTATCATCTGTAATGACCAACGTTTTTTCCTCTTTTCAGTCTTTTTGTATGACTACTTTTTCCTGTTCGATTTCTTCTTACGCTTCTTGGACTTCTTCGCCTGCTTCTTTTTTTCCTTCTTCAAATTCTTGGAGGCTTTTACCTTCTTGGACTTCTTCTTTGCCTTCTCTTTCTTCTCGCGCTTTGTTTCCGCGGCTGCACTTATTTCATTCTCACTTCTTGCATCTTGCTTATTTTCCAGCCTTACTGACGGAGTCAGCGTACCCGTTAATTGCTGAGATGGAGGCCCTTCAAGCTCGATTGGGAGCAATACAGCTGGTGGAAATATGTTCATCCCATCTCTGCGGAACTTACCGAGCCAGTAACTTACCTGCCCAACTGTTTGTCCGGACTGCAGGGCGGCTGCACTCTGTGTAACACCTGCATCAATAGCCAATAGGAATTGCGCCCGTTGGCTATAAGGCGGCTGTCCGAGGGTAATCTGCTCGCAAACGAGTCTTTCTTGCGGTTCAAGTAGCAGTCCTGACGACCCTTTATCGTTTTCACGCTTGCTACTCAGATCATCCATTGCAATACAATCCTTTCGTTAAACCTGCTTCAACAAATCTTAATCTCGTGAAGCTGTGATCCATGAAGTCTCGTTTTTGTAAATACTCAAACCTTGGCGACCGACTGCCTGGATGATACCGAGACCAACCAGGCATTCGGATGACAAAGATTATTGAATAATTAAATCAGTCCGGGAAAGAGGGAGGATTTTTTCAGTAAGAGCATATCTTCGGACTGGAAAGCCAGTTTGAATGTGAACTTCAGAAAACTTGTTGATTATTTAT
>SMYQ01000161.1 GCA_007050885.1 Candidatus Bathyarchaeota archaeon
GGATTCGCTCCTTGGGATTCCTCGGCTGTAAGAAAGATTCGTATGTTTTAAAGAAATTTCTTTCCGGCGTTTAGAAGCATATTCCTTTGAAATTAGTTCTTGAATCGGCACATCTACTACTGTCGGGTCTGCCACATACCATTGAGTATCGGCAAAGGCCAGACGTAGAGCTTCTATCATTAAGTGGAGATGTTCAACTGTAGAATGCCCAAGTTTTGAGAAATCATACTCTTCAAGGATATTCAAAGCAATAAGGGCGGTTATCCCTTGGCCATTCGGGGGAATCTCAAACACATCTATTCCTTTGTAGTTTACAGATATTGGTTCATCGAATGTGCTTTGATGGTTCTTCAAATCCTCCTCTGTCATCACTCCCCCCAATGATTGAATCAACTTCACAATTGCTTCAGCAATATATCCCTCATAGAATCCTTGTTTCCCATTATCGGCTACTTCTCGGAACGTTCGTGCTAAGTTGGGTAGCTTCATGATTTCTCCGGCTTTGGGAGCCCTGCCATTAATTAACATTTCATCAGCATTCGGACCTTGTTTCAACTGTTTCACTCCTCGTTGCCAAGCAGCGGCAGTTAATGGCGCAACAGGAAAACCTTCTTCAGCTAGAGCAATGGCGGGGGCAAGGACTTCCTTGATTGTTAACGAGCCAAATTTCGTTACTGTATCAACCCAACCTGCTGCTGCCCCGGGTACGGTTATTGTATGAACACTTAGGGGTGGAAGGGTCCCTTTGATACCCGTCTCTGCTAGTTTTGTCAATGTTAATTTTCCTGGGGCTCTTCCGCTTCCATTCAGTCCTTTCACAGTTTTCGTGGAATTATTAAAAAATAAACAGAAACAATCTCCACCGATGCCTGTCGAACAGGGCTCAGTGACATTTAATGCAGCAGCAGTGGCTACTGCAGCATCAGCAGCGTTTCCTCCACTTTGTAATACTCTCAGACCAATTTCTGAGGCTAATGGCTGACTTGATGCCACTATACCATGTTTAGCATAGACGGGGGATCGGTATGAACTGAATTTCATGTGGAGTAATTTGTTGTTCGTACAATAAATCCTATGGGTGCTATTAGGCTCCCGAGTTGGAATCACTTTCTGGTTGATCTTGTACCTCATCTTTCCCAATTTCATGTTTTTCGAGTTTCTCTTCGACATGGCGGAGGCCTGTAAATACCCATGTGAGAAGCAAGAAGCTAATCATGATACTCCCAAAGAATAGAAAGATGAGTGGAATTGAAAATATCTCCGCGAGTATACCAGCGGCCAGAAACGCAAAGGGTCCCGTGAACTGTGCGATCGTTAAACGGACTGAAAAAACTCGACCCATTTTTTCCGGAGGTACAACCTTTTGCCATATCGTTTGACTAGAGACATTGGCTACAGGCAAGGTGAATCCAACAAGGACGATGCCAAGTGCAGCCACCCAAAACAGGCCAACTGGGGTCAAAGCAAGAATGACCATCCCAAGGGCACCAAGGAATAATCCGAGGACAACGCCGATAACATTACGTTTGAAACCTCCGGAAACCATCATGATAGCAGATGCAATCATCATGCTTGCGCTCTGCAACGACATCAGGATGCCTAGGTACACGACAGCTAGATCGAGGTTCAGAAAGGCAAGATTGATGGTGGTGTAAAGGGGAAGCAGGACGAAAATGGGTGGAAGAAAGAAGTTGGCCAGAGTGAATACCGAAAGCAAGGTCAGTAGTCCAGATCGTGACCTTATGAATGTGAGACCTTCAGCGAATTCCTCTCTAAAGGACGGTTTATCTTCTTGGACTTTCTTCTGAATTGCTGGTATGGTCACAAGGATTGCAGGAAAAATCGCGATCAGATAGGTTCCAATATCTATAAAGAGAATCCTAGCCATGTCTCCAAGAAAGATAAGAAACACCAAGGCGCCGATTGCGGGTCCAATAGTCTGAACAAACGCTGTGGCAAAATAGTTCAGACTATTCATGCGGGTTAGGTGCCTTCTGGGCACCATGATTGGAATAATGGCTTGAACGGCTGTAGCATGGAACGCGCCGACCATTCCACCTACTAATTGGATTAGGAGCACATGAATGATATTAGTTATCCCTAGGAAGAATAGGATGACGAGAATCAGGCTCAACATTGCAAGGATGCTATCTGCAACAATAATGACTTTCTTGCGCGACCAGCGGTCAACTAAGACGCCAGCGATGGGTGTAATGAGGATGAAACTTCCGAATGCGAAGAATGCCGAGATACCCAAGAAAAAGGCACTGCCAGTTTGAATGGTTATCCACCAAACCAGACTGAAGTTGACAATGTTGGTGCCGGCTAATGATGCAAGTTGGCCACCCCAAAAGATGAGGTAGTGGCGAAAAGTGCGTTTATCTGGTTCCAGCTGGTTCATGGTATATCAGATCCTCAAACGTGGGCTTGAGTAATATTCTCATTATGCGAGAATACGCTCTTGTACTATGATAAAAGCTTTTGTTATGGGGGGCAAGAGACGGCAAAAGCCATACTTGAACCTGTTATTGTGTTGAAATGGGTGTGAATCTCTGTACCCCAGTGAATTTCTCGGGGCGTTGTGTAAAGGCTTGAACATAGTTGACGACGAAGTTGTGGTTAATGGCGGGGAACTGGATGATGTTGGGGGGATGGAAGCCGAGGACTTCCTAGTCTTTATCTGGCCGTTCGGAAATCAGAGTACCCATGGAAACATCTTGTCATTGGTCAATTGATTAGAGTCCAAGGAGCGCCTAGATGTTCTTGTTCGTCCAATCCTCTCCTATGGGAG
>SMYQ01000112.1 GCA_007050885.1 Candidatus Bathyarchaeota archaeon
CCTCTGACGGAGCATCGCGATAGACAATCACTCGATGATTAGTCATATCATATTTAACAAAACACGCAAATGTCACATGCCGCGCAAAATTCATCTAACCACCTCAATACACCAATCGAACAAAACCCTACTTAAGACTTATTTTTCCTATCCCATCCGCACAGGCGTTACGACAAGCGGTGTTGAAGACTCATCCTTTAAAGTGCTTATATGCGTGTGCGTCTCTCTAACGGGGGAACGTGGATTCCCACCTGGTGCACGTGGACCCTGCGGTTTTCTATTTGATATCTCCCGAAAGGCGCGACACACATGTGTCCGAAACTCATGAAGGAATCACTTTCACGCGTATATTAGGATGGACCACAAACAAAATCGAAGTTTAACTAGCGCTATTTCACTTCTAGCTAGCTATTACACTGTGACTTGAGCTGCTTCCTCAAACAAGGTGATGACTGCGGTATTATCCAGCTTCCCCATTCCTTTTGCTTTAGCAAGTTCGTAAACTTGCCGTGCAATACTAGTGACAAATAATGGCACTCCCATTTCCTTCGCTAATGAAAGTACTAATCCTAAATCCTTGCAGGTCAAGTCGATAGTAAATCCAGGTTCAAAGTTACGCGGGAATATTTTGTTAGGAAGTTTCCACTCAAGAGCTTGGCTTCTTCCAGTGCTAACCTTAACCACATTGTAGAGCGTTTCTGCGTCAACACCCGCTTTCACGCCTAACACCATTCCCTCAGAGAGGGTTACTACGTTGACTAAAGACATTAGGTTGTTCACGAGTTTCACGGTATTGCCTAACCCGAGTGCTCCAACATGATAAATGTTCTTCCCTATCACCTGTAATAGCTCATAACATCTCTGAAATGTATCCGCAGTGCCCCCCACCATGATAGTCAAGGTTCCCGTCTTCGCTCCCTCCACTCCTCCGCTTACAGGAGCTTCCAGTACCTCCACTCCCTGTTCCTTCATAACCAACGCAATTTTTTGTATGGTCGATGGTGCAACTGTGCTGGTATCAATCAGGATACACCCGCTCCTCACGCCATTTAACACACCTTGTTTTCCTAATACCACATCTTCCAACGCAACAGTGCTAGGTAAAGACGTGATTACAATATCTGAACTCTGTGCAAGTTCACTTGGACTGTTTCTCGGCTTTGCCCCGAATTGCATCGGGTATTCCATTGCTTCCCGTCGGATATCATAAACCGTGACGTCATAGCCAGCTTTTAAGAGGTTTACCGACATATGGCTACCCATAGCACCAATTCCGATGAAACCAATCTTCATCAATCTGTTCTCCACATTGACAATGTAGTACGCTAAAATAAACAGTTAACTACATGCGTGCACGTATTCGAGGACTTGTAACAAGTACTCTCTCATTCCACTTTATAATCAAAGGTTGTCCGCGCGCGCGAGTAAGCTATAAGTTTTAAATCTTGGGGATGTTTATGTTTGTTTGACTCTGATATACAGGGTCGCAGGATACCGTGTTCTTTAAAAGTGGTAAATATGACCTCTCTCTTTGACACAACAACAATTAACGGGATGACATTAGCTAACCGTTTTGTACGATCAGCGACGTACGAAGGTATGGCGAATAGTGACTTAACCGTTAGCCCGCGCCTGATCAACCTCATGGTTGCATTAGCAAAAGGCGGCATAGGGCTAATTATTACAGGCCTCGCACCGGTGACGAAGGATGGACAAAACATGCCATGGCAAATCGGCATCCACTCTGACGACTTTGTTCCCGGCTTAACCCAAATGACAGACGCTGTCCACGATGTTGGAGGGAAGATCGTGATCCAGCTCGCGCATGGTGGAGCTCAAGGTAATTCAGAACTTACAGGAGAACTACTTGGTCCCTCAGTAATCCCCGCGGTGAGTGGCGAAGGTGCCGCATGTCGTGCAATGACGACAGCAGACATTTATCGCGTTGTTGAGGCCTTTGGCTCAGCAGCAAGACGCGCAAAACAGGCAGGCTTCGATGGGGTGCAGCTGCATGGTGCTCACGGGTTCCTCCTTAGCGAGTTCCTCTCGCCTTTCTTCAATAAACGCACCGATCAGTATGGTGGTAGCCTTGAGAATCGCGCACGCATCGTTCTGGATGCCTATCGTCGAGTTCGTGACGCGGTTGGCACCAATTATCCTGTGATAATTAAATTAAACTCTGAGGATTTTCTCGACGGTGGGTTGACCTTAGAGGAGATGCTACGGGTTGCGGCATGGCTAGAAACCGAAGGCATCGACGCCGTCGAATTAAGTGGCGGCACCTCATGGGCAATTTGGCGTGGTAACTACAACGCCTCATACGCACGTGTGGAAAAAACGGACCTCTACTACCGTGATGCAGCTCGTCGCTACAAAGACATTATTCAGGTTCCTTTGATGTTGGTAGGAGGTATTCGATCCTTCGATGTCGCGAAACAAATAGTGGAAGACGGACTTACCGATTATATCGCCTTGTGCCGTCCTCTCATTCGGGAACCCGACCTCATTAATCGATGGAAATCAGGTGATACACGACCTTCTGCCTGTGTGTCTGATAACGCTTGCACTCGCCCACTCAGAGAAGGAAAAGGACTCGTATGTGTACACTTGAAGAAATAGCCTTTCCCCTTTTTTGTTTTTTACAAGTCTTCATTCAATCACAGCGTATATGTTAATGAATACCATACCAGAAGGCGTTTCCATAATAATAGATGTTAAAACGTTTTTTGCACTCAGAGCAATAGAATTCTTTCACCTTAAAACTACCAAAAACCCCCTCGTTTCC
>SMYQ01000280.1 GCA_007050885.1 Candidatus Bathyarchaeota archaeon
AGCAATCGGTAGATAAACGCCTGTATGAAGCTCATTTGCAGTAACCACTTTCAAGTGACCATTTGAAATCGTTGTAAATGAGTGATCTGGGGTAGCTAGCACTGTTCTTCCTGAGCGGGTCTTGATTCTAACCAATTTGCTGGTTTGATGTCTGCTAACCTCGTATATCCGTGATTTCTTGATTTTCAATGAAAAAGGATCCATTGCTTGAGTAAAGATGGATTTGGAATCTGGTAGCGAAAGAACCTCCGTGTGATTACTTTCGAGAATATCGTCTGGAAAGTCAGCAATTAGTTCGTCAACAAATGAGCCAATTGATTTGGTGATCCAATGGGTGCGGTTTTTCTGTTGATACCCGACATAAATTTTTTCTGACCCATGTATGCTCTTTGCGGTTCCTGGGTCCCCTACGAGGAGGATGTTGGAGTCGCCGCGGATTTTGACGCCGTCGGCGAGGAGTTTGCTTACTCCGCCAAACAGAAGGAGACAGACGGCTTCTTTGATGTCGGTTAATCCGTAGATGGAGGGGGCGATTGAGTTGACGAGTTTGCGGTGAACGAGGGGATCTTTTGCGAGTTCGCGGATGGCTTCTTCTTCTTTTGGATCGATTTCCACTCGGTCTGCTTCTCTTTCTGAGACGGCGACATAGTTGGTGTCTAAAAAGACGCTAAAGGTGGGTGCTTTGCGCCTTGTTCGGGCTGTGGTATCCTGGGTTGATCGTAGGATGCCGACTACGCGGCAGGGGTCGCCTGGGCGAGCGATATCGACGAGATCTTCGCGAAGGATGCAATCGAGGGCTCGGGGTAAAGCGCCTGGGGGTAATTCTTCCGGCTTTTCTTGAAGGCGGATTTTTTGCCAGTCTACAAATTGTGAGCGTTCAGGTATTAAATCGAAAGGCCCTTTACTCCGACATGCCTCGTTCATGCAACTAGTCGGGAGAATGAATTGGTTGGTTTGGGGGACCGTGATGGGTTCTAAGCATTCTCGACATTGGAAGACGCCTTCGATGAGGAGGGGCTTGACATCGCTAACGCGTGTAACCAATGCGTCAACCATGATTAATTGTCCAATATGTTCAGCCCGGATGAAACGCACGGACACGCGATCAGGAACTTCTTTGAACCGTCCATGAACCTTTTGTTCCTTAACAATATCGTAATAATCAGGGTCAACGACCCGAAGAATGCGAAGAATCGCTGTCGAAGCCGCTTCGATGGCGCGTTGAGGATTCTTTTTTGATGCGATTGCAAGTTCAGGATCAAAGGTTAGTAGGTGATTGAAATCAATCGGTACAGAAATGAGCTTATCTAAGCTGATTCGGGCGATGGCATCATTATAGGGAGTATCACCCTCTTCGGTCTTATAAGACCTAAAAAATTCCTCATAACGGGCGATATAGTCAATTTCTTCAGTCACTATTTCCGATCTCCATTACTTCTTTCTGCCAATTACGTAAAAGACTGGCGAGTTTGTCAAAAAGCCACCGTTCTTCTTCTGTCATTTTCTTTTTAGTCTCGCGTATTCGTTCTTCCCGTGATGCTAATTTCATGAGTTTCAGTAACCTATTGGCAATAAGATCCCGGAGTAACGTTTCCATTTTTGCTTGGGATGCTACTCGAACATCATTGGGGGCTTTTTTGTTTTGTTGAATAAGATGTTCGATGGCAGTCCTGATTTGGAAGTAGTAATTGGGAGTTAATGGTTGGAGAACAGGTTCTCCTGCTTCCCGTAGTAATGCCTTATGTAAATCAGGGACACTAATTTCTGGAGCCTTTAGTTGAACCATATTATTTGAGGCTAAGAGGACTGCGACCCATCGAGGAAGATCAAATTCTCGTCCCTTTTCAACAGGACCATAAGTTGAGCCTTGGATGGTGAACTCGTCTATTGTCCTTAAGGCAATTACAGGCACTGTAGCGTTTTCGTATTGAAACCAAAGTGCATCCTTCATGTTTTGAGCTTCCATGTATAATTCTTCTTCTGTTTTTAATCAAAATTTCCTTCCATCGATTCGCGACGCTGCAGGATTTCGCTGACACGTTCATCGAAGACTTCAACGGGGATGTCCATGAGGGTTAGGCGTGCACGCCGTCCCCGCTGGCCTGTTCCAATCCCTTCGACGACCTTTCCGATGATTCCGAGTGAAACGAGGGCATCAATGGTTTTTCTGAAGGTTGGGAGAGCCTGTTTCTTAACTCCGAATTCTTCACAGATGAGCTGGTAACGCTCATAGACACTTGCAATGGTTGTTGAACTGGATTTTTCAGCTTTTAATTCTCGAGTGAGCGCGGCGAGTACGAGGATTTCTTGGTCACGGAGTCCATAAAGCACATCAGAACGTAATTCTGAGTAGACTTCTTGTTTGGCTCGGCGAATTAAGTCCGGAGTTATTGGTCTAACATTGAGACGATCTGCAGCTTTACCGGCTAAATATAAAACTTCAATTCCGTGCCGAGCATTCTGAGTGGATGCGGCGATATTAGCTACCATGTTTATAATTTCATCCGTTACCACGCCTTTATGAAACGCGAGTTCGGATCGGAATTTAAAGATTTTAAAAAGTTCATCTTGGTTATAGGCTGGCATGTCGATGCGGTCATGAAGCCGGCCGGAAAGGGGAAAACTCAGAGTGTTTTGCCAATCGACTATACGGCAGGCTATTAGTGTCGAAATAAATGCGTGGCCATGCTTTGCCACTTCACTAGCATGAATGATGCTAAGAAGATCTTGACCGAGTAAATAAGCTTCATCAAGGCATAGGACTAAACGTATGTTTTCCCG
>SMYQ01000010.1:0-6296 GCA_007050885.1 Candidatus Bathyarchaeota archaeon
TTATACCAAACTTTCAGAAGACAGACATATATACCTAAATTCGCGTTTTCGAAGTTATTTCTACTAGTATAAGTGAAAATCTTTTAGACACTGAATTAGTCTCTGAAGTTTTATGTGAGCACGTGCGCGTGCTTAATATTAAAACCAAAAAAAAGACGATAACCATAATTAGAATCAATGAAGCGTTTTCATATTCTGGGATTGATTCTTCTTCATAAGGAATAGTTTCTGAAGGCATGTAGAAATTTATGGATGAACATGATCCCCAGCTAACATGTAAACCGTATGGAAGATGTTGGGTTCGGAGTCCCGGATGATATACCCCAAAATCATATGTTCCAGCCGTAAGCCAAGCTTCATAAAATCCATCTAAAGAATATGTGAATACTTCACTGTTACCCTGATAAGCAGTTATGCTTGTCCAAGAGAGTGGTTGGCGTTGACGTGTTCTTAGCCAATTAGCCCATGTCACATTTCCTGATAAATATCCTAGTCTTTCAAGACTACCTATCACTTGCACTACCCTTAGGTTGGGCGAATTAATTTCTGCTGTCAGAAATCCATGGTGGTAGTAACCAGGTATACTCGCCCTTATCTGGTATTTACCCACGTCTAAACCTGAATTGAGCCTTCTGCCACCGTCTGTTGTATCGTAGAAATTCGTCCATAATAGTCGTGGGTTTCCATAGTAGTTATTGAATCCATAAATTGTAACTTGGACATAAGCGCTGTTTCTGGGGACATAGGTTATATTGGCTGCAACAAATTCTCCAAAATCATCAAAAACCTCGATTCTAACTGGGGTTGCGTCAATATTGTTGATTGGTCGTGCATAAAGCAATTTGTTATCAATTGTTGCGAAATTTTGTTCAGTTTTGAATTTCAATATTAAATCTATTTTTGAGCCTCTATGGAGATATATGGGGGTATCACTCAATGCGCCGAAAGTTACATGAATCATTGTCGGAGGATCATTTTGATCTTGCAGATATCCCAGCGTATATAGCCTCAAAATGTATGAGTCAGACTTTAATCCGAGCGCCCTTCCAAAAAATTTGGTACCATCCTCCCGTTGAATCTCTCCGAAGGTTGAAATCGAAATACTTTTGCCTATTGATGGTTGAGTGACATAGATAGTGTCTATTAGATCATTTTTGGAGTTTAGGATATCTATTCTTATTTCTGAGTCAGCATGTTCCCACTCTTTAGGTATTGATGGTGTCTGCCAGTCAACCGAATAAATGGTGATATCAAATCCGCCCCCCAAGACAATTGCAAAACTTAATTCAACAGCACTATCACAGGATTCTCCAATTGTTGCTTCGATAATCATAAGTTGAAAGTATAAGGGAGTCTCTCTATTGGTTAATTCAAGTGTTCGAGCTGAAAAGGCTGAAGTGAGAGGTTCAGCAGTTGTCGGATAAACCGTTCTTAGCTCTGGAGAACCAATGATTAGTGAATTCAGTACGATGAAATCCATGGTTCGATTCATGAATAACGCATTAATCTTGTATGTTCCAGTCAATAGACCTCTATCAAATGAATAGACCCATGCTGTACGCTTACCCTGATCTGACATGAGTCTATTCCAGATGTCAATACCCTCGACCTGCATAGTGAAGCTGCTAGATCCTATTGGGACCTTGGAAACATTAAAACCAACAACTGCCCCTGTTGCATCCAACACTTCAAGATAAAGATATCCACCTATAGTTGTGGGTGCAGCGTTCTCACCTGGTTCATTTTGGAAATGGACAGTAATCTTGAAGTGACTTGTTCTATGTAGGTCGAAGATTACATGATTATCTTTTGTGTTGTTTCCGAAATGGACTATTGTCGGGTCAAATTGAACATATTTTGTGACGTGTGCTTTGACATAATAATCTCCAGGTGGGAGGCCTGATGTATAGTTTGCATAGTCTTGGGGTATATGACCATCAAATAATACTTCTCGCTTAATCGAGAAATCATAATTGTCACTTGTTGGGTCAAGAGTATCTCGTGGTCTGAAAATTAGAAGTGTTTTATCAAAGAGTTTCAAAGGAGAGCTTGCAACAATATTTTCATTGATGTCGGTGACATCAATTTTTATTACCCGCCTGACTTGGAAACCAGTTAAATTATACGCATATCCCCAAGGAGTTTTCTCAAATTGACATTTGGAAAATACTGTCCCAGAAACATTTACTCCTTCATTCATGTAGAAATCTATGTGTTCTACACCTTGATCTGGGGCAACATTTACTGCATACCAGAAGTTTTTCGGATAATATCCAGCGGCATGAACAGTAATGTTGTATGTGGCTGCCGCTAGTCCATAGAGCGTATATCTACCAGCGGTAGAATTGAAATATGCTTGGGCCTGTACTTTTTTTCCTTCAGCAGTTGTTCCTTCAGCATATATTTTACCACCGTACCCTTCAGGCAGGAGTACTGTACCATCCGGATATACTGAAGAGTCTAATGGTTTCCCATATAGATCAGGTTTACCTAAATCTCCATATCTAATTGTGCCTGAAACATAAGAGGGATTTAGAGCGGCACTTACAACTATTGTTGGAAAATTGTTAGAGCCTATAGAGTACGTCCTTCCTCTAATATTGATAAAGACTTTGAAAAAATATCTTCCAGCTACTTCTGGTGAAGTTACATTGAAGATTCTAATATATTGTGTTTTGTTTTCGATGAATACTCTATTCTTTACATCCTGATTGGATTTTGTTATATTAAGATTAGAGATGCTTAGAATTGACCAGTTGGGAGCTATAGGATCATTTGAGAAGGCGTTGAAAAGAGATATGCTTGATGGTCTGTAATCATTGGTATAGCTTGTCCATACTGATTCTACTCCATTATTTATAGTGAATTCTGGAGGGATATAGACAGATATAGACTTTCGAATGCTATCTGTGTCTTCTTCGCTAGTGTAGTTGTATGTTGTTAAGGTCAGATTGAAAAGCAACTCACCAGTAGAATTTGTTAAGATAGTGCTGTTGGGATAGTTTAGCTTTACAATATCTTCATTTGGAAAGCCTTCACCTAATTTGTAATCGTATTTACCGGGAGAAACATCGACAGTGTCAGAAGCATTTACTAACGATATTTGGAGAAGTGCAAGGAGGAGTAGAAGGATAAGAGATCTCTTCTTTAAGACCCACAAAACAATACTCCCCCAGCTTTATGGAAATGTTAGAGAATTAGGCCGGAAACTCTTCTGACTCAATGCCCCTTTTAGATAGCCTCTTTATCAGTATAGCTACTAATAAAATGAAAATGATCATGCCGATTATTACGAAAAGGAGATTTTGCCTTATAATTCCAATTATCTTTTCAGAGGTACTCGGGGATTCTAGTATTTGTGTTTTGAAGATGTAAACCGTTAACTCTTTTTCAATCGAATATGTCTTTGATTCTTGGTCTTGGTATTCGATTTTTATTAGAATTGTATGATTTCCATCTTTCGCTTGGGGACTTGTTTTCGTTTCTAATGTGAAGGGAGCCGGAGAGTTTGGATCGACTTCGCCTAGATAACTGGTGCTTTCAGGTTGTAAGATTAAAATTGGGTTTGGAATTATTGTAACATTTGTAAACATTGCTGGAACATTTCCCTTATTTAATAGACTCCCAGTTACGGTAATTGTAGATCCTGTATCTCCAGGAACAACATTGTCTCTTGTTCTTTCGTTGTCTTCATATACAGGTTCAATCTCAACAATGAAATCATAAACGATCATGATTATCTGACCTTTTGCATAGAACCCTATTGTATGAGTCTCAGAAGACGGAGAGATATAACCAAGTCTTGTGTATGATATTGAAATGTCTGCAGGATACGCGTTGCCTGCAGCGCTCTCGGTCACATAAATTAGAGGGTTTATTGTGACATTTTCGCCCATGCCTATTCTTTCAAATTTCCAATTACTTGCACCAATTACAACAGGTGAGATCGTGGTCGTCTGCGATTGTGGAAAACTAACGCTAACATCGACGTCATATATCGGTTCAAACTCGTTAAAGATGGTGATGACAACAGTTGTGTTAAATCCTGCATTCAGAGTTGTAGGCTCTCCCATAATATCTAATCTTGTTTGCTGTCCTGTAACATCTGTTTTTAGATTAAAAAGAGATATTGAGAGAACTAGAAAGATCACATAAATTACATTCACATTTTTCAAATGTTTCAACTTGAATTCCTTACTCTTTTCTTAAAGCCTCAATTGGAGTGAGTTTAGATGCTCGCCAAGCAGGATATAGTCCTGCCATAATGCTAAGTGTAAACGATATGATAAAAATCTGTATAAGATTCATTGGTACAAAATAAGGAGTAAAGGATATTCCACCTCTTCCAAAAGGCATGAGCGCAATCAGTGCATACGCTCCACCAAGACCAAGTAGTAGTCCCAATAATCCACCAATTAAACCGATTGTCATAGATTCAGAGAGAAACATGAAAAGTATGTTTCTTTTTCCATATCCTAGGGCTTTCAATAAACCTATTTCACGAGTTCTTTCCATAACAGACGTGTAAAGCGTAGTAATTATTCCAACTGCCCCAACAAACATTGAAACTCCTGCTATTGCTGATATGAATCCAGTGAAGGCTCCTAAAGATTCTTGTATAGTACTAGTTATCGCCTTAGGCGAGGTAATTCCAATGTTCTTTCCATAGATTTTTCTGATATTCTCTTCTATATCATCATTCTCTTCGGGATCTCTAGTGATTGCATAGATGCCATCGTAGGATCCACCTTTATCGAATAAAGCATTGGCTACCGATGGTGAGATATAGGCCTGATTGTCAGTCTGAAGGTTACCTAGCTCCTCGATGATTCCTCTCACTTGAAAACTCTTTGTCTCTGTTACAGTTTTTTCTGCACCCATTTCAGTTTCTACCGTCGTATATTCGATCGATATTGTTTGCCCTCTCTTTGCAAAGGGCCTATCTAGATCGGATGGATGAGCAACATTATAACCCAACAATATACCCACAGAATCTTGAGCCGACACATATGATCCTGACTCAAGACTGATCTTTGGTGCAATATACTTTAACTTGTTTTGATCTATACCAACTACGCTCACGGTTTTTTCTTCACCTGCTGATTTCAAAGATGCAACACCAGAGACATAAGGAACTGCATACGTTACTCCATGAATCTTCTCTATTGTTTGAACAGTGTCAGATGTAAGTTTCATCGTAGTACTGGATGATTGCGGTCTACCAAAACCACCTCCACCTCCTGAAGGAGTAATAATTAAAACATTTGCACCGAGCGATCCAAACTGTTCTGTAAAAAAATTGTCCATACCTCCACTCAGACCATGTACAGAAGTCATTAATGCTGCTCCTATGATCACCATCATTATTGTAAGCCCTGATCTAAGCTTTCGTTCTTTAAGTGCCGCAAATGATAATCCTACCAGTTCAAAAATACTCTTCATGATTTCTGTTATTTCTCCCGATACTCATTAATCGATTTAGTAGATGCACTATTTTGTTCAGCAGAGGTATTGTGGAAAACTAGTCCAGGCGTCTCTTTTTCTACAATACCGTCTCTGAGGTGTAGAATTCGCTCTGTCTTATCAGCCAATTCAATATTGTGAGTGACTATTACAATTGTTGCTTTTCTCTCTTCATTAACTTTAAGGAGAAGATTTCCTATCTCCTGACCAGTTTTACTGTCAAGATTTCCAGTAGGCTCATCAGCAAGAATGAATGTCGGGTCATTGATTAGCGCTCTTGCGATCGCAACCCTTTGTTGTTCTCCTCCGCTGAGTTCTGTAGGTTTTCTATTGGCTTTCCCACGTAAACCAACCATATCAAGTAATTCATTGGCACGTCGTCTTCTGATTGTCCTTGGAATTCCTCTTATTATTGCAGGTAACTCAATGTTTTTTGTAACTGTAGATCTATTGATCAGATTATAGGATTGAAAGATGAAACCTATCTTTCTGTTACGAAATCTAGATAATGCTTCATCCTTTAGCCTTGCAATATTTATTCCATCAATGATTATCTTTCCACTGGTAGGTCTATCTAAGGCACCCAGCAAATTGAGTATAGTAGATTTTCCGCTACCTGAAGGCCCTATAATAGAGACGATCTCACCATTCCTAACTTTCAAGTTAACACCGCGTAAAGCGTGAACCTTGACCATCTTCCCCATGATGAATATTTTTTTTAGATCTACTAGTTCAATTGCTAATTCATTTGTTCGATTCATCATGTTGGACATCATTTTTAGCATTCACTTACTCAGTGGACTAATTATATTCAGTGGTTTGAGAATTATTCA
>SMYQ01000010.1:6396-11485 GCA_007050885.1 Candidatus Bathyarchaeota archaeon
TTATTCAAAATTTCTTCAAAATCCAACTTTGGAAGGTACTTAATATTAAATGGCGCTATAGTTAGGTCGCTATTCCAAATAATAAGCACACTCTATTGGATGTTTGAATACTATCATAACATTTCAAATATGTAGATAGAACATCAGATGAGGGATTGGATATGACGAGACGAAGTGACATTCATAAGATTATGATTATTGGATCCGGACCAATTGTTATAGGCCAAGCATGTGAATTTGATTACTCTGGAACCCAAGCATGCAAAGCTTTACGATCTTTAGGTTATGAGATTGTTCTTGTTAACTCAAATCCAGCAACAATCATGACTGATCCTGCTACGGCTGATGTCACCTATATCGAACCGCTTAATCTGGAATCCATGATTAAAATTATTGAAAAGGAGCGGCCGGATGCAATACTTCCAAACCTTGGAGGCCAGACTGGCCTAAACTTGAGTTCAAGTCTCGCTAAATGTGGTGCTCTCGAAAAATATAATGTAAAAGTCATTGGAGTTGAGCCTGATGCTATTATGCGAGGTGAAGATAGGCTCGCCTTCAAACAGACTATGATGGAATTAGGTATTGAAATGCCTCAGAGTAAGATTACATATAGTGTGGAAGAGTCTGAGGAAATTGCAGGAAAGCTAGGGTATCCAGTTGTAGTGCGCCCAGCTTACACTATGGGTGGCACCGGTGGGGGTCTCGTTTATAATGTTGAGGAATTGAGGACTGTAGCCAATCGTGGTATCCAGGCAAGTTTGATTGGACAAGTGCTTATTGAGGAATCTGTTGAAGGATGGGAAGAACTAGAACTGGAGGTAATTCGTGACTCGAAGAACCAGATGATAACAGTATGTTTTATAGAAAATGTGGATGCTATGGGTGTACACACGGGCGATTCCTATTGCACGGCACCAATGCTAACCATTGATCAAGATCTGCAAGATCGCCTTCAGCAGCTTTCCTATAAAGTCGTTGAGAGAATTGGGGTTATTGGTGGCACAAATATTCAGTTTGCCCATGATCCAAAAACTGGTCGCATAGTCATAATCGAAATAAATCCGAGAACATCCAGATCCTCAGCACTCGCTTCAAAAGCTACTGGTTTTCCAATCGCACTAATATCAGCTAAACTAGCAGCAGGATTAACTCTTGACGAGATTCCGTATTGGCGACATGGTACTTTAGAAAAATACACACCTTACGGTGATTATGTTGTAGTTAAATTCGCTCGGTGGGCCTTTGAAAAGTTCCGTGATGCTGAAGATCACTTAGGAACACAGATGCGTGCTGTTGGCGAAGTTATGAGCATAGGTAAAAATTATAAAGAAGCTTTTCAAAAGTCGATTCGCTCATTGGAAAATGGGCGTTTTGGACTTGGCTTTGCTAAAGACTTCAATAAGAAATCACTGGACGAATTAATGAAAAGTCTTACCTATCCAACTAGTGAGCGCCAATTTATCATGTATGAAGCGCTTCGAAAAGGTGCTGATATTCAAGATCTTTATCGGAAGACCTACATCAAACCTTGGTTCATTCAACAGATGAAGGAGTTAGTAGATCTAGAAGAAAAGATTCTCGAATACAAAGGTAAGAAATTACCTGATGAGCTACTCATAAGCGCGAAGAAGGATGGTTTCGCTGATAAATATCTGGCAAAGTTACTCGGAGTCAATGAAAAGGAAATCCGTGATAATCGAACACAACTAGGGGTTATAGAAGCGTGGGACTTTGTACCTGTGAGTGGTGCTGAAGATGCGAGATATTACTATTCGACCTACAATGGACCAAATCGCATCACAGTTAGTGAAAGGCTTAAAGTTATGGTTCTTGGTGGCGGTCCAAATCGTATTGGGCAGGGCATTGAATTTGACTATTGCTGTGTTCATGCTGCCTTCGCTTTACGTGATTTAGACTACGAGACCATTATGGTCAATTGTAATCCAGAAACTGTCTCAACCGATTACGACACATCTGATAAACTCTACTTCGAACCACTAACTGTAGAAGACGTAGTGAGCATATATCAAAAACAAAAACCCCTCGGGGTAATAGTCCAGTTCGGTGGTCAGACACCACTTAATATTTCGGCAGAACTTCAAAAAGCTGGAGTAAAGATTCTAGGTACAACTGTCAACTCTATAGATATCGCCTCTGACCGTGGCCGGTTCAGCCAAATGATGAAAAAATATGGAATTCCCATGCCCGAATCAGGTACCGCTAGCAGTTTAGATGAAGCTCTCGTTGTGGCAGAGCGAATCGGTTACCCACTTATGGTTCGACCATCCTACGTGCTAGGAGGACGGGGAATGGAAATTGTTCATGATGAAGAAGAATTGAGAGTGTATGTTGCCGAAGCTGTTGGGGTTACTCCAGACAAACCTATTCTTATTGACCGATACCTAGAAAACGCTATTGAGACCGAGGCTGATGCCCTTTCAGATGGACAAGATGTCTACATTCCAGCCATAATGGAACATATTGAATATGCTGGTGTCCATTCCGGTGATGCTGCATGCGTCATACCTCCAGTAAGTTTAACCAAGAAAAATATTCACACAATTGAAGAATATACAAAACGCATTGCAAAAGAACTCAATGTTGTTGGAGTTATGAACATTCAGTATGCCATCTGTAAAGATGTTGTTTATGTACTGGAAGCTAATCCGCGTGCTTCTAGAACAGTTCCATTAGTTTCTAAAGTATGTAACATTCCAATGGCTCGTTTAGCTACAGAACTTATGCTTGGTAAAAAAATTAAAGACCTCAATTTGAAAAATCGTAATATCCCACATTTCGGAGTAAAAGAAGCTGTTTTTCCATTCAATGCGTTCCCTGAAGTAGACCCAGTGCTTGGACCGGAAATGAAGTCAACAGGGGAAGTACTTGGCATCGCTAATTCATTTGGCTTAGCTTTTTGGAAAGCCCAAGAAGCTGTCTTACCCCTTCCAACTCAAGGTACTGTCCTTATTACTGTCTCAGAAAGTGATCGACCTGCAGTATTAGAGGTAGCAAGACAACTATCGAACCTTGGATTCCACATTAGAGCCACAGTAGGTACACAGACTTTCCTAGACAGTCAAGGTATCCAATCACAGGTCATACTCAAGGAGCATGAAGGTAGGCCAAATATCACTGACGCCATAGAGAATGGTGATATCCAACTTGTCATTAACACTCCATCTGGAAAAATGAGTATACACGACGATTCATACATACGCAAGGCAGCTATACGACATAGGATACCTTATATCACAACGTTACAAGCTGCTTTGGCTGCCGCCAAAGGAATCGCAGCCTACCGTGAGGGCAAATCAGTTGTCAAATCCCTTCAAAGCTACCATGCAGATATTGTTTAAAAGTTCATTTAGCTAGTATGGAAATTTTCACCCCAAGCAAAGTCCGTATCTCTTCCTCTAACATATGTAATCGCTCCCCAAGCTCAGTTTGGAGTTCGGATATTTTTACTTCAAATCCTGAACTCGATTGCTTTAGTTCAGCAATTTCCTTTTCGATCTTTCTTTTTGAGAGGCCTAATTTCTGGTTATTTTCTGCGAACTTACTGGCTTCAGATGTTGACATAAGCCGTTTCTCTTTTTTTCTGATAAGTTCGAATTTTTGACGAATTCTTTCAAGGAAACCATCTTGTACAAGGTTAATTGTGTCCAATACTTTCCTTTCTTTTTTCTTATCGATTGTGATCTTTCCATCTTCAAGTAAAAATTTCACATCATGAAGTAGTAATGATACTTGAGTCAAGTCATTGCTCTCAAGAACTGCGTAGTTAGGATCTTTAACGAAGTCTCTAAGGGTGACCATGCTTTCAGGACGTAGTGTAATTCTCCCCTCACTGACTGACTTGACTAATTTCCGCAGGGGCTTGTTAAAAGGATCCAGAAATTTTGACAGTTCTATTTTAATATCTTGAACCTTTGTCTGAACTTTTTCTAGTTCCTTGAACTCATCTCTACCTCTCATTCTGCTGAATTGCAGATTCACTTCTTCCAATTGTGCATTTAATTGCTTTATCCTTTCCTCAGCTTTGCCCATTTCTATTCTCATTTGTTTCGGTCTTTCTCGAATCTCAACAACCTTCTCACTATTTTTACGAATCACCTTAATTTTTTGGGCAAGGGGCTCACTATTTTTTAGGACTTGTGCTAGCTTAACCGATAGTCCATATAGCTTCTTGAATTCGGAATCAAAATCTTTGACTAGTGGTTTGAAGCTAGAATGCAATCGTAGAATTTTATTTTGTCTCGTACGATTTGGAGTTTTAAGGGCTTTTGTCAGTTCTTCATACATTGTTTGGACATGATCAAAGCTCAAGTCATCTGGAAGTTGAATTTCATCTAGTGAAGATAAAATGTTTTCTGCAAATTGTATAATATATCTCTCTTGACCTCGGGTCTCAGGATCCGAACTGCTGGAAGCTAATTTTTGCGCGGTTACTTTCATATTCAATATTGATTTGTCAATGTCTACTAGAATTGGTCTTGTCTCACGCTTGAATTTATCTCGCATAGGACTTGTATGTTGGTCAAGCCAAGTCGGCAAATCACTAAGCTCTAAGACTTCTGGCTTATCGGGTTTCTTTGTTTTGAAAAGTCTACGAATTGCATAACTCATCTGTGAGCCCACCATACCATAAGATTAATTCTTCTTCGCCATACAACTAACAGAACTATCACACTCCACTAGGTGGAAAGCAGTACAACATACACCGAGTTTACACTTTAATCAAGAAGCGAACTAGGTTTTACCGAATATATAACTCTGAGCACTACTAAAGAGACAAGCGCGCGCTAAGATCTTATGTAGTTTAGATTAAAATAAATCCATGCATTATTTGCTAGTCTAATAAAAAGTTGGAAGTAAACGATGAAAATTATTGGGTTCAGTGCGGGTGTCGTAGGTCATAACTCGAACATTGATCGAATGGTTAAGACCATTATGAAAAAAAGTGGCTACGATTCAGAATTCGTGAAACTTACCGATCTTAATTATTCTGCCTGCAAGGGTTGCGTCTGGCTGTGCGCCAAGCCAGAGGTATGCAAACTTGAGGATGATTTGGTTACATACTATCAGA
>SMYQ01000111.1 GCA_007050885.1 Candidatus Bathyarchaeota archaeon
AGGGTTCGTCCAGTAGTAGTTTCGATGGATTCGATTTTGTCATATTGGTTCAGCTTCTTAAACAATGTTTGAATGCTCGTGGTTTTGCCGCTCATGGCAGGACCATAATAGACTATCTTCGATTGGATAACTTTACTACTCCAGTCAATTAACAACTTGATATCAACCCGTCAAGGTCTGTTGCTTAAAAGTGGAGAAAAAACCATTTAGAAATCGGTTCATTGGTTGTTGTATTTTCGGTTTTTCAAAAGTCTGTGAGGCTTCATTCAGGGTTTCTTCTATACGTGTTGTGTATGTTGGAATTAGAAGGCGAAGATACCCCAGGCGACAGTTACCTTTCTGCAGAGTCGTACTGAAAATCCCTGTCCCAGTGTTATAGATGAAATGGTGTTGTGAACCAATGTCTATGGTGACTTGATTAATGCTCGTGCGTTTGGTTATCCATGCAACTTTTTCACAAGTATCATAAAGGGCATAGGTGAATGCACTTAAGCTACTGGTCGAGAATTCAAGCTGATTTTCAGGAGCAATTGGATAACCACCATTGAGGGAGATGAAAGTGGGATGGGCGCCATCCATAAGATTGGTAAAATCCGTCATGAGCGCTCGAAGCTTAACCATCATAGGTTTCGTTAGCACAAGCGAGAGGGAACGGAGTGAAGGACTTTGCGCATGGATGGGTTGTTCTTGTGCTTGGAATCGAGCCATGATCGAGGTTTCCTTGACCTTGGAGTAGCTTCGGAGCGGGAGGAGCGACCCTGCATTGAGAAGATGAGGATATATTCTTTGAATGCAGTGGTTGAGGGACTGGAGGATGACGCCCAAATTCGCTTGGGTTCGGGTGGTAAGCGATAAGAAGAACGCATCATTTTCCGGGATGGCTACTACAAGGAATTTGGCCTGATCGCCTTCCACAAGTATATAGTTGAGGGTGCTGTAGAGACGTCGAGCCACAGCATTGATGGCAGATGCAGCGGCTGCAATTCCGAAGATTTCATCTTCAGACAACCAGAGGCCCGCGCTGGTTATAGGGTATCCATCTCGTTGGGCGAGAAAGCAGTTTTCTACACCTCTAATATTGCGAAGCTGCTCTAGCTCTGTTTGAATTTTACATACAGCATCCATCATGATTTACCCCGTTGGCTAGTAACTGTAGAACAACTCGGGTTAGTCTACTTAAAGGTCCAAAGCAAAGCTGAAGAAATGTCCCAGAAAATAGGTGAGGGAAGGGAATTCTTTGCACTAATAACACAAGTACGTTCTGGAGGAATCCTGAAATATCTCAGCATCGAACAGAAGGGGTATGGGCGTGAGCAATATGAAGATAGCTGCAGTACAAATGCAACCCAGGTTCGCTCAACCGGAGAAAAACCGGATTCTCATCAGACGATATTGTGAGAGAGCAGCCAAACAAGATGTTGACCTGCTTGTATATCCCGAATTATGCGTATCGGGATATAACTTCGTTTCAAAGGATCAGGTCTTTAACCTAGCTGAATCGATCCCCGATGGCCCCACTACAACATCTCTAATCAACCTTGCTGATCAATATCAATTAACCGTGGTCATAGGAATCGCCGAAAGGGAAGGTTTGAACAAGGTGTTCAATTCCTCTGCGATAGTTAACCCCCGGGGGTTTGTAGGAAAGTATCGAAAGATACATCTTTTTGCCCGAGAAAAGGAATGGTTTCAAGCTGGAAACAACCCACCCAAGGTTTGGAGCCTTGGCAAGGCAATCATAGGGGTTTTGGTATGTTTTGATTGGGCATTTCCTGAGGCTACACGCATCCTAATGTTGGAAGGTTGTGAAATATTATGCTTGCCTGCGAATCTGGTCCTTCCATACGCACAACTAGCCATGATATCTCGGAGCATCGAGAATCGCCTTTTCACAATCCTTGCCAACCGAATTGGAACGGAAAGAACCTTGACGTTCACCGGACGAAGTCAAATCACTGATACCCATGGCAAGATACTCGCCCGAAGTGGTAAAGATCGCACAGGGCTTATAGTTGCAGAAATTGACCCACGTCAGGCCCGAAACAAAATGCTAACACCTACAAATAATATCATCACAGATCGACGTGTGGATTTATACCACCGTCTTTTGCAGCCTTAGATAAAGACCGTAGTTATTAGACCAAGGTGAAG
Organism: Candidatus Bathyarchaeota archaeon; assembly: GCA_007050885.1. Next base: position 2,152 of record SMYQ01000111.1, read on the forward strand.
GACTGACCTGGAGTTAAGGACACGGGGATGACACTCGAATTCTGTTCTGCTAGTAAAGCCAAGAACTGATGAATTTGTGTTTCTGATCCACTTATGGGGAAAGCGTACCGAGGATGGATAGCAGAGGTTGCCTTTACCGCTTCCTCGGGAGAAAGGGTTCCATGTTTTTTACCAGCAACGGGGACGCATAATAGGTCGGGTTTCAAACCCTCCAGCGCCCCTACACCCTTAGGATGTCCCATATGCAACACTGATCCCTGTTTACTCTTGACTAAATATGCTGTATTTTGAGGGGCTAGGAATCCTCCCCGTGGTGCGTTGTATCCTATAATTAGGATGTTTGCCCCGATTTCTAGCGGTGAGTTCATTGTTATTTCCGTGAAAGCATACCCAAAGATGCCTGCTTTTCGTGCGTGGTCGCACACGCTACTGTTTCCGATGAGTATGCTTCCCTTTTGGTTGGCAAACTCGACCGCATTCCCAAAGTGCTCATCGGGTTCGTGTGTAACAACGACATATGATGTTTTGACCTTGTTAACTGCAACTAAGGGAGTGGTACCAATGATGCCAGGATCAAAGAGTAAGTGTTTTTCGAATTGTACTAGGATAGCTGCGTACCCGA
>SMYQ01000274.1 GCA_007050885.1 Candidatus Bathyarchaeota archaeon
ACTAGACACAGCAATCGCTTGGCGGAGTAACCGCTTTTCACGGCGAATATCCTTGCGTGGAACATCATCTACGGTTCTTTGAATGCCTCCGATGGGTTCTACATAATCAGTACTCACTTGAGTGGCACCAAATGATATTCATCAAAAAGACTATTTAAACTAATAGAGGGTTGTGTATAAGTGAAATTGAATGTTTAGGTGTCATTCGTTAACTGATAGCGGGTTCCTCGGGTGAAGCTCTTTTTTTGCGACACCATCTTCTTCGCTTTGAGCGAGTCTAATGCAATTTGAGTTCGTACCTGTGACCAACCTGTGGAAACCATAATCTGTTCCATAGAAACTTTCCCACTCTTTCGTGAAACAATATCAAGAATTGTGGCTTCATCTTCACTGAGAAAATCATCTTGTAGTTTGATGACAAGAACACCCTGAATTTCGGTGAGATGAACCATTTCTTCCTCTTCCAGCTGCTTGAGTTGCCTCTGGAATTCCTTTTGTGAAAGTCCCTTGTATTGTTCCACTTCATGAATCTTAGAATACAAATCTGCCACTGCAATAGCTGCAGCGGTATCTTGGGCTAGAAGAAACACTAAATATTCTTGCAGGGTTTGGGGCTTTTGAACCTCGATCTGAAACTCTTCTTGCAACTGTTCCAATCGAGAATTTGTTTCGACGAATAGTTTGGATTTCGATGGAGCTTGACGGTTAACTTCTTCAAGGCGGGTTCGCAAGGCTTCATCTTTTGTTGGATCCTGTGCTGCTTCCTTGGATTTCAACCGTTTCCCCAAGCGTGAATACGCTTCATCGAGATCATTTTCTTTCGAAGGCATCGTTGCCGCTCCTAGTATTCAGTTCATTATCACTTAGAAATGACGCACTTTTAAAGCCTCGGAGCAACTCTCTTGCCTAAAATGTGGGTTATTGAATAGTTGAGGATTACCCAACGCTCCTTTCTTCCAACGCATTGGAAGAAATGTTGTTCTATCTGATGTGAATCACTCGTCGTGATTCGATAAACCATATTACTGGTTCTAGCTTTAACTCACTTGAATTAGCCTCAAACCCATCTAATCCAATTACCATTCTTGATCCTGGTTCTCGATTCATCGGAGGTGTGATTGGATAGCTTTGTGGGCCAAACGATGCTGGCGTAACCTGAAAGACAATCGTTTCATTATCCACGCATACTGCTGGAAAGCGTATGATAATGTCGGTTACGTTCTGTTTTTCGTATGCTAGATTCGGCGTATCAATGCTGATTTCAGCCTTGGGGAATTGCATGGGTTGATCTTGCACTGCACCCGTAAAACCGGTTTGCATGAAGAACTCGTTCATCGAACTTGTAAGGTCCAATAGACAGAACGTTTCATTGGTAAATGTTGTAACGTTCAAGTCGAAGATGTATCCCCATGTCTGGTTTTGCGACATAGCAACTGTAATCGGATTTGCTCGGAATCCAATGTGCGTTTCATTATTGGTTGTGTGCGGTTCAAAATCGTTGGTCTTGCTTCCGATTCGGAAAATCTCATGAAGCGTAATGTTCGCGAGGAGTGTGGTATCGTTGTAGATCTGCTTGGGGAAGATTATGCTTGACTCGCCAAAATTATAGACGTTTGCATCAGGATCGGTGAGTGTGCTAAAGGTGATGTTACAGTGGACGATAGTCGGGGTGTTTTCAGGAAGCGTGTCATTTTCTGGATGAATATCGAAGGTGAAAGTGAACATATTCTCTAAGTTATCATTTCGGAGCCAGCTGTTGTCACTACTATTGATGATGTAGCTCCAAAACAGCGACCAGTACCCTGTCATGGATGCCCCACCTCGCAGGGCATATTCTTCGAAGGTGTATTGCTTATTCGGTTGAATATTGTCGACAACGAATGCGAGGCTGTCGGCTCCAACTTCTGGAGGGATATAGTATGCATTTCCAAAGTAGTCATAGAAGACATAAGGGTCTCGTAATGTGAAGTTCACTTGTCCTCTTTCGAAGTCACGTGTAAATGACACGTTGAGTGGTTGATAGCCTCCGAAGGTGCCTCCTGCAAATCGGCCAAGCATGTAATCGATTTGAACTTGGCCGGTATTATTGATGTACACGTAAAAGATATCCTGTTGGAGGATATCGACATCACCCTGTAAGGGCTCAGGAGGTTCAATTGGCGGTAGATTGATCCACCAGATCCAAGCGCTACCACCAATGATGATGGAAATTAGAACTACTACAAGGCCATATTGAACCCATCTTGGTGTTCGTCGGGTTCGTTGCCTGACTTGACGGTCACGTTTTCGTTGTAACTTTTCTGGAACTGATTCAAGGCGTCTCTTCTGCTTTGTCTTCTTCTGTCTCCGTTGTCGTCGTGACACAGCGAACAACCTACCTTCAGGCGAGAGCGTCGATTATGTTTCCCGTATTTCAACCTTACGGCTACGGAAACAAATCCCTCTACTAGGATAGATGAAGGGTTATCAGAAAACTTAAATGACCCTCGGTGAATTGAGGTCGCGCCACCCAATGCCCAACATTGGGGTAAGAAATATGTGGCGATGAAGTTGTCAGAGAAAAAAGAGACATCTGAAGAAGCCCCTAAGGAACCAGTTCCTGAAGAACCCAAATGAGAAGCGACTCCAGCATCAACTGCCGATGAAGAGGACGAGGAACTTGAGGATTTAGAGGATGAACCAGTCGAGGACACCAAATCCAAACGTAAAAAGTCCTCTAAGAAACGCGCTAAACTCACAGTTCTACAAGCAGCTGTCCTTGAAACTA
>SMYQ01000149.1 GCA_007050885.1 Candidatus Bathyarchaeota archaeon
GGAGAGAAACGAGGTTCCCACTTCAGACTCATGGTAGTCGAATACAGGGAGAACACTTCCTGCTCATTAAGTAATTAGAAAATGCATTGCGGCGAATCTTGATGAGACTTCTCTATGGGATAAATACAAACGGGCAGGGACATATCAACCGTGCCCGTGATGTCATTCGACAACTCCTGTTTGATGGCCACCAAGTTGACTGTCTATTCAGTGGACCAACACCGCCATTGTATGCTAAATCACTAGTCCGTCGCTGGCGACATATCCCTGGATATAAGATCAAATTTTCAGGTCAAGGAATCAATGTCCCTGAAACACTGCTACAGAATCTGTTACACTTTCGTAACTTCCCCCGAATTTTTGAAAATGTTCGACGGCTCGTGAAGCAGGAAGATTATGACGCCATTATTACTGATTTTGAAGGCTTTTCCTGTATGGCCGGGTTGGCTACTCAAAAACCTGTTATCTCCGTTGATCATCAACATTCCTTGATTCACTTCAAACAGGTGTTGCCACCCGTTCAAGTCCACGATTTAATCGTGGGCATGGGTTTAGTTCTGTATTGCACGCCTCTCTGTAATCATTATTTTGCCATCGACTTTGTCCAAGAATTGGAACGATCAGGAATTGGTACCCTATTTCCACTATTTGAGAAATTCGAATTACTTGACTACACCCCAACAGTGGAAGACCATTATTGTGTATATCTCCCCTATCTTCGGGAACAGCATGTCCTCAAAGTCTTGCAGAAGTTCCCCGAGGAGCGGTTCAAAGTCTATGGTTACCACCGAAAGGAAACACTTGGTCATGTCTCCTTTGAACCCACAGGTCGGCAAACCTTCCTTCAAGACATGGCTTCAAGCAAGGGCGTCCTCATGCATGCGGGCTTCTCATCTTCCTGGGAAGCTATCCTGCTTAAAAAGCACATTTATCTCAATCCTCTCGATAATCACATTGAACAAGCTACCAACGCTCACCGACTGGCAAAATTTGACCGTGCCCATGTAGCACCGATTTTAACAAGGGAAAGTGTTGCAGCCTTCATATCCAAGGCTCAAGACCAAGACTACCAGGTTAATGCGCATTTAACTGTCACGCACCCCTCTGTGCTTACCAATGCCATCTATGATCGCATTGACGACTTTGAACCCTTCGTCAGCTGGGCAATTGTCCGCAAACAGCTTAGCCGCATTGCGGGGGGCATCAGTAACGGAGTGGGTGGAGTTCGAGCGCAGGCTAGCCAGACTGTTAACCACATCGCCCAACGTGTCAGTGGTCGGTTCCTCAATCGTACAAAAAGACCCAGTGAACTACTTTCTAACCTTTCCTGAAACCAAACCTTTTTCTCCCAATCACCTATGAAGGGCATTCCTTCAAAGGTGAAAAAATTATGGTTGATGATCGAATATCACGACTTGCTCAACTGATCGTCGAATACTCCCTGGGAGTCAAAAAAGACGACCTCGTCGGCATCAGCGCCCCCGCCTTCAGCGAACCCCTCGTCCTTGAACTCACCCGAGAAATCATGAAAGCTGGTGGTCATCCATTCACCCGAATCTATCTCCCACGCGCCCAAGAAATCTTTTATAAATACGCCCAAGACCACCAACTCGATTATGTGAATCCTCTCATTCTTGATATGATTGACAAAATCGACAGCTACATTGTCATCTACTCATCGGATAACCGAAAAGCCATGGCTAATGTCGATCCAGCCAAACAAGCCCGCGCTGCTAAGGCCCAAACCGAACTCCAAAAACGCTTCACGGCCCGGCTCAAACAAGGCTGGTATGCGTTAGTCCCATATCCCTCTCCCAGCCTTGCACAAGAGGGCAATATGGGAACCGAAGAATACGAAGACTTCGTGTATGGTGCCTGCTTGGTCGACAAACCTAATCCAGTGAAGCTTTGGCAAAAAATCAGCCAAACCCAAGCTAAAATCACCAAGTACCTCAACACAAAAAACATCATCCGATTTGAAAGTGCAGACGTTGACTTCACTGCCAAAGTCACCGGTCGTAACTGGGTCAATGCTGATGGACACTTGAATATGCCTGATGGGGAAATCTTCACATCTCCCATTGAAGATAGTGTCGAAGGGACAATCCGCTTCTCATATCCAGGAATTTTCATGGGAAAGGAAGTCCAAAATGTCTCCCTCACCTTTGAGAAGGGACTTGTAACCAAAGCTACTGCTGAGAAGGGCCAGGATCTCCTAGATCACATTCTTGGGATCGATGAGGGCGCGAAACGCTTAGGTGAAATCGCCATTGGTACGAACCCAGGGATTACGAAGTTTACGAAGAATATCTTGTTTGACGAGAAACTAACCGGAACCATCCACTGTGCACTTGGTAACGGTTTTGAAGAAAGCGGGGGCAAGAATGAATCCGCGATTCATTGGGATCTTCTCGCCGATATGACCAAGGATGGCAAGATCTACGCCGATAACGAGCTCTTCTACAAGAATGGCAAATTTGTCACGAAAGTCATTGAACAGTAGACCACAGCATTTTCATCTCGTTGGCACAGTTTCCATCTTGAAAATGACTTTGCATCCTTTGAGTGTAGCATGGACTTGGTTTGCGACTTCAATCATGTCCTGTACCGAACCATTCTCATCCCATTCAATGACGAAGTCATAGTTACCGGCTACTGGTTGAAAGCCCATTCGCATTAATCGTTCAACCACTTCACTTGGGGCAGCGCCTTCGCTACTCACATAGATTTTCAGGTAACTTTTCATGATGCCAAAGCCTCCAG
>SMYQ01000085.1 GCA_007050885.1 Candidatus Bathyarchaeota archaeon
AAACTATTTTTTAAATGTTGAAACAGCTACTACTCACCAAATTACTACTGCGCCAACAATGAAGCAAGCTGAAGAAGTAATGTCGCCAATTCGAACAGCTATCATACGCGCGCGAGGTCCGTTATTTAAGTTTTTAACGTCAGGATCTTTGCAGAATACAACAGGCAATAGAGCGAATCGAGTGAAGTTAGCGTCAACAAAGAAAGGTATTGAGAATTTTCTTACTGGTTCTCTTCTTGAGATTCGTCCTATGGCTATCGACAAACTCCAGGGATTAAGACCGTTTGTAGCAACAGTAGATGAATGGTTATCCGGAGATATTAGGGAAGACGTGGTTGGTGCCATTGAGCAAGGAGCATCCAAACTTGATAATTACCTTATTGTAGCTATGAGTTCTGAAGGTACTGTTAGAAATAGCAGTGGTGATGAAATAAAGATGGAACTCATGGATATTTTAAAAGGTGAGTATCAGAATCCTCATGTTTCTATATGGTATTATAGGCTTGATGAGGTTGAAGAAGTAGGAAATCCTGAAATGTGGATAAAAGCTAATCCTAATTTAGGACGAACTGTTTCTTATGAAACCTATCAGTTAGATGTAGAGAGAGCAGAGAAAGTCCCTTCAGCGAGAAACGATATTTTAGCAAAGAGATTTGGTATTCCTATGGAAGGTTATACTTATTTCTTTACTTATGATGAAACACTTCCTCATAGGCATAGAGATTTTTGGGAATTGCCATGTGCACTTGGTGCTGACCTATCACAAGGTGACGATTTCTGTGCGTTTACATTTTTATTTCCATTACCAAATGGAATGTTTGGGGTTAAAACCAGATGTTATATTTCATCATTAACTCTTAAAAAGCTTCCAGGAGCTATGCGGTTTAAATACGAGAGATTTTTAGACGAAACCAGTTTACAAGTTCTTGACGGAACATATTTAGATATAGTAGAAGTATTTGAAGATCTAGATAAGTTTATAATTGAACTAGGTTATGATGTTCGTTGTTTAGGTTATGATCCATATAATGCAAAAGAGTTTATAGAACGTTGGGAAAAAGAGAACGGACCTTTTGGGCTAGAAAAAGTTATTCAGGGAGCCAGAACAGAATCTGTTCCTCTTGGTGAACTGAAAGCCTTTGCTTCAGAACGAATGTTACTCTTTGATCAAGAGTTGATGACCTTTGCAATGGGGAATGCTATTACTATTGAAGACAATAATGGTAATAGAAAACTTTTAAAGCGACGTTATGACCAAAAGATAGATCCTGTTGCTGCCATGATGGATGCTTTTGTTGCTTATAAGTTAAACAAGGAAGCTTTTGAATAAGGAGGTTTGATGTATGATCTTATAAAAGAGGAGGTGATGATAAGTGGCAGACACACTACTTACTCGAATTAGAAATGCTTGGAATGTCTTTAGATATGGTGACGATTTAAGATATTCTCCTAATTTGGGGGTTGGTTACGGGTACAGACCTGATCGTCTTCGAATGTTGATTACTACTGAACGCTCAATCATCGCCTCTGTATATAACAGGATAGGAATAGACGTTTCAAGTATTCGTATTAGACATGTTCGAGTTGACGAAAACGAGGCTTATCAAGAAGATCTTAATACAGGACTAAATAATTGTCTTAATGTAGAAGCTAATCTCGATCAATCAGCTAGAGCTTTTATTCAAGACGTTGTGATGTCGATGTGCGACGAAGGAGTTGTCGCGATAGTTCCAGTAGACACAACTCTTTCGCCAGCGGTAACTGGCTCATATGACGTTTTAACCATGAGAACAGGAAGAATTATTCAATGGTATCCTGAACATGTTCAAGTTAATGTGTATAATCAAAGAACAGGTTTACACCAAGACATAATAATTCCTAAGACTATGGTTGCTATTGTTGAAAATCCGTTATATGCAGTAATGAATGAACCAAATTCAGTATTGAAACGTCTTATAGATAAACTTAATCTTTTAGATGCCATAGATAAGCAAAGTGGTTCTGGAAAGTTAGATTTGTTAATTCAACTTCCTTATGCAATTAAAACCGAAACCAGACGAAAACAGGCAGATAATAGAAGAGATCTTATCGAACAACAATTACAAGATAGTAAATACGGTATCGCTTATGTTGATGGTACCGAAAAAGTTACACAATTAAATAGACCCGCAGAAAACAATCTAATGGCTCAGATTGAATACTTGACTAGAATGCTTTACAGCCAGTTAGGAATGACAGAAGAGGTATTTGAGGGTACTGCGGATGAATTGACGATGATTAATTATTACAATCGTACAATTGAACCTATGTTATCCGCTATTACTGCAGCTATGTCCAGAGTTTTTATAACTAAAACAGGACGTTCGCAAGGTCAGAGATTAATAGCGATTAGAGATCCGTTCAAACTTGTTTCTGCTGAAGTAGTAGCCGAGATGGCGGATAAGTTTACTAGAAACGAGATTTTAAGTTCTAATGAATTTAGAGCTATTATTGGTTTGAGACCTAGTGATGATCCTAAAGCTGACGAATTGCGGAACAAGAATCTCAATCAACAAGATGTTAAGGTTGAGGAACCAGTCCCAGTAATGGACGGTTCAAAGAAGAACGGAAACAATCAAAATGGAAGGAGTTCCTAAATATTATGCCAAACGTAGATTACGATTTCAGTGGCTATGTAACCAAAGCTGATGTTAAATGCACAGATGGACGTACTATTAAACCAAATGCTTTTGAGCATCAAGATGGAGAAGAAGTT
>SMYQ01000067.1 GCA_007050885.1 Candidatus Bathyarchaeota archaeon
CTAATTGTGCACATAGGTCAGATATTATATCACCAAAGAGATTCTCTGCAACGAGCACTGAATAATCGAGTGGATTTTTGAGAAGCCACATACATATTGCATCGACATTATTTTCATATAGTTTGATTTCTGGATATTTTTTAGCAATTGTTCTGGCTTCTCTTAAAATGAGACCACCAGTTTCTCTTAGAACATTTGGTTTTTCAACTATGGTGACAGTTTTGTAATTTTTCTTTTTAGCATATTCAAAAGCTTGAGTCAGAATAGTATTACAGGCTTTTTTCGTCATGATTCTCATTGAAACTGCAATTTCATCTTCAGGCGTTGTTTCAAATTTTTTCATTCTGGGATGATTTTGAAGCAACCACTCTTTGAGATTGCTAGGCATAGGATAGAATTCGACACCACTATAGAGGCCTTCAGTATTTTCTCTAAAGACGACTATATCGATTCCTTCTTTGTAATTGAGAGTATTTCCTTTGTAACTTTTACAGGGCCTTATGTTTGTATGGAGTTTGAATTCTTGCCGTAGTCTGACTATTGGACTATAATAACTGACACCCTTATTTTTCAACTGCGGTTTAAGTTCTAGTTTTGCTTCTTCTATTGGTTTGGAGGTTATTGCTCCAAGCAAACATACATCGGTTTCTTTAAGGAGCTCAATAGTTCTTGCTGGAAGTGGATCTCCTTCATTTTTCCAGATTTCCCAACCGATATCTCCTTCTTGATAATCGGCGTCCAGTCCTACAGCTTCAAGCACTATTTTCGCTGCTTCCATGACATCTTTGCCTATTCCATCACCTGGTAGAAGAGCGACTTGATATTTCGCCAAGATAGATCACAAAATGAGTAGTGTACAGGTTATCTAGTGCTTTAGATCATTTTTTCATTTTTAGAGATTTTTTTCGTCTTTTGATAAGAGTCTTGTTGATTCCTTCTATCATTGCTTCAATGCTTGCAGTTACAACATCAGTCCTAGCTGCTCTCGCTGAAACAATATTTCCATCCGGATCCTCCACTTTTATCAGGACTTCTGCGAGAGCATCGGATCCGCCTGTGATTGCCTCTAACCTGTATTCCTTTAATCTTACATCTGCTAAGGGTCTTACTATCGTATAGATTGCCTTTAGAGCTGCGTCTACTGGGCCGACACCTGTCTCTGATGCGATATATTCTTTCCCATCAATCAATATCTTAACTGATGATGTTGGAACCATGGCTGTACCAGTTACAACAGTTAGATTTTCTAGATCAATAATTTTTTTCTCAACTGATACGCCGCCTACAACAGCTTTTGCAATAGCAAATAGATCTGCGTCAGTCACAACTTTTCCTTTGTCTCCAATATCTTTTACACGGTGAGTTATTTCTTTCATCTGTTCTTTTGTTGGACGCAAACCATCTTCAGCAAGTTTTGCGGCGAGACCATGTCCTCCGGCGTGTTTTCCAGCTTGGAACCACGTTTTCCTGCCCACTATCTCTGGTTTTATTGGTTCATAGGTGAGACGACTTTTCAACATTCCATGTGTGTGTATGCCCGATTCGTGGCCAAATGCGTTTTCTCCAACTATGGCCTTATTTGGTTGAACCATTACTCCAGTTAGTCTTGAGACAAGTCTCGAAGTTCCGTAGATCAATTGAGTGTTAATATTGGTTTTTTTGTTCTCCAAGAGGTGTAAGCTTAGCACAAATTCTTCAAGAGATGCGTTTCCAGCTCTTTCGCCAATGCCATTAATTGTAACATGTGCCTGTAGTGCTCCTGCTCTAATACCTGCTAATGAGTTTGCTACGGCTAGGCCGAAGTCATTATGGCAGTGAACACTTATGGGTATTTTTACCGTCGAAACAGATTGAGATATTACATCATACATTTTTTCAGGTGTAGCAGTTCCAACTGTATCAGGAACATTTATGATATCTGCACCGGCATCCTCTGCTGCTTTCAACACTTTCTTAAGAAAGGAAGGAGCTGTTCTGGTGGCGTCCTCTGGTGAAAATTCGACTATCACACCATGTTTTTTCGCATAATCCACCCATTTTGAGGTAGCTTCAAGAACTTGGGCTTTTGTCATACGTAGTTTGTGTTTCATGTGAATTTCTGATGTTGCGATGAAAACATGAACGTAAGGCACTTCACATTCAAGGGCTGCGTCAATATCTTTCTGCTCTGCTCTGGCTAGTCCACATACTTTAGACTTCAATCCTTGTTTCATTATGAGTTTGGTTGCTTCAAGCTCGCCTTTCGATATTATTGGAAATCCAGCTTCTATGACATCAACACCCAATTCATCAAGTTTAACAGCTATCTCCATTTTTTCCTCGGGTGTAAGAGAGACTCCTGGAGTTTGTTCTCCGTCTCTTAAAGTTGTATCAAAGATTCTAATCTTATCTTTTTTATATGCCATTTATGATGCCTCGATTATTTTCTAGCTAGCGTGATTTATACCATCCTCAGGTATAACTGGGATATTATCTTTTTTTATTGCTTTCCGATCAATCTTCTTACATGGGGGATTAATCCACCTTCTTCTAATAGGCCCATAATGAATGGGGGAAGAGTTGCTGTTTGCATTGAATCATTTTTTGTTTTGTTTTCAATTAAACCATTTTGAAGATCAACCAGTAGAATGTCTCCTTCGTCAACTTTTTTTGAGATTCCATCGCATTCAAGAGCGGGTAGACCAATGTTTATGGCATTTCTATAGAAGATGCGCGCAAATGATTCTGCCAATACACATTTTACTCCTGAACCTTTTAGAGCAATTGGTGCCTGCTCTCTACTTGATCCACATCCAAAGTTTTTGCCTCCAACGATAATTACTCCTTCTCTTGCTCTCTGAGCAAATGTTGGGTCTAAACCTTCTAGGGCGTGTTTTCCGAGTTCTTCAGGATCGATTAGCTCAAGATATTTACCTGGCAGTATCACATCAGTATTGATATTATCTCGAAATTTTGCTGCTTTTCCTTCGATATTCAAATTCATCGCCTCCTAAGATTTTTGGGATCTGTTATTTGGCCTGTTATGCCGGATGCTGCTGCAGTTGCAGGATTAGCCAAATAGACTTCAGATTCTGGACTGCCCATTCTTCCAATAAAGTTGCGATTTGATGTGGCAATGCAGACTTCTTTAGGAGCCAGTAATCCCATGTGACCTCCTAGACAGGGTCCGCATGTCGCATTGGTTATTATGGCTCCTGCATTCATGAATATTTTGAATAATCCTTCCTTTAGGGCTTGACTGTAGATTGTTTGGGATGCAGGACTTATTATCATTCTGACGTCGCTATGCAGTTTTCTATTTTTTAAAATGGATGCTGCAAGACGTAGATCTTCTATCCTACCGTTAGTGCATGAACCAATGAATACTTGATCTACTTTCACATTTGATAATTCAGATGCTGGTTTGACATTATCAACAGATGAAGGACATGCCACCTGAGGTTCTAATTTCTTTACATCATATTCTAAAGTCTCCTCGAAGTCTGCCCCTTTATCGCTTCTTAGTGGTTTCAATGATTTCTTTGTACGCTTTTTGAGGTATGTGATTGTTTTATTATCAGGAGGTACAATACCGGCTTTAGCTCCGGCTTCTACTACCATGTTGCATACTGTTAATCTGCCATCTATGCTCATCTTTGAGAATGTCTCTCCTGTAAATTCAATACCCTTGTATATTGCTCCTCCTTCACCGATGTCTCCGATTATTTTCAAGATTAGATCTTTTGGAGTCGAATATTTTTTGAGGGTTCCTTTTGCATTAATTCGTATTGCTTTCGGTACTTTGAACCACATTTTTCCTGTAGCGAAAACGGCAGCCATCTCAGTTGAACCAATACCTGTAGCGAATGCTCCTAATGCACCGTATGTACATGTATGTGAGTCTGCACCTACAATTAGTTCCCCTGGCCGTGCGTATCCCTCTTCAGGGAAAACTTGGTGACAGACACCGCCTTGACCAATATCATAGAATGTTGGAATACCTTGTTTTTTTATGAATTTTCTTAATCCTTTTTGAAGTGTTGCAGCTAGAATAGTACTTGGAGGAATAAGATGATCAAAGATTACTACTATTTTTTTTGGATCCCAGACTTTTTCAGCGCCAATTTTTTGGAAGGAATGTACAGTGAGAGGCCCAGTCAGATCATGGATCATTGCCATGTCAATATTTGCTTCAACTATTTCTCCTGGGACAACCTCTTTTCTTTTCGAAGCTCTTGCTAGAATTTTCTCAAAGATGTTCAATTTATGCACCGTTCAACCTATTTACTTTTAACGTACTATTATTAAAGATTTAATAAAAAAAGATTGTTGTAATTACGTAATAAAGAAAAAAAGTACGAATTATATACTTTTTTTTCAGTATGTTGTTGCTCCTTTCTCGATGCCAGCCATCTTTCTAATTTCTTTTCCAACCTTCTCTACGGGATGTTCCTGCAGTTCCTCCATTAATTTGTCCAGTCGTTCCATGCTTCTTTTCGGATCTCCACTCCATTCTTTTGCAAATTCGCCGCTTTGCACAAATTTGACTACCTTACGCATATTCTCCTTTACATGATCATCAATTACTCTTGGTCCGACAGTCATGCTTCCATATTGAGCTGTATGAGATATCATCTTCATCATCCGAGTTAATCCACCCTCGTATAGTAGGTCAACCATGAGTTTCAGTTCACTTGCAACTTCAAAATATGCTAATTCAGGTTGGTAGCCTGCTTCCACAAGAACTTCGAAACCCTTCTTGACTAGCTCCATGGAACCGCCTCCAAGGACTGTCTGCTCACCTATTATGTCAGTTTCTGCTTCTTCCTTGAATGTTGTCTCAATTACTCCTGCTTTTGTGTGACCTAATGCTTTTGCCATAGCAAGTACCGTTTGTTTGGCATTTCCTGAAGCATCTTGATAAACAGCAACTAATGCTGGCACCCCAAAACCTTCCTTATATATTTCTCTTAGTCTTGCTCCTGGACTCTTGGGTGCCACCATAATAACGTCAACATTTTTTGGTGGGATTATCTGTTTGAAATGGATGTTGTATCCATGTGAGCAACTGATTGTCTTACTCTCATTGAGATTTGGTTCGATTAGCTTTTTGTATACTCCTGGCTGTTCTAAGTCAGGAAACAGCATATGGATGATGTCAGCTTTTTTTGCAGCTTCATCTACTGGTAGTGGTGTGAATCCTTCTTGTTCGGCCAGTTTCCAGGATTTTCCACCGGGTTTTAATCCCACTACAACGTTAATGCCCGAGTCTCTGTAGGTCAGAGCTTGAGCATGTCCTTGGTTGCCGTATCCGATTACAGCAATTGTTTTACCTTGAAGATACTTCAAGTCTGCATCTTGGTCATGATAAACTTTCGCCACTCAAATCACCTTATTCGTCTATTCTTACAGATTCTGGTCCCCTTATAAGTGCAGTCTCGCCAGTTCTAGCCACTTCAACTAATCCAATTGATTTCGTGAGACTAATGAAAGCATCTATCTTATCTTTACTTCCAACAATCTCAACAGTAGCTGTTTCAGGTGAGACATCGACTATTCTTCCTCTAAAAACATCAACATAATGAAATATGTCTGAGCGCAATTTGGCATCTTTTGCTTTCAATTTGACAAGAGCCAGTTCTCTAATTACGGCTTTCTTAGGATCGAGTCTTGTTGCTTTCAGTACATCTATTAATTTTTCAAGCTGACCAACAAATTGTTCAGCATCTTTCTCTTCTCCTTCGATAGTGATAGTAATTCTCGCTAGATCTTCTTGTTCGGCGGTTCCAATTGCGACACTTTCGATGTTGAATCCACGTCGCCAAAACATATTTGATATCTTGTAAAGAACTCCGGGTTTGTGCTCTACTAATGCGGATATTATGTATGTTTTAGTCATTTTCGTTCAACCTATCACTTCTTTTAAACTATAACCAACTGGCACCATGGGTAAAACATTCTCTTCAGGATCTATAGGAACGTCGATCACAGTAGTAACTTCTTCGTTGAGAGATGTCTTTATAGCTTTTGAGAATTCATGAATTGAGCCAACACGAATTCCTTGAGCTCCATATGATTCAGCAAGTTTAACAAAGTCTGGGACGTTCCCCAACTGAACAGCCGAGTATCTACGATCAAAGAATAATCTTTGCCATTGAGCAACCATTCCCAACATTCTATTGTTCAATATAACAACAGTAACTGGAAGTTTTTCTAGCACTGATGTAGCCAATGAGTTTTCAGTCATTATGAAGCTACCATCACCAGCTATATCGAAGACTGGTAAATCGGGTCTTGCTGCTTTTGCTCCTATTGAGGCTGGGAAACCATATCCCATGCACCCGAATCCTCCAGATGTTATGAAAGTTCGTGGTCTTAATGCTTTGAAGTATAGTGAAGCCCACATCTGGTTCTGGCCGACTTCTGTTGTGACAATTGACTTGTCTGGTATAAGACGTCTTAGCTCTCTCAAAATCTTTGGTGGTGTCAATTCCTTTCCTGAATTTTCAATTCTGTTTTCGGAGATCTCTTTGATTTCTTTTATCTTCTTAGACCAAGAGGTTTTCTTTTTACGCTTTAGTTTTTTCTTCAGGGCCTTGTTTAGCATATTCAAAGCTGTAGCTGCATCACTTACAATGGCCGCATCAATACACTTGTTTTTCCCTATCTCCGTTGAATCAATATCTATTTGTATCACTTTCGCTGTGGGGCAGAATTCATCTAATTTTCCTGTAGTTCTGTCACTAAATCTGCATCCTATCGCCAGCAACACATCAGCATCATAGATAATTTGATTCGCCTCTTTGGATCCATGCATTCCTATTATGCCCATCGAGAGTGGATGATTTTCAGGAAACCCTCCTTTCCCCATTAGCGATGTTGCAACAGGAGCAAGTAAAAGTTCAGCTAAATTCTGCAGTTGATTTGAAGCATTAGCTACTATCACCCCTCCACCTGCAAGTATGAAAGGTTTTTCTGCTTCAGATAGCATTTCCGCTGTTCGGCTAATCTGAGTATTGTCAGGCGTTGGTATAGGTTTGATACCTCTTATCCGGATCTTATCTGAAAATTTCACTTCACCTAAATCAACTTGAACATCTTTGGGTAAATCAATCAGTGCAGGACCAGGTCGTCCTAATGAGGCTATGAAGAATGCTTCTCTAACAGTAGGTGGAATTTCTTCTACGCTACGTGGTTGATGGCTATATTTTGTTGCCGGACTTGCTATACTTATGATATCGGCTTCTTGGAAAGCATCCAATCCTATTTGTGGAGTTGAGACTTGACCTGTAATGGCGACCATTGGTGATGAGTCTAATTGGCCGGTAACTAATCCAGTAACCAGATTTGTTGCACCGGGTCCTGATGTTGCCATACAAACACCAGTCTTCCCACTAGCCCTTGCATAACCGTCTGCCATGTGGGCTGCTGATTGTTCATGTCTAACTAATACATGTCTGATGTTTGAATCCAGCAAGGCATCATAGACTGGAATTATGGCTCCACCTGGGAGACCGAAGATCGTTTCTACTTTTTCTCTTTCTAGAGCCTTTACCAACGCTTTTGCGCCAGACATTCGGGACATTTTTTTATCATCTACACTGTTTCTTTTTACAACACCCTTGCAGCATAAATTTGACTTTTGCTACTCAGGTTATACTAGAAGTACTACTACGACGAGTAAAATAACTAGTTGAATGGTTGCAAGTTGCTTTTTTAATTTCATTGGAGACATTGGTATCACTTGTCGTCGTGAAATAATTTTATGTTTTGATAGACGCCTATAAGTTTATTGGTAATTATTGAGATTCAAATTTTTTCAGAACCAATTGTGTCTCAGTTGCTCTAACACCATCTATCTCCCTTATCCGTTCAAGGACTTGATTCAAATCAACCGTCGAATCTGCTTCTATAGAGACTTCAATATCATAATTTCCTGTGACTTCGTATACATCTTTGATCTTTTTAAACACTCGAAGTCTTCGAGCGATGGCTGTTGTATAGACATTTGATTCGCATTTGATCCTAAGAATTGCTTCAACTTTTGTAGGAACCTCAGCCTGCAGAGTTTTTCCAGTAATCTGTTCAGCTAACTCAATAAGATCTGCATCTCTAAATCTAGTGACAGTTGGACGTTCTTTTATGGCTTTCACAACTTGGGTCATCTGAGTTTCATCCAACGATACTCCTAACCTATTCAATCTGGAGCTAACTGCATGAATTCCTGTATATTTATCGATGATAATGTCTCTGTGTCTACCTATTAGATCTGGTGGAAATCCTTCGTAAGTTGATGGATTTGCTAAGACACCTGCAACATGAATGCCAGCTTTATGGGTGAAGGCACTCTCTCCAATTATTGGCGTATTTGGAGATGAAACAATACCGCTGAACCGTTCGGTCATTAATGACAATTCAGGGATTTTGTCAAGTCTTACTGTTTCTATACCATATACTACTTTTAGTGCAACAGCTACCTCACTTAGAGGCGCTATTCCACTCCTTTCACCTAATCCGTTTATTGTAACATGAGCTCCTGTCGCTCCACCCTCAAGTGCAGCTAGTGTGTTGGCTGTCGCCATTCCTAAGTCATTGTGGCAATGTGTATCAAGTTCAACTTTTAATTTACTACTCAAATCGATAAACAATTCTTTAACATTATTCGGAGCCATTATTCCAACTGTGTCAGGTATACTAATTCTATCAGCTCCAGCGTCCTGTGCTTTTTTGCAGATATTTAACAAAAATTCCTTGTCAGTCCTGGTTGCGTCTTCAGCAGTGAATCTAACTTTCAAACCTTGTGATCTAGCATGTTCTATTGCTTGCGACACTAGTTCTATTGCTTTATTTTCATCTTTCCGAATTTTATATTTGAGATGTGAATCGGAAGTCCCTAGAAATATCGCTATTCTATCAACTTCACAAGAGGCTGCATTTTCTACATCAGCAATACGGGCTCTACAATGAGCAAGAATCTCAGCGTTTAATCCTTCTTTAGATATTCTTCGAACTGCTTCTTTGATATCCCCAGAAACATTGGGATCACCCGCTTCGATCATGTGAATGCCCATCTCATCTAATTTTCGGACTATCTTCAGTTTTTCCTCTATGGTGAAAGTTACTCCTGGAGCTTGTTCTCCTTCTCGTAAAGTTGTATCGAGTAGGAGTACTTTATGATCAATTAACTTTTTTTTCATCATAATCACTTTAATTTGATGTTATTATGAAGATGAAACAGTCGGGGAATTGCTTCTTGGTACACTTTAATGGCGTCTTGATATTCTGATAATGAAATATTTTCTTTGTCTGTATGATCAAGATGTGAATCTCCTGGCCCATAAGATACCATGGGAATATTCATAGTCACACCGAGCTCATTCATGTCACCTGTACCAGTCTTTCTTAGAAGAGTGGGAGCCTTTTCGGAATATTTTCGAATTGCATATGTTAACGATCTAACAAGAATGGATCTTTTATCTGACTCATAAGCCGGAACGCTGCCAAGACATCTCAACTCAATTTTCGTATCTTTAGCTTCATCATTGAATTCCTCGACTAGTTTATTGAGTCTATTAAAGATCGATTCAGGTGAGAGCTGAGGTGGGGTACGCATATCAATTTCTGCAATAGATTCTGATGGGATCATACTCGAGGATTCCCCTCCAGAAATTTTAGTTAAACATGAGGTTATGGAATAGAAGCGACTTTCAACATTTTCTTCTTGGAAGTGTTTTTCTCGAATTTTTCTCCAGATTTCAAAGGTTTTCTCGATTGCATTATCAGAAAGCCATGGGGCTGATGAATGGCCTGTTAGAGTGTTACATTTCAGTTGAAGATGTAAACTTCCTTTGTATCCTATTGTTACATTCCAAGTTCGGCTAGGTTCGCCGAAAATTGCGTAATCTGTTTGGATTTCATCCTCAATCAACTGTTTAACTCCTTTTCCGTGTCCTTCTTCATCTACTAGGCATGCTAAGATTATCTTTCCTTTAGGTTCGTGAATTCTTGATGCTCCAACTATCATGCTTGCAAGAGGGGCTTTCGCGTCAACTGCACCTCTTCCATATAGGTGGTCTCCTTCGAGTTTTACTTTGATTTCTCCTGGAACTGTGTCCATATGACCGCACAAGAGTAAAGTTGGAGATCCGCTTCCGCGTGTTCCAATCACGTTTCCAATTTTATCTGTAGTAACTTCGAATTTGTTTTTTTTGAGTTCTCCAGCAAGATATTCAGCGATATTTGCTTCTTCGCCACTAGGGCTGTAAAGCCTTAGCATTTCGGTGAGTAGATCAACCTCTCGGATTGGCATTTTCTTCCTCCGAGATGACTTGATCAAAAGATTCTATGACCATATCAATTTGTTCTTCTGTGATGACTAATGGTGGTAGAAATCGGACTATGTTTCTTCCAGCATCTAATGCTATGATGTTTTTCTTTATTAATCCGCGTAATATGTTGAGGACGTCAAATCTAAATTCAACACCTATCATCATCCCCATGCCTCGAACTTCACGAATCATTTTATGTTTATTTTGTAGTTCACCTAGTCTAGTCATAAAATGGTCACCAAGTTTCGAAGCTCTCTCTGGAAGTCGCTCTTCTATTAGAGCATCTATTGCAGCTGATGCTGCAGCACAGACAAGTGGATTTCCACCAAATGTTGTTGAGTGTTCACCAAGTCTGAATGATGACATTATCTCAGATCTTGCAACGGTTATTCCGAGAGGAAGTCCGCCAGCAATAGATTTGGCTAGACACATAATATCAGGGATGATATCAGAGTGTTCACAGGCGAACACTTTACCGGTTCGACCAAAACCTGTCTGCACCTCATCTGCAATCATAATAGTTTCTTTTTCATCGCAGATCTGTCTAACATCTTTCATGTATCCCTCAGGTGGAATTTTTACTCCACCCTCTCCTTGGATCGGTTCAACTATTACAGCAGCAGTATTTTCCGATAACGCTTCTTCAAGTTTGGCAATTTTCCCGTAAGGTACATGTTTGAATTCAGGTACTAATGGTAAAAATGGTTCTCGGTATTTCCTATCCCATGTAGCTGATAGTGCACCCATAGTTTTTCCATGGTATGAGTTCATCATGGCAATGATCTCTTTTTTGCCTGAAAATTTTCTTGCTAATTTAATTGCACATTCAACTGCTTCTGCACCACTATTCGAGAGGAAAGCTTTGTCTAAACCTTTGGGCAGTATCTGTGTGATTTTTTTCAAAAATTCTGATCTTGAATCATTATATAATGAGCCGTGACAAGAAATTAGAATTTCTGATTGACGTTTTATTGCTTCTACAATTTTTGGATGGCAGTGTCCTAATATTGAGACGCCATAACTCCCAGCACAGTCAATATATTTTTTATTGTTTATGTCCCAGAGATTTGCTCCTTGGCCTTTGACAATTATTAAATCTTTTTTTGCGTATACATTAGCTAAGTGTTTCTGTTCGAGTTCAAATATTTCAGTGTCATTCATTTCTCTATCACAGTTCCACATTTTTCTTCTATCGATAATGTTATTGGAGACGATTCTAGTCCAGGTGCTATAGCTACTTTTTTAACTCCTAGATTGATGGCTTCTATAGCTGCATAGATTTTTGTTATCATTCCAGGCCCAATTCTTCCGAGCGCATCTTTTGCTTCAATAAAATTGAGTTTTGGTATGAGTTTCCCGTCAAGTTCAAGTCCTTTCACATCTGTCAAGAGAATTAACATATCTGCTTGAATTGCACCAGCCACATTTGCAGCCATTCGGTCGCCATCTGTGTTTAAAGGTTCGAATTCTGATCCAATTGCGATTGGAGCTATAACCGGTGTGTATTGATTATTTATGAGTAAATTGAGAAGATTTGAATTTACTTCGCTAATCTTTCCAGTGTATCCTCCTTCGATGATTCTTTTTCGTCCTCTCTCATCTATGATTACTAGTTGTTTTTTTCTATTGGCCTTTGCAAGAGAACCATCTAAACCTGAAAGCCCGACAGCATTTACACCCTGACGCTGTAAAGCCATTACCATTTCTTTGTTTATTTTTCCAGCCATGACCATAGCGAAGATTTCTACTGTCTCTCTATCCGTATATCTACTTCTGAATCCTTCAGGAGAAACGACAAATTTCTGTTCTTTTCCAAGTTTTGTTGCCATTTGAGTTACTTTTGCTCCACCACCATGGACAATGACAATTTTATGATCCTCTGAAACTTTCTTAATATCTTGAACAAAGCTTTCCAAAACGCCTTTTTCGAGAGTGCTACCTCCCAGTTTTACTACAATGATCATTTCGAACTACACCGGGTATATTGTAGGAGTCGAAATTCCAGTTGTCTCGTCGACACCAAGCATTATATTTAGACATTGAACAGCTTGACCTGATGCCCCTTTTATGAGATTGTCTATCGCACTTAACAAAACTAATCTGTTTACATGCGGATCTATTTCAAATCCTATATCGCAGAAGTTTGATCCAGTTGTAACTTTTGGATCCGGTAATTGGTGTAAACCTTTTTTGTCTTTTACTAAACGAATGAAAGGCTCTTGACCATACATTGATCGATACATTTTCCATAGACTTGGTAATGTCAACTCTTTTATTGGGTATGTGTGGATGGTAGTTAAAATCCCACGAATTACAGGTAGAGCATGAGGTGTAAAAGATATTCTTGGCTCAGTTTTAGTTAATAATGAAAGTTCTTGTTCCATTTCAGGGATATGACGGTGTCCTACTATCTTGTAAGGTCTTAATCCGCTTGCCCGTTCAGGATGGTGAGAGACTTTTGTTGGAACGTTTCCTGCGCCTGAAGATCCAATTTTTGCATCCACAACAATTCGGTTAGGTTCAATAATGTTTTCTTTAATTGGAGGTGCAAGTGCTAGAATGGTTGCAGTCGACATACATCCTGGGCAGGCGACAAGTTTTGCGTTCTTGATTTCTTCACGGTGAAGCTCTGGAAGACCATATACAGCATCTTTTAGAAATTCAGGATGTGGATGTTCCCATCCATACCATTTCGGATAGCAATTAGGATCTTTTAGCCTATAGTCTGCTCCCAGATCAATGACTCTTAATCCAGTTTCTAAGATTTTTGGAACAATTTCTGCTGAGGTTCCATGTGGAATTGCGATGAAGACCAAATCTGAATTTGAAGTTATTTCGGAGATATTCAAAGGAGAAAATTTGATGTCAGTATAACCACGCAGATTTGGGTGTATACGATGAACATATTCATCAATATGAGTTCTTGAGACGATCATGGAAATTTCGACTTTTGGATGTACCAATAATTCCCGTATAAGCTCTCCCCCGGCATAGCCTGAACCACCTATTACAGTAATTTTCAATTTTATTTCCTCACTTTTTGTAGTGCAAAATCCAGCATTAATCCAGGTATATCTACACCAGTTGCTGGAACACTATTTCTGAACTCAGTAGTGTAATTCACTTCATGTATCGTTAATCCATTTTCGCTTTCCATCATGTCAACACCATATATTCCTTCACCAAACACTTTAGCGGCTCTAAGGGCAAGTTCTTCCATATTGCTTGTCACTTTGCAGGATTCTACGTGTCCTCCTCTTGCTGTATTCGTTCGCCAATCGTCTTTTGGTGCGTATCTATATATTGCTGCCACAACGGAGTTACCTATCACGAAGCATCGTATGTCTCTTGATGGCCGCTGAATCATTTCTTGAATATAGTATATTTGATAAATTGGAAACATATTCTCTCGATCTTCTAGAATAGCTTTTGCTGATTCACTATCTCGTAAAGGTGCGACGAGCCTTCCCCAACTTCCGATTATTGGTTTGATAACCGCTGGATATCCTATCTCATCAAGAGCTTTTAGGGCTGCTTCAATGCTAAATGCAACGATAGTATGTGGAGTTGGAATATTTGCTTCCTCAAGTTTCATTGATGCTAATAATTTGTTTCCACATACTGACGCAATTATAGAAGAGTTAATTACAGTTATTCCCTTGTTTTCTAAAATGGATGTTAGATGTACACTGCGAAAGTAACTCAAACATCTTTGTAAGACTATTTCCTCGAAGAGCTCTTCCTGATCCGTATTTTTAATATTGAGATAGAGTTTCTCTGAATCGTGAAGCCCCAATCTTAATGATTTTCTTTTTGCGGCTTCTATCAGGAGACGCTCCTCGGGTCTTAATTGATCATAAAGCATCCCGATGGAGCTGGTCAATTATTCTCCCCAATCTTCTTTCTCTTTAGTGACTTCGGTTAATTCGATTTCTCCTGATGATTGTTTCTTAACTTGTAATTCGAGACCACAGTCTGGACATACAACGATTTCTCCATCCAAGGCATCTTTTGGAACTTGAACATCAGCTGAACAGTCAGGACATTTATAATCTGGCAATGTACCACCTCAAATGCTCTATGGAAGAGCCAATATATCTATTAAAGATTTCGGTGTATAAAGCCGAATTCATTACATATTATGCTCAATAGGTACGATTTATATATCAATAAGAATGTAATTCGTAATAGATTAGAATAAAGATACATAATTAATTGAACAGTCCTCCGACAATCGTTAAATGAGTTACAGAACTAAAATCATATTGGAGAGCAACATTGGACGAGATAGATCAAGAAATAATCGACATTTTGAAACAGGATGGTAGAGCATCATATGTCGATATTGCAAAGAAGACAAAATTATCAGAGGGCGCAGTCAGGAAAAGAATTTCAACACTATTACAGGCAGCCGATATAAAAAAATTCACTATTGAGCTAGGATTTAAAACAGGGGCAAGAGCAATAACACTTCTCTCAATAAATCCTGCATACCCAACTTCAAAAATATCACAAAAACTCGTAAAGCTCTCAAACGTTGAAACAGTTCACGAGGTCACAGGTCAATATGACATAGTCGTAACAATATCAGGGTCAAGCATTACTGAAGTAAATCGCTGTATCGAAGAAATCAGAACTGTAGAAGGCGTATCAAACACAAATACAATGATCATTCTACGTGAATGGTAACCAGTTTGAACGCTAATTTCATAAAAGAAAATCTTTTAAGCTCATTGGCATCTACGCATTCAGAATTCATTATTAGATCACAAGGATTGTGAGATAAAAACTAATGACATGTAAATGCTCAGAATGCGACGGAGAGATCAAAATTCCAAAAGATGCTGTAAATGGCGAAATAGTCGCATGCCCAGATTGTGGCCTTGAATTCGAACTATCCATTGAATCAGATGGAAAATGTAATCTTAAAGTCGCCGAGGTCGTCGGTGAAGATTGGGGAGAGTGAGACGCCTTCTTTGGCGCGAACTTTTTCAATAATTTTTGATAGGACACGTTGGGAAGAGAAAGCCCTAATTAAAGCTGCAAAGAGAAAAAGAATTAAAATCAATCTTATCGATGCCAAGAACACATCATTCGACATTAATTCTGAAGACCTTTCAGAAGCTTATGGCGATATTGTTCTTCAAAGATGTATTAGCTATTTCAGAGGATTACACGTATCCGCGATTTTAGAAAAGAATGGTATGAAAGTGGTGAACTCTTTTGATACGACTTCAATCTGTGGAAATAAAATGCTGACTTCCCTAGCACTTTCAAAAGCTAAAGTTCCGACACCAAAGACGTTTGTTGCATTTACACCTGAAACAGCGTTACAAACACTAGATGAAATTGGATATCCAGCGGTAATAAAACCGGTTATTGGAAGTTGGGGCAGATTAGTAGCACCAATCAGAGACCGGGCAACAGCAGAGGCTATTCTAGAACACAGGGAGCAAATGGGCAATTCATTACTTCAAATTCACTACATTCAGGAGATGGTAAAACGTCCACCAAGAGATATCAGAACAATTGTTGTAGGCGATGAGATTACAGCTGCAATTTATCGCAGTTCTCCCGCAGGTTCCTGGAGGACTAATGTAGCTCTTGGAGCGACGACAACTGCATGTCCGATTACTTCCGAACTCGAGGACGCCGCGTTGAAAGCTGCAAAGGCTGTCGGAGGCGGCATCTTGGCCGTAGATTTAATGGAAAGCCCAAAGGGAAATGTTGTACATGAGATCAATTCAACAATAGAATTCCGTGGAGCTGAATCTGGAACAGGTGTCGATATAGCTTCAAAGATATTAGAATATTTAACCAAAATATCTAAGAAGTGATTATTAACATCATAAAGATTTGTTAAAGAAATAAGCAATAACAAATACTCGCTCAAAGAAGACTTATCACATAATTAAAGATCTATATCCCTATCATATTTTGGCAAGAAGGATTAGAAATGGGTGAAAAGGTTGTTTTAGCATATTCCGGTGGACTTGATACATCTGTTGCAATTAGATGGATAATAGAGAAATACGGTTATGATGTAATAACGCTCACAATTGACGTAGGCAGTGAAGAAGAACTCGATTCTCTTAAAGAACGGTCACTAAAATCTGGAGCCATTAAACACTATTCCATTGATGTAAAAGAAGAATTCGCACGTGACTATGTATATGCTGCAATCAAAGCTAATTCACTCTATCAAGACCAATATCCCCTATCAACGGCTTTATCCAGACCACTCATTGCCTCCAAACTTGTTGATATTGCCAAAAAGGAAAAAGCTATCGCAGTTGCTCATGGATCTACAGGAAAAGGAAATGACCAAGTAAGATTCGACGTCGCAATAGCTTCACTTGCACCAGAACTTAGGATAATAGCACCTATTAGAGAATGGAAACTCTCACGTGAAGAAGAGATCAAATACGCAAAACAACACAATATTCCCATTTCAACAAAAACAGAGAGCTCCTATAGTATTGATGAGAATATTTATGGCCGTTCTATTGAATGTGGCATACTTGAAGATCCTTTTACTGAACCACCTGAAGAAATCTTTAAGTTAACAACATCTCCCGACAAATGTCCGAATAATCCCGAGTATATAACATTGAATTTTGAGAGAGGTTCACCCAAATCATTAAACGGCTCAAAAAAAACCCCAGTTAAATTATTGGAAGAAGTAAATCACATAGCCGGCAGAAATGGGATTGGCCGAATCGATCACATAGAAGATAGATTGGTTGGAATTAAATCACGCGAAGTATACGAATGCCCTGCAGCAATGGTTCTAATCGCGGCACATAAAGATCTTGAAAAATGTGTACTGACCCGACACGAACTTGCTTTCAAAAAAAAGGTAGACATTGAATGGACCGTGGCAGCTTATAATGGATTATGGACGGATCCTTTAATGAATGATTTGAAAGCTTTCATTGACAAGACTCAGGAGAGAGTCAATGGTACTGTCAAGCTTAAACTTTTCAAAGGAAACTGTTGTGTAGTAGGGCGATCTTCACCTTATTCTCTCTATAATCGAAAATTAGCAACCTATGAAGCAAGCACAACATTTGATCAAACAAAAGCAATTGGATTTATCGAACTTTGGGGTTTACAAACAAAAGTGGCAAACATAGTCAGACGCAATAATCAAGAATAAGAAATAGCGAGCGTGCTTAAAAGAAAAATTCAAGATCAACGATTCCTAAGACTTCCCAGATGACAATATATTGAAATTAACCCCCTTCTAACACCTATAGAAAGGTTGATAAAACAGACACAGAAGCTACTCTAACGCAAAAAATGGCAGATGAGGTTGAATCGATGCCAAAACAATTCTACATAAAATTCGAAACCCCAAAAGAGATCGCTGAGAAAGCCCTTCAAACGGTTCAGATGGCAAAAGATACTGGAAAAATCAGAAAAGGAACTAATGAAACTACAAAAGCTATTGAACGAGGAATAGCAAAACTCGTCGTCGTAGCAGAAGATGTTGAACCACCACAGATTGTAGCACATCTTCCTATTTTATGTGAAGAAAGAAAAGTAAACTACCTTTATGTTCCAAGCAAACTTGATTTAGGAAAATCAGCTGGCGTTGATGTCGGTTCTGCTGCAATAACAATAGTAGAACCAGGAGAAGCATCAGAACCACTCAAAGGATTAATCAGTGAATTAGAAAAATTATCGAAAAGTGGTGCGAAGAGCACTTGAGCCGAGCCTCAGCGAGATCTTCTAAGGAGTCAGCTGAGGAAGCTCTGACCCCCGCCGAAATAACCCAAATAGTTGGTAGAACAGGCGTAACTGGCGAAGTTATGCAAGTACGAGTAAGAATTCTCGAAGGTAGGGATAAAGGTAGAATCATAACACGAAACATAAAAGGCCCAGTTAGACTCGGCGATACTTTAATGCTTAGAGAAACTGAAAGAGAAGCTAAGAAGATACGCTAGAGAGGCAGAAAAAGTGCCACGTTCATTTGCATGTTCTTTTTGTGGAAAAAAATATCCACCATCATCTGGAACCTCTTACATAAGAAATGATGGATCAATACTCTATTTCTGTTCAACAAAGTGTAGAAAGAGCCAATTAGAATTACGAAGAGATCCCAGAAAACTCAAGTGGACAGAACACTACACTGGCAAGAAGAAATAATTTAACCCATAGGGAATAGCCCTTGACGGCGAAAACACTCCTTCTAGTAAAACCTGAAGGAGTAATGCTCGGACTTGTAGGAAAAGTAATAGCAAGAATTGAGAAAAAAGGACTCAAAATTGCAGCAATCAAATTACTCAAAATGTCCAAGAATCAGGGAGAAGCGTTATACTCAATTCATAGAACGAAAGAGTTCTTTCCCAAGTTAATTGATCACATGACTTCATCACCTATCATCGCCATGGTTATAGAAGGGCCTAATGTAGTCAGTATTATTAGAGCAATGATTGGCGCAACAGATCCACAGGACGCTGTTCCAGGCACTATAAGAGCTGAATTTGCATTAAATAAAACACAAAACATAGTGCACGCATCGGACAGCTCAGAAAATGCTACTAGAGAAATTGACATTTTTTTCAATCAAGAAGAAATTGTCAGCTACGAAAAACCTACTGAGACAGAGTTTCTAATAGGAAAGACAAGAGAGAAGTAAAGATATTCTTCGAGCGCGCGATTAATCAGACTATACCTCAATATAATACTTAAAGCTCATATTCCCAAAGGACAATACAGGAGTTACATGCATTGTCAATACGTCAGCCCATTGTCGTGGTACTAGGCCATACGCCATTTACGCCATAGCTAACTTGGCGGGTCACGTAGACCACGGTAAAACAACACTGCTAGATAAGATAAGAGGCACATCTGTAGCAAAGAGGGAACCTGGCCAGATAACACAATGGATAGGTGCAAGTCTGCTTCCAACTACGGATATATTAGAAGTATATGGTAAGACCCTTCAAAAATTTAAATTTAAAGTCGAAATACCAGGCTTACTATTTATCGATACACCCGGTCACGAAAGTTTCTCCAATTTAAGACGTCGAGGAGGCTCCGCTGCGGATATCGCCATTCTAGTAATTGATTTGAACGAAGGAGTACAACCTCAGACCGAAGAATCATTAGAGATTCTCAAGACACGTAAGACTCCATTTGTAGTAGCTGCGAATAAGATTGATGCAGTACCAGGTTGGAAAAAACCCCCAAAAGAGACAGTAGGCAATAGTTTTCGTAATCAGCCTCCTGAAATTCAGAAGGAGATCGATAACCGAATCTATACCATTATGGGTTCACTGTCAAAATTCGGATTTAATTCTGATAGATTTGATAGAATCAAAGAGTTTACAAAAACTATTGCAATAATTCCAACAAGTGCAAAGACAGGCGAAGGAATCCAAGAACTCCTAGCAATCGTAGTTGGATTGACAGAGGCATTTATGAAAAAAAATCTGGTAACTACTTTAGGACCAGCAAAGGGAACGGTCCTTGAAGTTAAAGAAGAGACTGGTCTTGGGACAACGATTAATGCAATAATATATGATGGAATTCTTAATGTTGATGATAATATAACCCTAGGGGGAAAAGATGGACCAATAATCACTAGTATCAGAGCTATTTTGGTTCCTAAACCTCTAGATGAGATAAGAGATCCACGAGACAAGTTTTCAAATGTAGATAATGTGAAAGCAGCTGCTGGAATTAAGATAGTCGCCCCTGATTTGGAGAAAGCAATTGCTGGTTCTTCAATATATTCGATACCACCGAATGAATCTCCAGAAAATTATACAGCTTTAGTTAAAGAAGAGTTTCAAAGACTGCGAATAGAGACTGATAAAAATGGTATCGTACTAAAAACAGATACTCTCGGAGCACTTGAAGCAATAATAGCTTCTCTTGTTAATTCTGGAATAACTATAAGACTTGCTGATGTAGGGGACATTTCAAAACGAGATATCATTGAGACAGAGATAGTAAGAGGGAAAGATCCTATCTTAGGAGTAGTCTTAGGATTCAATGTTAAACTTCTACCCGATGCAAAAGAAGAAGCCACAAAAAGGAATATCCCGATTATCCAGAAACAAATCATTTACGATCTTCTTGATGGCTATATGAGATGGGCGGAAACTGAAAGAGCCTCAAGAGCAAAGATGGAATTAGATCAACATATTAGACCGGGAAAAATGCGTATTCTCCCAGGTTATGTTTTCAGGCACAGCAAACCCGCCATTTTCGGTGTCGAGGTATTAGGTGGAACGATGAAAAAGAATTACCCTCTAATCAACAAAGATGGAAAGAAAATCGGAGTAGTTCTAAGACTACAAGATAAAGGTCAAGACATTGACGAATCAACTTCTGGAATGCAAGTAGCTGTTTCAGTAGATAAAGCAGTAATAAACAGAAACATATTTGAAAAGGACATTCTCTACACCGCAGTTCCCGAACATTCAGCTCGAGAACTATCAAAAAGACTAAGGAATGAGTTAAGACCAGACGAATTGCAAATGCTTGATGAGATAATAGAGATAATGCGAAAACAAGATCCCCTATGGAACATGTAGAGAAACAACATATTATAAGCTCATTTTCATACACACGACAGATTAATATGGTGGTCAACAAGCGTAGTAAAATACTCTATTGAAAGAGTCGATATTAGATGGCAAAATTCAAATTGAATGTAGCTGAACCAAAGACTGGAAAAGCATCTACATCAGAATTAGAAGGCCCCAAGGCAAAACCACTTCTTGGAAGAGCAATAGGCGAAACAGTTGACGGTTCAACTATAGGGATAAGTGGAAAAAAAGTTATGATCACTGGAGCAAGCGATAAAGACGGTATACCACAAAGAGCTGACGTCCATGGTGGAGGAAAAAAACAGATAATCCTCACACGAGGCATCGGATTCAAGGCAAAGAAGGCTCAAAGAGAGAGAAAACTTGTCCGAGGGCGAATGATCACTGAGGAGACATATCAGGTAAATCTCACAATAATAGAACCAGAATCAAGTATGAAAAGTTCAGACTCCCAGAAAGAAAACAAAGGTAAGAGTTGAAATGAAGACAAAGATGATTTATGAAAAAAATAATCCAGTATTAAAACGAAAGGAAATCAAAGTAGAGATCACCCATGAAAAAGGAGGAACGCCAGACAGGATAGCTATTAGGGATTTCTTAGCTTCCCAGCTTAAGGAAAAACCTCAAAACCTATACATAATTAAAATCGAAGGAAAGACTGGTTCAGATAGTTCTGTTTGCCAAGCAGAAATATACGAAAGCGAAGAATTGGCAGATGAAATTCTTCCTAAATATATTAGTACAAGAAATTTGCCACCCGATAAACGTGAAGCTAAAAAATCTAAAGCCAAACCTGAAGAAACAAAGAAAGAAAAACCAGAACCAAAAGAAGAATCTAAAGCCAAACCTGAAGAAACAAAGAAAGAAAAACCAGAACCAGCTAAAACTCCAGAAAAGGGTAAAACCAAAAAATAAGAGAATAGAAATAACCAGTGATCCAGATTGAGCGAGAAAGTAGAAAAAAAACCCAAAAAAACTAGACCTAGTTTAGGTACACTATACGACTATAGCTATGAAAAGAAAAACATTAAACTAAAAAATAGAAAATGTCCAAGGTGCGGCAACATAATGGCACACCATACTAAAACGAAACAACGTTGGACATGCGGATCCTGCAATTTCACAGATTACATTAAATCTCAATCTTAATCCGAATCACAAATCATAGCATCAATCATTGAATTCGCAAGTTTTACACTTTCGTTATTCACCCTCACAACAATTATTCCGGCTTTTGGAGGCTGGCCATAAATTACGATTGATCTTTTCGGGGCTTCCAAGATAGCTGGCAAAGTAAGTAGATCTTCTTCTCCCTTAACAATCAATATAGACCCTTTATGTTTTATTGCCTCAGAAACAGTTTCCCATGCTATATGACTTATAGTTCCAGGTTCATTTTCGACAAGAAACATTCGACTTCCATGAAAACCATCCAAGCCCGTTTCCATGCGCATCTCTTTCCCATCGACTATCTTAATCCAAGAATCCTCTCCAGCTTTTATCGCATTTCTTGAAACTGCATCCCCTACACATATGACTCTTGGAGAATTCTCTTGCTTAACAATTTTCTTGAGGTTCTTCATATTCTGCTCTTCGTCACCAGTCAAAAGTTCGCCCATAGGTGACTTTAGTAAAGCTCTAAGTTCAGGAGTTAGGATTAACCTAGTCAAACTTGACTCCCTTCCGAAGTGATACTATGAAATCAAGCTAAACTTTACCGAACCCGAATAGCATATTTTCCAGGACTTTTCGCATCAATTTTTTTTCCGATTTCTGACTTCTCTGGATTAATTATTACGATCAAGCCTGACCAATCATCACTCAGATTGGAGGACTTACAGTTTGGACAGATATTACCCATACTTATAAAACGACAGTTCCTACATGCTTTCTCCTTTACCAATCCTAATCCTTCTCTTCTTTTTCTTTTTTCAAGGCCTCCTCAATCCATTCAAACTTCCCTAGAAATGGCTGACGCATAGTTAGGCCAATCTTCCCACTAACTCCCCCCTTGGGGAACCCCACAGCAATAATCCGAGCTTTCACACGATCTCCTTTGCTAAGTGTCCTATGAGTCTCCTTACCAGATAAAACTCCATGTTTTTCATCAAAACTGATAAAATCATCAATTATCTGTGAAACATGAACAAGAGCATCCTCAGGTCCAATCCTAATGAATGCACCAAAATCTGTGATTTCAACAATTTCACCCATAACTATTTCCTGTAATTCAGGATAGAAAGTTAAAAGTTGAAACTTGACTTTATGATAGGTCGAGCCATCACCAGGTAGAATTCTGCCAACTGGTGCTACGTTAACATCTACTACCGATATAACATATCCTAACTCTTCATCTATCATATTTTCATATTTTAGTCTGACTTGTTCTTTGGCAACCCTTTTTATTGCACCGCCGAATTTCTCTGGCGGAATTCTCACTATATCTTCCATTGTCAATACTCTGAACATTAATCTAATTCAACCCCATTATTGTGAAGTCGCTAACTAACCACGACATTTTACTGGAAATCCCTCTAGCTCAACTCGGGAGCGACCCCTTACATAGATTACTGGCACGTTTATATCTCTTAACCTATGCCTGAGTTCCTTATCTGATGTTGCTACTATGACCTCATTGTTTCCTGCGAATCTAACTAGTGCATCATCAACATTTTCTAAATCTTTCGATTCTATTTTGACATTATCACATTTATCAACAAGTCTTAAAGCAAATTTGGCCTTTCTGCCAACCTCAGACTTTTTAAAGGAAAGGTTCACAAGTTCCCTTCTTACTAGGTCAGCAATACAGAATTGAACACGTCCTGGAATTAGATTCTCTATCTCTGAAAAAATATCCAATTTTGTACTGACCACATGAAAAAGGAAATTTGAGTCCAAGATTACTCTATAAGGCAATTAGCTCACTTGAAGGTCCCATAACCAATAAGTCGCCAACTGTCTCCTATTCTTCTACTAATAGCAGCTTTGAAGTTTTGAGCCGCACAAATGGGGCGTTTGAGAGCGATTTCAACAATATGTTCACGTGCGGACGTAACGACTCCCGCTGTAACAGCAGTGGAAACATTAAGCACCAGAGGTTCATTAGTTCTTATCTTCTGAACAGCCACCAGCTCTTCAGTACCAACCGCTTTCTCAAATAATTCTACATCTAAAGCTACCTTATCTAAGACCGGAGGCAAATTTCCTTCTTTTCCAATGATGCTTCCGACAAGGCTATCCGCCTTTACTACTGAGGGACATAATGAAGTCCCAAGACCGACTAATCCACCAGGACCGACTTCTTTAACTTCACCATCACTCACATACAGGCTCCGAATCTCAGCGTAAATTGGTTTGAAAGAAGTCTTACCGCCACTCTCCACCCTCAGTCCTGGTCTTATTTCGATCTTATCACCTCGTTTGAAGGCTCCTTGGACAATTGAACCACCTACGACACCACCACGGAGTCCTTCAGCCTTTGTACCCGGTTTATTTATGTCGAATGATCGTAGAACATACATTTGAGGTGTGGCTGATGGGTTTCTCTTGGGTGTGGGAAGTTCTTTTTCTATGGATTCTATTAGCAAATCGATGTTTACACCATGTTGAGCTGAGACAGGTATTATTGGAGCTTTCTCAGCAGGTCGCCCTTTGATGAACTTATTAATTTCTTTCATATTATCTATGGCACGCTTACGATCAACAACATCTATTTTATTCTGGACGATTATCATCTTTTTAATGCCAGCCATCTCAGCAGCAAGTAAATGTTCTCTATCCTGAGCCTGAGGAAATTTGGCGTCTGCAGCAACGACAAAAAGTGCGCCATCCATAAGAGCGGCTCCTGATAACATCGTTACCATTAGACTATGATGTCCTGGACAGTCTATGAAACTCACATTTCTAAGGAATTTTGCTTCTTCTCCGCAGATAGGACATTCCTTTTTAGCAGTATATGCAGCAGCCCCACGGTGTGAAGGACATTTCAAGAATTGAGCGTCTGCGTAACCTATTCTAATTGTTATACCCCTTCTAAGTTCTTCAGAATGCCTCGCAGTCCATATACCTGTCATAGCTTGTACTAAGGTACTTTTCCCATTGTCGACATGGCCAAGAGTCCCAATGTTGATTTCGGGTTGAATAGGTGGAGTGCCCAATACATCTCATCTCAAAATTTGAGTGGCTACCTATTGTAAGAATGCGTTTACTTTAATCTTTCCAGAAACGTTGAAATGAATCTATTGATCTTGAAAGTTGATGAAACCAATGAGGCAGATAAAGCAACTTAATTGTCTGGGCATTGAGTCCACAGCACATACATTTGGAGCCTCCATAGTTAGTGATAATGGAGAAATCTGTTCTGATGTCAGGGAAATCTACATTCCTCATCATGGAAGAGGCATCCATCCAAGTGAGGCTGCTCAACATCATAACAATAAAGCTCACAGTGTAATTCTAAAAGCACTAAAAAACGCAGGAAAGAATGTAAATGACATAGACATCATCGCATTTTCTTGTGGACCTGGCTTAGGTCCGTGTTTGAGAGTTGGCGCAACAGTTGCACGAGCGCTTGCAACGTATCTCAACAAACCACTAGTACCAATTAATCATGCTCTAGCCCATATCGAGATTGGAATATTGACTACAAGTGTAGAAGACCCTTTGGTGGTACTTGTTTCAGGAGGACATACTGCCATATCTGCTTTTGGAGGTAAGAGATGGCGCATCTATGGAGAGACAGAGGACATTACTCTTGGGAATTTGTTTGATATGTTTGCTAGATCGACAAAATTGGCCACTCCCGGCGGACCAGAAGTTGAAAAAATGGCGGCAAAAGGAGGTCAGTTAATAGATTTACCATATACGGTAAAAGGAAATGACGTAGCCTATTCCGGCTTATTATCTGCAGCATTGCGTGAATACGATAAAGGAACTCCATTAGAAGATCTTTGTTTCTCTCTTCAGGAGATTGCATTCTCAATGATGACTGAAGCTACCGAACGCTCCTTAGCTCATACTGAAAAAAATGAACTGCTTCTAACCGGCGGAGTTGCAGCAAACAAAAAATTTCAATTAATGCTTGAATCTATTTCTAAACAGCAAAATGCAGAATTTCATGTTGTAGATAGAAAATATACTGGAGATTCAGGTGTGCAAATAGCTTGGAATGGAATATTAGCTTTTCAAAATGGAATAACTGTAAAAATCGATGATAGCATTGTAAAGCCAAGATGGCGCCTTGATCAAGTAGATGTTTCCTGGAGGTAATGAAGATCATTCTATACAAAAGGGGCGCTGAAGCAAACCTGTATCTTGATGAATGGTATGATAGGAAAGTCATCATCAAGATGAGAGTCCCAAAACCTTATCGACATCCTAAACTTGATCTTAAGTTAAGAACCTCGCGCACGATACGTGAAGCAGAAATTCTTCATGAAGCAAAGAAAACATCAGTACCCACCCCTACGATTTATTTTGTCGACGAAAAAGAAGCAAAAATAGTGATTGAATATATAGAAGGTATCAGAATAAAAGAGAACTTTGAAAAATTGAACCATGTAGATCTAAACAGAATATGCCAAGATATAGGGATGAAGATAGGTCTTCTTCATAGATCAGGACTAATACACGGAGATCTTACAACTTCTAACATCATATTAACGAGAGATCAAAAGATTTTCTTAATAGATTTCGGTCTTAGTTTTCACTCACAAGATAACGAAGATAGAGGCGTCGATATTCATCTGATGAAGAGAGCTCTCGAAAGCACCCATTATGAATTTTCCAATATATGTATGAAGTCTATCATTAATGGCTATACCAAGGTTATGAAGAAAAAACTCGTGAGGAAAATTCTTGATAGAGTTAAGGAAATAGAGGATAGAGGAAGATATTCAGGCGAGAGACACACATGATTCTTAGCCACGAGTTTTAAACCAATCAGAGAATTTTGTAAAAGCAAAGTATCTATGAGAGACTCGTTGTTTTGATTCTATTCCCATCTCAGCATACGTCTCATCACAATTTTTAGGAATAAAGATGGGGTCAAATCCCCACCCTTTCCCTCTCTTC
Source organism: Candidatus Bathyarchaeota archaeon (assembly GCA_007050885.1). The sequence goes on from SMYQ01000067.1 coordinate 26,945, forward strand.
TTATCAGCGATTCTTCCTAAAACAATACCAGAGAATAGATGTATATCATCAATATTCTCTGCATAAGCCACAACAGATTCAAATCTCGAAGTTCTATCATTGACATTGGACATTAACTTTAGAACTCCAGAGTTGCCTATTGTTTTGTAAACATATGAGGAATAAGGCCCAGGAAATCCACTCAGCTGTTCAACAAAAAGGCCTGAGTCTTCAAGAAAGAGTGGAGTTTTTAATTGTTCATAGAGATATCTTGCACTTTCTGTGGCAATAGTTTTCAATGAGCTCGATTGAATTTCTTGATAAGCAGTATCTTTATGTTGGAAAGATATTCCATTCTTGTTTAATATTTTTCTGACTTCTAATGTTTTGTTAGGATTGCTTGTTACAAAAAGCAATGTTGAAGATTTCTTTTGATTCAATGAGATTCCCTCATTTCCTATAATATTTCTTTGACTATGAAACTATAGTTTTTGGGTCATTATCTAAACATTTTATTATGGAGATATTCTAAAGACAAGAAAAAAAATCAATTCATTTGATTTAATAACCTAAAATTTATTTTAGCCGTTAATATAATATTGAGGAAAGTGGTTTTATACTGGTTGAGTGACGATAGAGTAGAAGACAAATGATCTCGGCATGTATTCTGATTAGGACTGAGAGAGGACGATTTGATGAAGTCGTTGATCGCATGAAGCAATTTAGTGAAACAAAAAATGTAATAGCTGTACTAGGAAGATATGACGTTGTGGTTGAAATCGAAGTACCAGATTATGATAGCCTAGGAAGAACAGTAATGAAGATGGGTAAAATGGGCGGAGTGGTATTTACAGAAACATTACCGGAAATGAAAATGGAGGGACAATAGATATGCTAAGTGCTTACGTCCTCATAAAAACAATTCCCACTAGAATCGAGGACACTTTATCAGAAGTAAAGAAATTTTCTCAAGTTAAAAAGGCATATATGGTTTATGGCCGATGGGACATCGTTGCATTGATGAATGTATCAGAATACAAAGAGCTCAAAACCATTACTGCTGAAATAAACAGCATGAAAGGTGTACGAAGCACAGAGACTTTAGCTAGCACATAGCTATACATTTGAAGCAGTACTATTGTTCAAGAGATAACTTTGGATCTCTTTGCCAGTCTTTCTGCTTGTCGAACTGTTATTCCCTTATCCCCAAATATGGTGTATCTCTCAGGTCGAATTTGGTGTATCATCGTTAGAGCTTTTACTATGTGTTTTTCTTCAACTCCCAACTGAGATGCATTAGTTGGAGCTCCAATCTTTTTCAATACATTCCTTACAAGTCTCCAATTCGCCTTTTGAAGATAGGCACTCATAATTGCACCTACACCACATTGTTCACCGTGGAAGGTGGCATTAGAGGTTATCATAGATAGTGCATGGCTGAACATGTGTTCAGAGCCACTGCAAGGCCGGCTACTGCCTGCTATGCTAATAGCTACACCACAACTTATTAGAGCTTCAACAACTGTTCTAACTGCTTCTTCGCTGACAGACTTAATAATCGCAGCATTTTTCATAACTAGTCTAGAGCTCATTAACGCTAGTTCTGCCGCATAATCACCATAATATTCACCTTTGACTCGATAACCTAATTTCCAGTCACGCACGGCAGTATACTTTGCCACGACATCTCCACAACCGCTTGCCAACAATCGGTATGGTGATTTTGAGATGAGTGAAATATCTGCTAGTATAACTATAGGAGCTTGACCACCAAGTGAATATGGTTTTTCAAGTCCCTTAATTGAAGCTTGAGAACTTGCTATACCATCATGTGAAGCTGCAGTCGGAACACTAATGAAATGTAACTTCCTGTTTGCTGAAGATAGTTTAGCAACATCAATGACTTTTCCCCCTCCCACACCTATCACTACAGAGGGTCTTTTTTCAGCGATAATATCTTCAGCTGATCGAACAGATTCTATTGTCGAGTTCTTTGAAGTAAAGTAGTCTGTAGAAATAGAATATTTATCAAATATTTGATCAATTTCTTTTTCAAGTAAACCACCCATCTTTGTACCCCTAATTATGAGAACTTTTCTATTGAATCCAAATTTCTCACAGATTTGACCAAGTTTTTCAATAATTTTTGTTCCGATTATGACCTCTCGGGGGAGCTGCATATAATGGGCATGCAATATTGTGACCTCTCAAATGAAAAGCGCTAGACCTATCAAATTGGAGACTAAGAGAAGTATTCCCATATATCTCACAACTAACCGCGCAATATTATACATAAATGAGGTGAGGTTTTCAAGAGACCGCGATCCTAAACTGGTTACACTAACGTTTTTGGAAGACGAACATATAGTTACCTCCTCCAAGTTTTCTTGGGCGTCCTTAACAGTCTTTTTAATTGAATCCACAATATTATCTTGATTCAACATCTCCCCAAATGGATAATAACCTAATTTTGCACGTACGAGACCATTGACTACATGTGTATCAGTAGTCATTATCTCACCTCCATTAATTCCTATTTCATTTAAAGAAGTAAGAATTTTTTCTCTCAGCCCTTTAATCATATTATTTGCGTCGATAATTATGTATGCTATCAATTGATCAAAATTCTTGAATAAGAATACTCTCATTCCGCCAGGACCAACGCCTTGCCTCGGATCGATATTTTCAAAATTGTGTTTAGCAACCCCCATTTCGACCTTTTTTTCGGTGGCGCTCGAGGATTCTATGGCTTGGTATGCAGCAGATCTTAGATCGTTTAACTCCTCTTCAACAAACATTCTCGCGTCATTAATGCAATTGTGTGAATCAATTATTCCTACATGTTTAAATTTGTTTTTTGCCTTCGATTCAATTTCTTTACCTAATTCAATCGGTATATCTTCCATATCTTTAGGCGACTGAGTAAGTGTTAGCAGTAGACATTTTCCGAAAATTTGAGAATTAACTTTTGCTGATCCCACTTCGATTGTTTTGAAAGTAGAGACCACATTACTTGGTTCACAATCTCTTAACATGATTTTGATTGTAGAAATCACTTTTGCATTATCCTCTTGAGAGACCAGATTGTTTTCATGACCAGATATTCCATGAGGTACAAAAACTGCAATGTTCTTTGTTTCAAATTTATTCTGGATCAAACATGGTAGCATACTACTCCCAACATTAAGAAATGGTCCCGGATGAAAATTGGATATAGCAATTATTCCTTTCGTCTCACTTCTGCGTTTGCTATCAAATCGAATAAGTGTCACTTCTATTTCGCTTTCAGTTCCGATCTCTTTCAAAAAAGTTTCAAACATTTCATTTTTCCTATCAAGCCAATCGACGAGGAACGCTTTGAATATCCTCAAAGGAGAAACTTTGATGATTCTTTTTCCTTGCCACTCGATTAATCTAAGTAAGAACATCAAAGGAATTATCGAAAGAGTAACTGCTAGAATTAATGCTTCTAATATAACAATTAATTCGAATATCATTAGGAAGCTAGCCATCAATATAGAAATCAATGGTTGAAGAAGTGAGAAGATAATCTTGTGCAGGTTGGACTTCGATGATAATGAGAATACAACAATTGATCTTAGAGGCATAATTGTAAACAAGCCAAATAAGAAAGGGTCTTGAGGAAAATGAAAAATACCTAATCGACTATGGGCTATTCCTCCTAGAATGATAATCAAAATCCAAATCGCACAAGAAAGAAGGGAAAGGGCGAGAAATCTTCTAAAGGAAAATGGAGGATCGTCTTTCAGAAGAATCCATGAAGCAATGATATCTAATGATACTGAAGGTATGAAAAACACAAAAATACCGAAAACAACGCCGTGAAGAGCCGATGATAATACTGGATTAACGAGAAAGAAGGCTAACAAACAACCGAGGGTTGCAGTAACAAAAAGTTGAAACAGAAGGATCGACATCGATGGAAAAGCCAGAATTCGTACAAATTTATAGTACGGTAGCATCCTACCTATAAAATGAACACTGGGATGATTCACACTGAGGTACCTCGATGATATTTTAGATCTTTTCTAAATACTTGACCAATTTTTCTGTATTTTTGATAGAGGATTCTTCAATCAAAGTACCTGTTATGATGATATCAGCGCCAGCATTTACAATTTCCCGAGCATGTTGGGTAGTTTTTATTCCACCACCTACTATGACCTTTATCCCAACAGAGTTTCTAACTAGAGAAATCATATCTTTAGAAACGGGTATTTTCGAGCCCGAACCTGCTTCCAAATATACGAAACGCATTCCAAGATACTCTGCAGCAAGAGCATACATTGATCCAAGCTCGGGTTTATCTGAAGGTATAGGAAGAGCTTGACCAACAAACCCTGCAGCACCAGTATTCGAACCAACTATGATATATCCCATTGGTAAAACCTCAAGATCATAACGTTTCACTAACGGAGCACCTAATGCTTGTGCTCCTGTGATGTAGTACGGATTAATAGAATTCATCAAAGAACTAAAGAAAATGGCATCTGCATATTCGCTTATTCCAGCTATGCCATTTGGAAACAATATTACTGGGATACTGACATTGTTCTTTATCGATTTAATTATCTCATCAAGTTCACGTTGGGATACAACCGTACTTCCTCCCACCATAATTGCTGAAGAACCCATCTCTTGAAGTTTATTTGCAAGTTCACAAGCTTTTTCAGGAGTAACATTCTGAGGATCAATCAACGAGAGATGAATCGCACCGTTTCGTGCAATTTTATCAAGTAGATACCTCTCAACCTTCCCAACCATTTTTCTCATCTCATATTCAAAGAATCATTTGGAAATAATCTGCTAACCCGAAATCCTTCTTTTCACTCTGGTTTAAGGATTCATATAAATTGGCGATATTAATTCATTTATTATGAAGGCTCTAATTTTCTCATTAGATACTTTGCGTATCACAAATTAGTAGCTGTTATTTATCCTTATAGAAGATCAAATATTAAAAAACAGATTATAACAGCAATAGATTGAATTTTAGTTGGAAGATAATTGATGACTTATTACTTATTAAAACTTAAAGGTGGTTTTACATTAATTAGACCAATAAATTGTTTTATGATCGGCTTCGCTGTAATAGCCGGTCAATATATCGCATTGGGAATATTACCTAGCTTTAGTAATGCAATTCTTGGTTTTTTTTCTGCAGCTTTCCTAATGGCCAGTACCATGTCAATGAACGACTATTATGACCTTGAAATCGATAAAATTAACTGTCCAAAAAGACCAATACCATCAGGAATAATAACGCCAAGGGAAGCAATTTTAATTAGCATTATCTCGGGGTTCATAGGAATAATTGCTGCAGCATTAATCAATGCATATAGTTTAGCGGTGGCATCTTTCGCATTGACTCTCATGTTATATTATAATACAAGAGGAAAAAAAACAGGATTTTTCGGAAACATTTTGGTTAGTATATGCATTGGATTACCGTTTATTTTTGGAGGTGCTGCCGTCGGTAGAGTAACATATCTCTTGGTGCTTTTTTCATTAATGGCGTTCATCTCAAATCTAGGCAGAGAAGTGACTAAAGGTATAATGGATTTAGATGGTGATCGCGAAAAAAAAATCAAGACAATTGCTGTTATGCATGGACCAAGGAAAGCATCTATTGTTGCAGCGATGTTGTACGTTATTGCAGTTGGAGTTAGTTTTGTGCCACCAATTCTTGGGATTGTCAGTATGGCCTACATTCCATTTGTTCTAGTGTCTGACATTGGATTTGTTAGCTCAAGTATATTTTTAACAAGGAAATATGACATGGAATATGCAGAACAGACAAAGAGAAAAGTGTTGATATGGATGTTTTTTGGTCTTCTAGCGTTCATCGCCGGAAGTATTTACATTAAATAACTGTCTGAAAAGAATATTTGGCTCAAGTGCTAATTAGACTTTTGACCAATCTCTTCAACGATTTCTTTTGCACGATCCATTCTAACTTTTCTTTCTTTAACCATTATAGCGGCTACCTTGTCTATCATATCACCTTCAGCTCCAGCCATAGTCGCAACATTTCTGGCATGTAGTGTCATATGACCTCTTTGAATGCCCTCAGTCGCTAAAGCTCTTAGTGCTGCAAAATTTTGAGCAAGTCCAACAGAGGTTATGATTTGAGCAAGTTCTATCGCGGTACTAACACCGAGAATTTTTACTGAGATTTTCGCTATTGGATGTGTGGCTGTCGCACCACCTATAAGTCCAACCGCCATAGGAAGCTCTATTGTTCCAACAAGATCACCTGCCTTATTTTTTTCCCAAGTACTAAGAGGCAAATAGCTTCCTTGAATTGCTGCGTAGGCATGAGCCCCAGCTTCAACGGCCCTTGTATCGTTACCCGTGGCCAAAACAACCGCTGTTATACCATTCATTATTCCTTTATTATGAGTTGCACAGCGATATTGATCTGCAAGTGCAAAGTGGTAAGCTTCAACTATTCCATCTACTACCGCTTCTCCTCCAATAGCTGTTTTAGAAAAAGTTGCTTTTACTCTCGCAAGTCTTTCAGTGGCCAGATTTGAAATTATTCTAAGGCGTACTTCTCCTCCTGTGATTTCTTCAATGGTAGGGGCTACGGCTTCAGCCATTGTATTTACCGCATTCGCTCCCATTGCATCTCTACAATCTACAAGCAACTCAATAATTACCATATTACCAACGATCGTTTTTAGAACCTTACATCGTACGTCTTTAGCTCCTCCACCCTTTGATACTAGGATCGGATCCTGTTCGTTTGCCTTTCTCAAAATCCTCTCTTTATTGGAGATTATTGACATTCTCGCGCCATATGGATCTTGAATATTTAGTACCTGTATTTGACCTATCATAATTGGATCTGTGCAGCTAGCAGTGAATCCGCCTTTTGTTCTTGCCATTTTTGCCGCATTGCTGGCAGCAGCAACAACTGAAGGTTCCTCAATCGCCATTGGGATGAGATAGTCGTTTCCATTGATAAGAAAATTAGTCGCAATTCCTAAAGTGACGGGTATAACACCTATAACGTTCTCTATCATTCGATCTGCAAGTTCGGCATTTAATGAACCTGTTGTCTGTAGAGCTTTAACTTCTTCATCATTTAGAGAAGCAAAATCCTTTAGAATATTAATCCGTTCATTTAGAGAGAGTTTGTAGAAGCCTGATAGCTGAGAACTTTTTTTCATACCTCATACGCCCATAAACATGATCTATTAGCGGTTAATTAATAAAAAACTAATAATCTCCAATTTAATCATTTTATGATAAATCTACCAGTGTTCTTTGTGCATATTCTTTAGTAGAATATCCTCTTTCATTCAGCCAATTGGCTGTATCACCTTTAACTATCAAGGGCACTTTTCGCAGCATACTAACATCCTTGGCACCTACAAGAAACATGCTTAATCTCAATTCTTGAATTAGAGCTTCCACCATTTCGTTAAGAAATTTGTAGCCCTGAGTAGCCGCCTTTAGTATAGGCAATGCCATGCCTCCAGCTGAAGCTCCAAGTGCTATTGATTTGGCTATGTCTAGTCCAGTCCTCAAGCCTCCTGATGAAATCACTATTAGATTAGTTTTTTTTGTTGCCTCTACAAGGCTTACACAAGTGGGTATTCCCCAATTTCTGAAAGTATTTCCTAATCTCTTTTGGATTGTTCTCCCTGCTTTTATAGCTCTGAAATATTCTACTAGAGACCAACTGGTTCCACCTAGTCCTGCAACATCGATACCTTTTACACCTGCTTTCTCTATGAGTTGAGCCATCTCTGCAGAAATTCCAGATCCTGTCTCCTTAATGACTATTGGGATTTCCAAATTGGAACATATTTCTTGAATTTTTAAAAGTACCCCAGTAAAATTTGGTTCACCTTCGAACTGTACCGATTCCTGAAGTGGATTGGAATGTATCATCAAAGCATCTGCCTCTACCATTTCTATAGCCATCTTTGCTTGTTCAACATCATAATTCTTTGAAAGCTGTGGACAACCAATATTAGCGAAAACCAAAGCGTTGGGAGCGAAATCTCTAACCACACGATAAGTTTTTTTCAAGTTTGGATTTTCAATGGCTGCTCTTTGACTTCCAACACCTATTCCCAAACCATATTGTTCAGCACACAAGGCGAGCATCTTGTTTACCTTAATTGCCTTAGTGGTCCCTCCTGTCATTGACTCAATTATTAGTGGCACCTCAAGCATGCGTTCAAAAATTCTAAGTGAGGTATCTATATCAGACAAATCAAGTTCTGAAAGTGTTTGATGGATCAAAGTAATATCTTCGAATCCTGCACTAGTATCTGAAATGACACTTTCTTTGATAGATATTTCCAAATGATCTTTTTTTCTCTTCTCTATTTTCATTCACTTATCTTCCCAAGTTAAGCCAATATTAAATTTGAACTCATTTTGGAGAACAATGATATTTACGTTTATGTAGAAAGATTTTCACTTGTTACACCTGTATTATTAATTGAAACAATATAGGATATACCACCTGCATTTTCTATAGCATTAGCGACTTTGTATTTATTGTCGGGTCGACATAGAGCTATCATACATCCTCCCCCTCCAGCGCCAGTTAATTTTGCCCCCAATGCTCCTGCCTGTTGTGCGATATTTACTAATCGATCAAGTTGGACAGTTGATACACCAATTTCTTGGAGGAATTTTTGGTTTTTATTCATTAACTTACCTAGATTATCAAAATCGCCTTCCCTGTAAGATTTTACCGCCTCCATAGTCAGTTTCCCGGCAGATTTGCTTATTCGTCTAATTTCTCCGTCACCTAGATTTACACGTTGAGTTACCTTAGTAACTAGATCTCCAGTGGATCTTTTACTTCTGGTATCGCCTATCACAATATTGATACTGTTATTTGGTTTAAGATATTCAGGAACTTTGCCAATTTTAAAAAAAATAACTCCGCCATAAGTTGCTGTAATGCAATCTATACCTGAAGGCTTTTTATGAATTAACTTTTCTTGGATTGAGGCTATCTCAAATATATCATTCTTTTCTAATTCGAGATTTAGATATCGAGTAACTGCCATAGTTGTGGAAACGGCAGTTGACGCTGAAGATCCTAGACCGACTCCTACAGGAATTTTTGAATCTATTTGAATTTTTAGACCACGATCAATTTCTCCCGCCATCTGCAAAATTTTTTCTACAATACGCTTTAACGGGTCCATGACTCCGTCATTAGATATCTGATTTGATTTTTTTTCTAATTGTTTTATTGAAAATTTACTTGTAATTCCCAGAGCGGAAGACGATATCTCAATAACTTTTGGTATATTTGATCTGACAGTAACTTTTGAATAAATATCAATTGCCGCAGCTAGAGCCGGTTGACCATGTACGACAAAATGTTCTCCCGTCAAAATAACTTTGGCAGGAGCAGTAGCAGTTATCAATTGAGAATCTCTCGCAATTCAAAAGTCATACTTTAACAGAAATAGCTGCATATCCAACTACAGACGATAGATCTCCTGAGATATCGCCACTAGTGTTATATGATAAGAGTGTGGCTGTAGTCGCCCCAACTTTTTTTGAATAGACTATTGAAGATATTACAGGTCCAATTCCACACATGGAGATAGAATCGGACTGAACAACCTCATCAAGTTCATTTTCATCCAGATTTTCTATTGCACGAATAGCATTCATATCTTTCTTAGTTGCCACATTATGTGGCTCATAATGAGTCATATCAGTTGATGCAATTATAATAGCGGATACCCCATTTGAGGCTTTATGAATTGCTTCACCTAATTCTCGACTTGTTTCGAGGTCTTGCATCATCATACAAATCGGTACAAATGAGAAATCATTCCTGTATAGATATTGGAGGAATGGCAGTTGTACTTCAATTGAATGCTCGTAAATGTGAGCTTCTTCCTCCACATCTACAATTTCTGAATTTTCAATTATTAAGTCTGCCAAATCAGTATTTATTTGAATTTCACCTAATGGCGTAGACCATTTGCCTCTATTCATCAAGGAAATAGCACTTCCCATTCCCGTATGATTGGGCCCAATGATTACGATATTATCAGGTTTTTTATAACCTGCTAGCTCATAATAGCCTGTTGCAGCAACAGGACCAGAATACATGTATCCAGCATGTGGACAAACCAAAGTCACGATTCTATTCTGAGAGATTGATTCACCATTAGGTAACTTTCCTGGACCAAGCTTGTGCTTGAAACAGTTTTCTAATTCTCTTTTTAGTGAAGCCGCCGATCCCGCATAGAACATACCGGCTTGGGCTGGCTTCCGAATTTTCAATCTTCAGACCCATATTTTGGAGTTATAGCTGTGAGCTTTGTTTCAAAATCGTCGACTGTTGGAGAAATTTCACTATCTGAAGATATCTCGCCCCTTTCCCTAAGGACTTGTCTTGCAAGAAGCCAGAAGACCATTGCAAGAGCTTTCCTACCTTTGTTATTTACAGGAATAGCAAGATCAACACCACTCAGTGAATTATCGGTATCACAAAGTCCGACTACAGGAACTCCAGCTACTGAGGATTCTTTGATCGCTTGAAAATCAGCTCTTGGATCTGTTACGATGACAAGTTGTGGTTCAGTATGTCTTGGTTGAAGAGGATTCGAAATGATTCCGGGCATAAACCGTCCAACTATAGCTAGACTCCTGGTCAACTCACAGAATTTTTCTACTGGAGTTCTACCATAAAGTCTTGAAGATACCACAACAACCCTCGAAGGATCAAATCTGCTGATAAACTTCGCTGCCAATCTAATCCTTTCATCTGTTTTGCCAATGTTAAGTATGAAAAGACCATCTGGTCTGACCCGGAATATGTGTTTCTCCATATCACCTGTCTTCACTCTCGTTCCGATGTGAAGGCCTGCTGCAAGTAACTCTTCTAGAGGTTGTAGAAGGTTCTCTGCCTTTGGCATTTCCTCTCTTTCTATAGTGCTCATTATATCACCTAGATTCCTATTTTGCCCATTTTAGCTTCTTCACCGAGTATTTCTTCGATCCTTATCAATTCATTGATCTTTGCCATTCTTTCTCCACCTAATACTCCAAGTTTTATTACAGGAGCTGTTAGCGCTATTGCCAGATGTGAGATCTCGGAGCCACAGCTCTCTCCTGACCTATGAGAGACCACAGGAATATAATTTGCTTGTTTAGAAATTTTCGCTGCTTGTGTCGCATCAGTGAGTGTTCCAATCTGATTTGGCTTTATTATCACTGCATTTCCTGCCTTTTCTTTTATACCCCTCTTGATCCTTTCAACGTTCGTTGTGAATAGATCATCACCACAGATTAGAGTATTACTTATTTTGGCTGTTATCTCAGAAAAGGCATCAAATGATTCCTCATGAACAGGATCTTCAACATACCCTAAATGAAATTTGTTTGCAAGTTCAATCACAAAATCGATTTGATCGTTTTCATGAAATTTCCTTTTATCTCTTTGATAGAGGTAGGCTTTCTCTTGCTCATCCCAGAGGGTTGAGGCTGCCATATCAAGGCCGATTCTTAGTTTCACTCCAGTTTCATCAGAAACCCGGCTGCAAGCTTCAGACAATATTTCTAACGCCTTTTCTGTTTCTAGTGGTACAACCCATGCACCTTCATCACCTCTACCAGATACATCAACTCCTTTCTTTTCAAGAAGCTCAGCCACCTTCCTATGAACACTCATATTAGCTTCTGCAGCTGAAGCAAAAGTTTCCGATTTAGTTGGTAGAACTAAGAATTCTTGGATGTCTGTCTTTCCCCCACGAGCATGCATTCCTCCACCTATAACATTACCAAGGGGGTATGGAATCTCTGATTGATTAGATTCTGATAAATAACTGAAAAGCGGAACTCCTTTTGAATTTGCTCCTGCGATAGCTGTCGCTAAGGATATCGCATATGCAGTATTTCCACCTAGTTTACTGAAATCTGTAGATTTATCGATCTCATGAAGCACCAGATCAATTTGCTTAACGTCAAGTTCTATTCCAACGATTTTTGGAGAAACAATGTCTTCGACGAATCTTATTGCTTCTTTGACTCCACCATCTGGATAGGATCTTACTTCCCAACGTCCTGTACTAGCACCTGAAGGAGATGAAGATCTTCCTAATACACGAGACGCTATGACATCTATCTCTATGGCTTCTTTTCCTCTGCTGTCGAAAATCTTCCTTGCTTTAAGCTGGGTTATTTGGGAATTGTCCACCTTTATACCTCAAACATTGTGGGACTTTCTGGCCGTCGCTTCGTAATACTTCAGAATGTCATCGATCACATCAACATGTGATATGAACATCCTTCTACAACAGTATCTTGAAATTCCCAGCTCATCCAAGATTTCTTTTGGGTGCTCTCCAGCCTTGACTCGATTTGAGTATTCCTCCCACTTATCAGCAATTACATTACCGCAAGTGAAACATCTAACGGGGATTATCATGATATTTCATCTAAACATTTTTTTTAGTAATAATCTTGATTGAGCTTATCGATATGATTTTTGTTTTCTTCTTCTTGCCCCAGGGCCCCCAAACTTTTTTGATTCTGCACGTCTAGGGTCACCTGCTAACATAGCTCTATCTTGGTTTCTTAGCGCACGTTTCAGCTGTGCACTCTTCGTCCATTTAATTAGGCCTCGTGCGATCGCTACTCTAGCGGCCTCTGCTTGACTTATAACTCCGCCTCCTTGAGCTTTTATTTTGATATCAATATTTTTTGCTTTCTCTCCTGCCACAATTAGAGGTTCCATAAGTTTCATTCTGGCAGTTTCGGGATTAACTAGATTTAAGGGATAATTATTGAAAGTTATTTTTCCAGCACCACTTCTTAATACAGCCTTTGCTACAGCAGTTTTTCTTTTTCCACTTATGATCATAACTTTTTTCTTTTCACTCAATTTATATTCCTCCTATTTCTTTCGCGAGATCCTCTAATAGTATATAGCGACATTTTAGTTTCGACGCATCTGCCGTAGAGATTTTTTGATATTTTTTATCAGAATATTCTTCAGGGATATCGGTATAGATTTTCACTCTTTTGTAGGCACTCTTTCCTTTTGGAATCTTATAAGGCAACATACCTCTCAATGCACGTTTTGCATAAGTATCTGGCCTGCGAGGATGTGTTGGACCTTTATCTTGGGATGCTAGCGTCCGAGTCGTTAATTTAACCTTAGCACGGGCTATGGTACTCTTTTTATCTCCAGATATTACAGCTTTCGAAATGTTTAGTATTATTACTTCTTGGCCCTCCAAAGCCTGTTTCGCAGCATAACTAAGAATTCGACCAAATATTAAGTTGGAAGCATCTATGATTACCGATTTATTGTTCGTTATTCTGTCACCTCATCAATTTTATTTTGGTACCTTTAGGATTCGTTTTTAACAAATCATTGATTGTCAGACATTTGCCACCTGCATTCAATATCTTATCCTTTGCTTCTTTGGAAAAATCCACAGCAGCAACTGTTATTTTATGTTCAATCGTTCCGTTTCCCAATACTTTACCTGGAACAGCAACAGTTTCCCCTTCTTTCGTGTATCTTGCTATTCTTCCCACGTTTACTTCTGCCATATTCTTCCTAGTTTTTCTAAGTGCTTTAGATAGAGCCAACCATATTGGCGTCTGCTCTTCCCTTGACGTCTTGTGAAGAGACTTTTCTAGCTCGATTAATCCCGGATTAGTTTTATTAGCCGTATTCTATTCACTCCAAATTCTTAATTAAACTTGATAATTCAGATGCTTTTTCCCCAATTTGGATTGCAGCTTGCTCCACTATCTTAGTTATTGGTAATGCACCATTAGATTCGATGTTGAAGATGAAATCTTTTTCACTCCATTCGACCTTTATTGGACATGATTTCTTTGGACAATTCTTTATACACTGTGTACAGAGAGTACATTCTTCTATATCTTTAACCACTAGTCGGTTATCTTTTATTTCGAGGATACATTTTGGACAAAATTTTACACATTTACCGCAACTATCGCATTTCTTCATATCAATAGAAATTTTTGGCAGATATTTGTATGTGCAAACAGAAACAGGTTGCCATTTTGCATGTTCCTGTCCACGCCCCAGCCTCGCATAAGCTTCTAATCTTAGTTTCTGTCCAGCAGCTAACTTCACTATTGGGATTTTATTATTGACCGGAGTTACAAGTGGATTGTCAGGGTTTAGATCACCTGAATAAACCATAATCGTTTCATCTTTAGCCTCAATTTCCATTGTGAAGGAGGCTCTACATCTGTTACAGCCTAGTTCACTATTACAATCACATTTCTCTGGAAGAATATAGGAATCAAGATCCGTAGTTAGAGGGATAAGTCCAAATCTATGTGCTAGGAATTCATCGAAAAGGGCCGAAGTATTCTCGATTATTATCACATCATCGATAGCCATAGTTGGAACTTCTGCAATCATAGTCCGTCTCATTGCATTTGCAAAAGCAGATGTTACTCCGCTCAGAATGAATCTTATGGCATTATCTTGCTGTTTTATGGATGATAATTCCAAGAATAACGACCTCTATGAATGCATACAATGAATGTTCTTATATTCAATATTTGTTTGAACTCCTCTTACTTATTGTAATAAGATTGATTCAGGTTTATACCAATTCGGAGTAGCGTATAGATATAAACCCTCTTTATATGTTTATTTGGTCAGGAAAAATACGGAAACATTTCATTATAGATAGGACGTTAATGCTTTATCTCTTTGGATGTTTACGATACTATGATGTAAATTGGTAGATGAAACCGAGATATGCAAAGATTCAATTAAATTAACACTCGAAGGCGCAAAAATAATTCTGGCAGCATCTGAAACCAAGGCAAAAGAGATAGGTGTCCCTATGAGTATCGCTATCGTTGATGAAGGATGTAACTTAATCGCATTTGAAAAGATGGATAGCGCAAAGATCACAAGCATTGACATAGCCATAAATAAGGCATTTACAGCAGCCGGAAGTAGAAAAGGCACCCATGAGTATGCTGAAGTAGCATCTCCGGGAAAACCCGCTTTTGGGATACATGTCAGTAATCAGGGAAGATTTACTATTTTTGGTGGCGGTTTGCCGATATTAATCAAAGGGGAAGTTGTAGGAGGAGTCGGCTGCAGTTCCGGAACTGCTGAACAAGACAGAGAGGTTGCACAAGCAGGTCTAGTTGCCCTTTCATCTAAATGATGTTAATTATGCCATAATTAAGAAAGAGGTTATAGAGTAAATCCTATCTAGCATAACTTTCCAGCGACTGGATTACAACAGGGGATTTGATATTTCTTGCTCTGCGAGCCTCTATAGTTGTAACTATCAACAGGTAAATAACAATCCATATAGTAAATAGAACCTCTCCTATCGATTCATGAAACATTCGCAGATTTACATCAATGAATGCTCCATAATAGATTATTAGAAATATTCTAATTATGTTAACAAAAAATGTTCCTAGAGCACCAAAGGCTGCATAGATGAGTTTTCTAGTCAGAGAAGTATGCAGTTTGATCATCAGTATGAGAATCACTAGCAGATATATCGTCATACTCAAGATTCCTGCACATTGCCAATACATGTTTATGAATAGAAATCCCTTCTGACCCCAAACTGCAAGATTATCAGAGCCGACTAATTCGACTCGGACATTTGCAGCTGTGAGAAGTAGAACGGTTATGGCAAGTATTGGTTGCATAAGAACCTGAAGGGATTGCATTGAACCGTAAGGAAAAGTCGCATCTAATAGAAGAATAAAAGCCATTCCTAATAGGAAAACAATTGGAGTAGGAAAATGTTTGATCTTTCTAATACCAAACGCCAAGAAAATTAATGACGCGATATATATCGCATAAATTATATAATCCCACATTCTGGTCCAACTCAGAATCTGAGGTAAAGACGTGTAACCACATTTTGCTCCAAACTCAGATATTAATTCTGTATGACCTGCCGCATAGATTGCAAAGAAGTATCCAGTAATAATGAATATAGAGACAATTATTCCTAAACGTCTTCCAATAGTTAGATTGAATTTCAGAAGATTTCTTGCATCATACCATTCGAGAATGAGAAATACGAAGGCAAATAGAAAACCTCCACCAGCACCTTCATTCCATCCCAATATAAAGTGATTTGAATCAATTATGAATAGAACAATAATTGGAAGCACAAATAGGATCAGAAATGCGTCTTTAGACCTTATCCAATTCAAAAATAAATTTGGGAGATTCAATTTGGATGCCCTTCAGCAACCCATACACATTTTGAGATTTTGTGGAATTAATGTTCCTTCGAATATTTGGAAACAATCATCTGCTTATGTCTTAATCAATCATATGATTCCTTGAATCAAGGAACAACATCCTCATATATAGATTCTGGGCGACCATTAAGCTAACTAAAAATAGCTAGGAACATCGTTATCAAGATGAATGGCTAATTGATCTAATGAGATGCGTAAGCTGTCATACAATCCATTAAAAGATATAACCGGAAGTTTAGGAAAAGAACTTCTCAACAAGAAAATTGCATTATGTGTTACAGGAAGCGTTGCAGCCATCGAGGCACCAGAAATTGCCAGAGAACTCATGAGAAGAGGGGCAGAAGTATATCCTGTTCTCTCAAAATCAGCTTGTGAACTTATCGGACCAAAACTCATGGAATGGGCAACAGGCAATAAGCCAATAACAGAATTAACTGGAAAAACAGAGCATATACACCTCGCTGGGGAATGGGTTGGAAAAGTAGACATTGTGATCATAGCTCCAGCAACAGCAAATACAATAGGTAAAATCGCCTCAGGTATCGACGACACAACAGTAACTACAGTGGCTACAACCGCCATAGGATCTGAAATACCCATATTCATAGCTCCAGCGATGCATTACTCCATGTTTAAACATCCAATAGTTCTGGACAACATCAACAAATTGAAGAAACTTGGCGTTCAAATATTAGAGCCTGAGATTGTTGAAGGAAAAGCTAAGATGATCTCCACTTCGAGGATCCTTGAGGCAGTCATAAAGAAATTTTACCAAAGAAACTTAAAAGGTGTCAAATTTCTAGTTTCTGCTGGACCTACTATTGAGTACTTAGATCC